>JABFXC010000097.1 GCA_013361935.1 Gemmatimonadaceae bacterium
GCGCGACCGAGCCGCGGCGCGCGCCGGGCAAGCTGTTCGGAGGCCCGGAGGTCGCGCCGGCGTGATCGACGCCGACCCCCCCGCTCGCGACTCGCGCGCGCTCCAACGGCCCCCACACGGGGGCCGTTGGCGTGTCCGCGGGCGCGATCTCCCGCTCGACCGGCCGCTCGTGATGGGGATCCTCAACGTCACCCCCGACAGCTTCAGCGACGGTGGGCAGTTCGACGAGCCGGCGCGCGCCGTCGCGCAGGCCGCGCGGATGCTCGCCGAGGGCGCAGACGTCATCGACGTCGGCGGCGAGTCGACGCGGCCGCAGGGCGCGCGTCCCGTGAGCGCGTCGGACGAGGGGAAGCGCGTGCTCCCCGTCATCCGCGAGATCGCCGCGCGCTTTCCCGACGCGGTGATCTCGGTCGACACGGTGAAGTCGGAGGTCGCCGAGGCGGCGCTCGGCGCGGGCGCGCGCATCGTCAACGATGTCTCGGGCTTCCGCCTCGATCCGCGGATGGGCGCGGTGTGCGCCCACGCGGGCTGCGGAGTGGTGCTCATGCACTCCCGCGGCGGCATCTCCGACATGGCGACCTTCGCCCACGCGACCTACGACGACGTGGTCGAGTCGATCGTGCACGAGCTCCGCGCCTCGCTGGACGCGGCGCTCGCCGCGGGGATCGATCCGGAAGCGATCGTGCTCGACCCGGGGATCGGCTTCGCCAAGCGCGCGGAGCACTCCCTCGCCGCGATCGCCGGCATCCCCCGGCTCGCCGCGCTGGGCTTCCCCGTGCTGCTGGGCGCCTCGCGCAAGCGCTTCATCGGCGAGATCACCGGTGTGAAGGACCCCGCCGCGCGCGCCCCTGGCACCGTCGGCGCCAACGTCGCGGGGCTGATGCTCGGCGCGCGGATCTTCCGGGTACACGACGTGGCGGCCAACCGTCAGGCGTTGGACGTCGCGCAGGCCGTGCTGTCGAACGGCCATGGGGCGCGAGACATCCACGAGACGCGAGACATCCATGGGGCACGAGGCTAGTGTCAGCGTCAGGCGGCATGACGCACCTGGCAGAGAAGCCATGGGGCAGCTGCCCTTCTGCCTCATGGCCCTTCTGCCCCATGGCTCATGCCTTAGAAGTCATGACACTAGCCTCATGCCACATGGCCGTATCGTGATCCCCGCGCTCGCTGTACTTTCCGCCCGATGAGTTTCTTCGAGCATCTTCGCCTGCTGCGCCCGGACTGGCGCGACGCGATCGAGATCGCGGTCGTCGCCTTCGCGCTGTATCGCGTGATGCTCCTCTTCCACGGGACGCGCGCCGCGCAGATCCTCATCGGGATCGTGCTCCTCGTCTTCGCGTACGCGCTCGCGCTCGTGCTGAAGCTGACGATGATCACGTACATCCTCGGCCTCGTCTTCACCTACGGGGTGTTCGCGGCGATCGTGATCTTCCAGCCCGAGCTGCGCGCCGCGCTCGCCCATCTCGGCCAGGCGCCGGTGTCGCGGCTGTTCCATCACATGCACGACGCCGAGGTCGCGGAGGCGATCGCCGAAGCGCTCGAGCGGCTGCAGCGCAGCGGGATCGGCGCGATCATCGCACTCGAGCGCGAGGTGTCGCTGAGCGACTACCTCGAGAGCGGCAGCCCGATGGACGCGAAGGTCAACGCGGACCTGCTGACGACCATCTTCACCCCCTATTCGCCGCTGCACGACGGGGCGGTGATCATCAGCAGCGACACGATCGTCGGCGCGGGGTGCATCCTTCCCCTGTCGCAGGCGACGCTCGCCGACCGCTCGCTGGGCACGCGCCACCGCGCCGCGCTCGGTCTCAGCGAGGAGACCGACGCATTGGTGCTCGTAGTCTCCGAGGAGACGGGGATCATCTCGATGGCGAGCGGCGGCCTGCTCACGCGAGAGCTGACGGCGACCCGCGTGCGCGAGCTGCTGACGCGGCGTCCCGCGCGCACGAGCACCGAGCTGCGCCCGATCGAGACCGCTTGACGGCGTCGCGCGGCGATCGCGACCCGCGCCGCGCCGCGGCGGTCGTCTTCGTTGCGCTGCTCGCGCTCTACCTCGCGACCCTCGCGCCGCGGGTCACCTTCTGGGACGCGGGCGAGTTCGTCGCGGCGATCGAGTCATTCGGCGTCCCGCACCCGCCGGGAACGCCGCTCTACGTCATGCTCGGCCGCGTCTGGCGAATGCTGCTCGGCGTGCTCCCGGCGGCGGCCGCGGTGAACGCGCTCTCCGCGGTCTGCACCGCCGCTGCGTGCGCCGTCGCGGCCAGCGAGATCGCGCGCCGCACGCGGTCGATCGCCATAGGGATCGCCGCCGGGATCGCCGCGGGGTGCATGTCGTCCGTCTGGCTCGACGCCACCGAGGCCGAGGTCTATTCGTCGGCGCTGCTGCTCTCGGCGCTCATGCTCGCCGTGGGATTGCGCGCCGGCGAGGCGGCGGGCGATGCGGGCGATCGAGCTGCACCGCGCATGCGCGCGCTGCTCGCCTATCTCTTCGCGCTCGCCGCGCCCTTGCACCCGAGCGCGCTCGTCGCCGGACCCGCGGCGCTCTTCGCCGCGGTGGACAGCACGAACGAGCCGCGCCGCGTGCGGCTCCGCCTCGCGGCGGTGCTCGCGGCGGCGCTCG
>JABFXC010000053.1 GCA_013361935.1 Gemmatimonadaceae bacterium
GCTCCCGCTCGCCCGCGGCGATGGCCAGCGCCGCGCCGCGCAGCTCGCCGACTGGACGCGCCAGCTCGCGCGCCGCCACGCCGCTCAGCCCGAGCGCGGCGAGCGCGCCCAGCGCGGTGAGAAAGAGCACGAGCACGTTCAGATCGCGGCGCCGCTGGTCGAGCGACTCCTCCGCGGAGGTCGCCGGAGCCGCGAGGACCACGCGCTGCCCGGTCGTGTCGGTGAGTGCCCGGTATCCGAGCAGCACCGAGGTGCTTCCGACGCGGGTCACGTCGCTCGCCGTCACCTCGTCGGACAGCGCGAGCGTCAGGAACACCGGCGGCGGAAGGAATCGGCCGAACGGTGCCACCGCGTCGTAGAGCGTGTCGCTCGTCGCGGCGAGGGCGCCCCGGTCGTAGCGCAGGAGCGGAGCCCCGGCGCGCGGCTGCTGCGCCGCGAGCGCGTCGATCCCCCCGCCCTCCGCGATCGTCCGCAGCGACTCGCGCACGAGCAGCTCCTGCGAGTGCCGATCGTCGCGCCGCAGCTCGTTGTACGACCAGATCGCGAACGCCACCGCCGGCAGGACGAAGAAGGCGAAGAGGACGATCGTCAGGCGGAGGCGGTAGCTCCGCGACCACCGGCGCGCGTGCACGCCGATCCATCGCGCGTACCCCCCGTCGGCGAGCGCGCTCAGCACCCAGAGCAGCGCGACGATCCCGAGGTTGAAGAGCACCACGAGCAGGCCGCGCTGCACGAGCGCGGAGATCGGCCGAAGCTCGACCTCCGCGTGCGCGCGCGACAGCCCGCGCGAGGTGCGGACGAGCCAGTCGCCGTGCAGCTCGTTGCCGAGCCGGCGCCACACGTACCGGCCGGCGTCGCTCAGCGACATCGAGTCGGCACCGGTCAGCGAGAGATTGTAGGGCGCCTCCCCCGTCGTGCCGGGATCCGCGCCGAGCAACGTCGCGTATGGATCGTCCGCGACCAGACGCGTCCGCGGGAGCACCAGAACGGACGTCGCGACGCCGTCCGCCGCGGGCACGGCGAGGACGAGCGCCACGCCGAGCTCACCCAGCGCCGGCCGGAGCACCGGCGACCGCGTGCTTCGCGCCTCGGCGACGACCTGTCGAACCGCCGCTCCCGAGGGCACGAAGCGTCCCGTCTCGAACCGCGCGCGCTCGATTCCCGCGGAGTCCCAGGTCGCCATCGCGACGGGGTATTGCGCGGCCGCCAGATCCGAGGCGACGTATCGCGACAGAAGCTCGGCGGCCGTTCGCGGAGGCGCGCCGCTCTCGAGCTCGTGGGCGAAGCGGTTCAGCAGCGCGAGCGCGTAGTCGTCCGGCGCACGGAGTCCCTCGACGTCGCGCGCGGCGAGATCGACGCGCTTGCGGGACGTCGCGCCCCAGACGAGCGTCGACGCGCCGAGCGCGGCCAGGACGGAGGCCGCGGCGACGAAGCGCGACGAGCGCCGCGTGAGCGTCAACGCGGCGATCGCCGCCACCCAGAGCACCGGATACCACCCGGGCCACCGTCCGGGCGCCGACCAGCTCATGGTGCCGACGACCGCCGCGACGCCGGCGATCGCCGGCGCGACCCACGAGCTCAATCCGCGCCGGCCGCCCAGCGCCGCCCGCCCCGCGGACGCGCCGGCGAGGACGAGCGCCCCCGCGGCGAGAAAGAGCGCCGTCTCCCACGCGAGCCAGAGCGTGGGCGAGACACCGGTGGCCGGCGGCTGCACCCCGCGCGCGAGATCGCGAAGAAGAAACGGCCCGAGACCGGCCACCACGAGCACCGCCGCGGCCGCCGCGACGCGCGAGCGCGTGACGAAGGGTGAACGGAGCAGCGCGAGCAGCCCGAGGAGCAGCACCGCGCCGGTGATGCCGAGGGCGGCGAGGCTCCCCGTGTACGGCCCGCCTAACGGCGCGAAGTAGAGCGCGGGATCGAAGAAGCGCGAGACGTTCGACAGCTCGTTCAGCGGCACGATCGCGACGCACGCGAGCGGGACCGCCAGCGACGCGAACCGGAAGAGCAGCGAGCGGCGCGCGCGCCACATCGCCGCCAGGAAGGCCGCGAGGACGACGACGAGCAGGATGCCTCCACGCACCCGCACCCGCTCGATCAGCCGGAGCAGGGCCTCCTGCGGCGACGTGGCCTCCACGCGGACCAGCAGCACCCCGCCTCCGGACAACGGGAGCTCGGCGAGCTCCGGCGCCCCCCGGCGCACGGCGGAGGTGTCCCGTACGGCGGTGAACCCGCGGACACCGACGGCACGCGCGACCAGCGCATCGAGCGGCGCCGCCAATCGGTCGGCGGGAGCTTCGGCATGGAGGAGCGCGACCGCGACGGCGCGGCGTCCCCCCGCCGACGCGACGGCGTAGACCGTCGTGTAGAAGGGCGTCACCGAGAGGCCCAGCGGCGCGGTCAGGGTGTCCGTGGGAACCCGGATCGTCCCCGCCCAGGCGAACGGCGTCGCGCCCTGGTAGAGAACGATCCCGCGCTCCCCTGCACCGCCGATGTTCGCGCCGACCGCCGCGAAGGCGCGCTCCCGCTCGCGCGGCGCCGCCAGCGCCCGACGCGCGGCCTCCTGCAGCTGCCGCCCGAGGTCCGTGAGCTCGACGCGCATTCGCGCCGCGGCCCGGCCCTGGAGCTCCGCCGAGTACGCCGCCCAGTCGTCGCGCGCTTCCCCGACTTGTCGGTGCGCCAGCGACAGCGCGCCGCACGCTGCCAGCGCGAGGACGCTCGCCACGCCGCGCCAGAGCCGCTCGCGTCGCGAGCCCCTCGCGACGAACGCGAGGGACAGCAGCGTGGCGGCCCAGCCGACGACGAGATACTCTACGCCTGTGGCCCGCAGCCACCCGGCCAGCGCGAGCGTCGCCAGCGCGACGGACGCGCCCCAGAGGGCGAGCCCATCGTCCGCCGCCGCCGTCCGCCGCGTAGTCAGCACTTCGTTCCCAGTCGAGATGGCCTCGTCACTCCCGGCGGACGCACCGCGCCGCCTCAAAGAGCTCGTTCCTTCGCAGGTCGCCGCCCTCCTGGCGGACGACCCGCGCCTCATCGTGCCTGTCGGTACCTGCGAGCAGCACGGCCCTCACCTGCCCCTCGGCTGCGACACCTTCATCGTCGAGCGGCTCGCCGACGACCTCTCGGCCGAGTTCGGGGTGCTGCGTGCCCCGACCTTCGAGTACGGCGTGAACGTCGACACCGAGCGCGCCTTCGCCGGCAACGGCTCGCTCCGCAAGAAAACCCTCCATCGCGCGCTGAACGACCTCCTCGCCTCGTGGGAGGCGAGCGGCGTCCGCGAGTTCATCCTGCTGACGGCGCACGAGCACGATCCGCATCAGGAGGCGATGGCCACGGTGATCACGGCCGGCGCCCGCGTGCGCGTCGTCGACATCTTCAACATCGATTTCGCGGACCTGCTCCAGGGCCAGACGGAGCCGATGCACGGCGACGAGGTCGACACGTCGATCATGCTCCATCTCGCGCCCGAGCTCGTGCACATGGAGCTCGCGCAGGATTATATGATGTCGCGCGAAGAGCTGCGACGTTATCGGCGCGGATGGCTCAAGGTCCCGAAGGGGAGCCCCGGCTCGATCGGACGGCCGACGCTCGCGACCGCGGAGAAGGGGCGCGCCCTCTACGACCGGATCCGCGGGCGCATCAGCGAGCGCGTGTTTCTCGCGCCGGCACCCACGTCATGAACCCGGGACACCGATGCGGGGTATCAGCCTGCATGCGGACTCGACTGCTTCTCGCCGTCACGGCGCTCGCCCTGAGCGCGTCTCCCCTCGCCGCGCAGCTCAGCGTGGTGGACGAGGGCAGTTTCACCGTCACCCTCGGCGGCCGGACGGGACGCGAGGACTTCCGGATCGTCCGCGCGCCGGTGGCCGGGGCGATGACCCTCGTCGCGAGCGGCACCGCGGTCGTCGGCGCGGCCAGGAGCGTCGTCGCGCTGCGGACGGATACGCTGGGGGTGCCGATCACCTACCAGCTCGAGGGCCGCGAAGGCGGCGAAGTCCGCGAGCGCATCACCGCGCAGGTCTCGCGCGACCGGCTCGCCACCCGGTCGCAGACCCCGCGCGGCGAGTCCGCGCGCGAGTATTTCCTCCACGACGGCATGGTCATCTTCGACGAGGGGGAAGCTCATCAATACTACTTTCTTACACTTCTGGGTCAGGAAACCGTCACCGCGGTCCTTCCGCGCCGGAACGTGATCGCGCAGTTTCGGGTGATCTCGCGAGGGGACGAGCCGATCGAGATCGCGGGGACGACGGTGGTCGCCCGACACTACGCAATCGGCGACGCCGCGGGCGAGCGGCAGTTGTGGACGGACGCATCGGGTCGCGTGCTCCGCGTCGAGGCGCCGATGCTGGGGCTCGTCGCGGTTCGGGACGCATTGCCCGCCGCCCGCTAGGCGGGCGAAGTGTCGCGCGATGTCCAACGCCCCGCGGGGCGTTTTTGCGTTTCCGCTCCTGAAACCTCGCGAGAGCTCTCCCGTACGGTGCCCCCGTACTCACCCGACAGGATCCCCCCGATGCGTCTTCAACTGCTCGCCGCGCTCCTTCTCGCCGCCGCTCCGCTCGGTGCGCAGGTTCGCGATTCCATGCAGGCCGGTCCGGCGCTCTCCCTTGACGATGCGCTGACCCTCGCCCGACGGAACAACACCGACCTGCAGCAGGTGCAGGAGCGCCGCCGCACGGCGCGCGCGGCGCAGTACGCGGCGTACGGCGCACTCCTCCCGAGCGCCGACGCGTCGTTCAGCGGCCAGTACCAGCAGGGCGGCCGGCAGATCTACAACGGGCTGCAGCTCGGCACCAACCCGAACACGCTCGGGTCGAGCTACTTCATCGGGCTCAATTACAACATCAACGCCGGGTCGCTCATCGCGCCGCGCGTCGCCGCGGCCAACCGCGACGCCGTCGAGGCTGACATCACCGGCGCGCAGTCGACGCTGCGCTCCTCGGTGACGCAGCAGTATCTCACCGCCCTCCAGGCGCGGGCGAAGGCGGAGCTCGCCGACACGCTGGTCGTCGCCGCGCAGCAGCAGGTGGAGCTGGCGAGGGCGCGTGCGTCGGTCGGATCGGCGACCTCGCTCGACGTGCAGCGTGCCGAGGTCGACCTCGCGACGCAGCAGGTCGCTGCCCTCAACGCGCACAATCAGGTGGAGATCGAGAAGCTGCGGCTCTTCCAGCAGCTCGGCGTCGAGCAGCCGGCGAACGTCGATCTGACGACCGAGTTCGCGATCACCCCGGTGAGCTTCAGCATCGACTCCCTGCTCTCGATGGCGCGCCAGCAGAACCCGCAGGTGGTCGCCCTCCGCGAGCGCGAGCACGCCTCCGTGCTCTCCGTGCGGGAGTCGCGCACCGCGTACACGCCGTCGCTCAGTCTGAGCACTGGGGTCGGCGGATACACGCAGCGCTACACCGACACCGACGCGCTGATCTCCGGCGCGCGCTCCAGCGCGGCACAGTCGTACGAGGGCTGCCTCGCCAACAACTTCTCTCGCGCCGGCGCCGGGCTCGCGACCTTCCCCTGCGGCACGGGAACGCTCAGCCCGAGCCAGGAAGCGGCGATCCGCAGCGCCAACGACCAGTATCCGTTCAACTTCACGAAGAGCCCCTGGTCGCTCCGCGCGACGGTCACGCTCCCGATCTTCAACGGGTTTCTGCGCGAGCAGCGGATCGAGGAAGCGGTCGCGTCGCGCAACAACGCGCGGACCCTGGTCCGCGCCCGCGAGCTCCAGCTCAACGCCGAGGTGACCGGTGCGTATCTCACACTGGCGACCGCCCAGAAGACCGTCGCGGTGCAGGAGCAGAACGCGGCCCGCGCCCGCGACGAGCTGCGGCTGACGGAGGAGCGGTACCGCGTCGGCGCGGCGACCTTCCTCGACGTGGTGCAGGCGCGTGCGACGTACGAGCGCGCCGAGAGCGACCGGATCAACGCCGTCTACGATTACCACAAGGCTTTCGCCGCGCTCGAAGGTGCGGTCGGCCGCCCGCTGCGCTAACCCCCCAGAGGCAGACATGAGCAAAAAGGTCAAGTATTCCATCCTCGGCGTCGCGGGCGCGGTCGTCATCGCCGTCGTCGTGCTGACGGCGATGAAGAGCGGCAACAAGGGCGTGGAGGTGCGCATCGAGCCGGTGCAGAAGCGCGATCTCGTCGCCTCGGTGACCGCGAGCGGCCAGGTGAGCCCGCACACCAAGGTCGACGTCGCCGCCGACATCAGCGGGCGCATCGTCCGGCTCGCCGTCAAGGAAGGACAGATGGTGAGCAAGGGGCAGTTCCTCCTCCAGATCGAGCCGGCGCAGTACGAGGCCGCGGTGCAGCGCGCCGAGGCGGCGCTCGCGTCGGCGAAGGCCGGCGCGGCGCAGGCGAAGGCGAGCTTCATCCAGAGCCAGCGCAACTACGAGCGCTCCGCGGAGATCCGGAAGTCGAACGCGACGCTCATCTCCGACGAGCAGCTCGAGCAGCTGAAGACGCAGGTCGAGGTGAACCAGGCGCTCGCCGACGCGGCGGCGCACCAGGTCGACCAGGCGGTCGCGCAGCTCCGCGACGCGCGCAGCTCGCTCCTCAAGACAACCATCCTCGCCCCGATGAGCGGCCGCGTGACGCGGCTGAACGTCGAGCAGGGTGAGACCGCGGTGCCCGGCACCTTCAACAAGGACGCCGCGACGCTGCTCACGATCAGCGACATGGGCGTCCTCGAGACCAAGGTCAAGGTCGACGAGACCGACGTCGCTCGCATCAGCCTCGGCGACTCCGCGCAGATCCAGATCGACGCCTTCCCGGACACCACCTTCACCGGGCGCGTCGTCGAGATCTCGAACAGCTCGGTGAAGGCGGCGGCGGCGACGTCGAGCGGCGACCAGGCAGTCGACTACGAGGTGACCATCCAGCTGCTCAACCCGCCCACCGAGACGCGTCCCGACTTCTCGGCGACCGCGAAGGTCGTGACGGCGAAGCGACAGCAGGTGCTCTCCATCCCGATCATCGCGCTCACCGTGCGCGAGGACTCGGCGCTGAGCAAGGGCGACACCGCCGTCGGGCTCGGGAAGGCGCGCCCGTCGAAGGAAGTGGGCAAGCGCGACGTCGAAGGCGTCTTCGTCGTCGGCAACGACATGAAGGTCTCCTTCAAGCCGGTCAGGGTCGGCATCGCCGGCGACAAGTACTTCGAGGTGGTGTCCGGCTTGAAGGAAGGCGACAAGATCGTCGGCGGGACGTATCAGGCGATCCGCGACCTGCACGACGGTGCGCTGGTGCGCGAGGCGCCGAAGGCGAACGCGCCGAAGTCGGGCGCGGAGGCGAAGGGGGCATGAGGAACACCGACGAGTATCCGATCAGCACGACGGAGGAGCGCGAGGCCGTCGTCGCGACGGCCGGCGCGGCGCCCGAGGAGGACTGGGTCATCGTCACCCGCGGACTGAAGCGCGAGTACGACATGGGCGGTGAAGTCGTGCGCGCGCTCCGCGGCGTGGACCTGGCCATCCGGCGCAACGAGTACGTCGCGATCATGGGTCCCTCCGGGTCGGGCAAGTCGACGCTCATGAACCTGATCGGCTGTCTCGACACGCCGAACGACGGCGAGTACTGGCTCAACGGCCAGCTCGTCTCGGCGATGAGCGACGACCAGCTGGCGCGCGTGCGGAACAAGGAGATCGGCTTCGTCTTCCAGACGTTCAACCTGCTCCCCCGCGCGACGGCGCTGCACAACGTCGAGCTGCCGCTCGTCTACGCCGGCGTCCCCGGCGAGGAGCGCCGCAGGCGCGCCGAGGAAGCGCTCGAGCGCGTGCAGCTCGGCGCGCGCATGCTGCACAAGCCGAACGAGCTTTCCGGCGGCCAGCGCCAGCGCGTCGCGATCGCGCGCGCGCTGGTGAACCGTCCCTCCATCCTCCTCGCCGACGAGCCGACGGGTAACCTCGACTCGACGACCTCCGAGGAGATCATGAAGGTCTTCGAGGAGCTGGCCGACCAGGGCCAGACGGTGATCATGGTGACGCACGAGCCGGACATCGCCGCGCACGCACGCCGCGTGATCGTGCTCCGCGACGGCGTCATCGCGAGCGACGACAAGCGCTCGGCGTTCACGCAGAAAGTCGGACTCTAGAGGCAGGCACCAGGGGCCAGGCGTCAGGAACGGCGTCGACCGCGGTTCCTCACGCCTGGCCCCTGGTCCCTGGTCCCTAACCGAGGCTCTATGCCCTTATTCGAAGCGGTCCGGCTCGCGCTGGCGACGATCCGCGCGCAGAAGCTGAAGAGCAGCTTCACGCTGCTCGGCGTGACGATCGGCGTGATGTTCCTCATCGCCGTGGTCTCGATCGTCGAGGGGATGAGCAAGTACATGGAGGAGGACTTCGCCGGGCGGCTGCTCGGCGTGAACACCTTCACCCTCCATCGCTTTCCCTGGTTCAACGGCAACGTCACCGAGGAGATGTGGCGCGAGTGGCAGCGGCGCCCGCGCATCTACTACTCCGATCTTCGCACCGTCACCTCGGTGCTGCCGCCGGGAACGCGCTACGCCGTCGAGAGCCAGGACAACGTCCGCGCGATCTCGCCCTATGCGCGCGTGCGGCAGGTCGACGCCCACGCGGTGGACGGCGACTACTTCACCATCAAGCACTACGATCTCACGAGCGGCCGCACCTTCACCCAGCAGGAGCTGCAGCTCGGCACGACGTCGATGGTGATCGGAAGCGAGGTCGCGTCGTACTTCTTCCCCAACCTCGATCCGCTGGGCCGCGAGCTGAAGATCGGCGGGATCCCGTACACGATCATCGGCGTCATCGCCAGGCAGGGGACGCTGTTCGGGCTCTCGCTCGACAAGATGGTCATCGCCCCGTACAAGTCACCCCTCCATCGGCTCACGAACCCGAAGGGTGACGTCGACGGCATCCTCGTGCAGTCGCCGAGCGAGCTGGCGATGAACGACGCGATGGAGCAGGTGCGGGAGGTCATGCGCGGCCAGCGGCATCTCCGCCCGGCGGTACCCGACAACTTCGCGATGGAGACCTCGCAGTCGGCGCTCACCTTCATCATGAAGCTGAAGCGGATGCTCATGGTCGCGGGCACGGCGCTCCCCGCCATCGGGCTCGTCGTCGGCGGGCTGGTGATCATGAACATCATGCTCGTCGCGGTCGCCGAGCGGACGCGTGAGATCGGAATCCGGAAGGCGCTCGGCGCGAAGCGGCGCGACATCCTGAGCCAGTTCCTCGTTGAGGCCGCGACGCTGAGCACCCTCGGCGCGGTCATCGGCATCGTCGCCGGCGCGGCCATCGCGTTCGCGATCGCGAAGCTCTCTCCGCTCCCCACCCATGTCGCGCTCTGGTCGGTAATCATGGCGACGCTGCTCGGCACCACAGTGGGTGTCGTGGCGGGGGTCTACCCGGCGAGCCGCGCGTCGCGGCTCGATCCGATCGCCGCGCTGCGGCAGGAGTAGCCCATGTCGATCCGCGCGGGCGTGACGAATCTGAAGGAGGGGGTGGGAATCGCCTTCGACGCGATGCGCGCCAACAAGGTGCGCGCCGCCCTGACGGTGATGGGAGTCGCGGTGGGAGTCTTCGTCGTCGTCGCGATGTCGGCGGCGGTGCACGGCATCAACGCGAGCGTCGCGAAGGATCTCGAGTCGGCGGGCCCGACGTCGTTCTACGTGTACAAGCGTCCCATCTCGATGATGAACGCGTGCGACGGCACCGACGAGACGTGCCCGTGGCGGCGCAACCCGCCGCTCACCGTGCGCGAGTCGGAGGCGATCGGCCGGCTCCCGACGATCGAGGCGGTGACGGCCCATTCGGCGACGGGCGAGAAGGTTCGCTACAAGGACCGGCAGCTCAGCCAGGTGGGGATCGACGCGTACACCGCCAACTGGACCGAGGTCGACGGCGGCGACATTTACCCCGGCAGGAGCTTCACCTCGCAGGAGGCCCAGGCGGCGGCGCGGGTGATCATCCTCAACGAGAACGCCTCGAAGGCGCTGTTCGGGGACAGCGACCCGCTCGACAAGCTGGTCGACATCAACGGCCAGCCCTTCCAGGTGATCGGGATCTACCACTACACGGCGAGCTTTCTCGGCAAGCCCGGGTCGGCGCAGAGCGGCGACTCGCCGACGGGGATCATCCCGCTCGAGACGGGCCGCCGGCATCTGCAGATGTCGATGCGCTGGGTGGATTTCACGGTGAAGCCGCGCTCCGACGTGAAGCAGGCGGAGGCGATCGACGACGTGACGGCGACGCTCCGCGCGATGCGCGGCCTGCGGCCGAGCCAGGAGAACAACTTCGCGGTGACGACGCAGGACCGGCTGCTCGAGGTCTACAACGGCTTCTTCGGGACGTTCTTCGTGATCCTCATCGCGATCTCCGCCGTGGGGGTGCTCGTGGGGGGAGTGGGCGTGGTGGCGATCATGATGATCAGCGTCACCGAGCGCACTCGCGAGATCGGAGTGCGAAAGGCGCTCGGCGCGACGCGGTGGACGATCCTCTGGCAGTTCCTGGTCGAGGCGGTGACGCTCACCGGCGTGGGCGCGGCAACGGGCTTCATCATCGGCGCCGGGATCACGGCACTCATCCGCGCGCTCACCCCGATCCCGGCGGAGATCCCGGGGAGCGCGATCATGGCGGCGATCCTGGGCAGCGTGGTGACGGGGATCGTCTTCGGGATCGTCCCGGCGTTCCGCGCGGCGCGCCTCGATCCGGTGATCGCGCTGCGCTACGAGTAGCCGTCCGTACGGAGTTCGTCGGAAAGGGGCCGCCGGTGATGCGCACCGGCGGCCCCTTTCGTATCGTTCATGACGATGCGCCACACCGACGTCGTCGCGAGCGCCCTCGAGCAGATCCGCGCGAACAAGCTGCGATCGTTCTTCACGCTGCTCGGGATCATCGTCTCGGTGACGTTTCTCGTCGCCGTGGTCGCGATCATCCAGGGGATGAACGCGTACGTGCGCGAGAATCTGGCGAGCGCGGTCATCGGGTCGAACGCGTTCCAGGTGCGGCGCTTCCCGATCCAGGTCGGGCTGATCGACGACGAGATATTCCGCCGGTATGCGCGCCGGCCGAAGATCACGCCGAGCGACGCACGGGCGGTCCGCGCCGCGATCCCCGACGCGCAGGCGGTGAGCCTCCAGTCGGGCTGGCCGACGCCGACGTCGGACGTCGTCTGGCGCGAGCGCGAGCAGGATGACATCCCCGTCTTCGGCGTGACCGCGGACTATCAGGTGGTCCAGGACTACAAGTTCAGCGGCGGCCGTCCGCTGAGCGACCTCGATGTCCGCGAGAAGCGTCCGGTGGCGATCGTCGGGGCCGACGTCGCCGACAAGCTCTTCGAAGGGGTGGACCCGGTCGGCAAAGACATGCGGATCGGCGGATCGCTGTTCACCGTCGTCGGCGTCGTGGCGAAGAAGGGACGCGTGCTCGGCCAGTCGTTCGACGCGTTCGTGATGATCCCGATCACGCAGTTCGAGATGATGTACGGGCGCCGCTCGACCAACACGATCTCGGTGAAGATGCGCGAGGCGAAGGACGTCGCCGGCGCGATGCAGCGCGCGGAGGAGGCGATGCGCATCGCGCACCGGCTGCGCCCCTCGCAGGAGAACGACTTCTCCGTCGAGACGGCCGACGCGCTGATCGCCTTCTGGGAGCAGCTGACCAAGGTCCTCTTCAGTGTGATCCCGGCGGTCGTCGCGATCGGAGTCGTGGTCGGCGGGATCGTGATCATGAACATCATGCTGATGGCCGTCACCGAGCGCACGCGCGAGATCGGGATCCGCAAGGCGGTGGGCGCGACGGCGCGCGACATCCAGAAGCAGTTCCTCGCCGAATCGATCGCGCTCGCCGCGATGGGCGGGATGATCGGTGTCGCGGTGGGTTGGCTGTTCGCGATGGGGATCGCGGCGATCTCTCCTCTTCCCGCCCGCGTGACGCTCTGGTCGATCCTCCTCGCGGTGGGACTTGGCGCCGGGGTGGGCGTGCTGTTCGGCGTGTATCCGGCGTCGCGCGCGGCGAAGCTCGATCCGATCACCGCGCTGCGCGCGGAATAGCGCTCGATGCGGATCGTCGACCGGCTGGGGCAGAACCTGACCATCGCGCTCGATACGCTGCGCGCGGGGAAGATCCGCTCGGCGCTGACGATCCTCGGCGTGGTGATCGGCGTCGCGACGGTGATGGCGATGGCCGCGATCGTCCAGGGGATCCGCGAGCAGATCGTGCACACCATCGAGATCGCCGGCCCGACGACGTTCTACGTCATCCGCTATTTCTCGAGCACCCCGGTCAACCCGAACCGGCTGCCGCGGGACGCGAAGAATCGCCCCGATCTGATCCCCGAGGAGGCGCAGCGCATCGCGTCGCTCCCGGAGATCGGCTATTCGGCGATCTGGGCGCAGGTGTTCGGCCGCGTCGAGTACCAGGGAATCCGCACACAGCAGATGACCTTCATGGCCGCGGACGACCGCTACACGGAGATCCAGGGCGGCGAGCTGCTCGAGGGTCGATGGTTCACCAGGGCCGAGCTGAAGAGCGGAACGCCGGTCGCGGTGATCGACCACGACGTGGCGCGAAAGCTCTTCGGCCAGGCGAACCCGCTGGACAAGACGGTTCGCCTGGGCGGCCGGCCAGCGCGGGTCATCGGCATCTACGCGCCTCCGGAAAACATCTTCGCGCCGCAGGGGCAGCAGGTCGGCGCGATCATTCCCTTTCTCTTCGCCGACCACGCGTTCGTGATCGACAAGATCAACGCGCTGTTCATCGCCGTGAAGCCGCGCCCGGGGGTGACCGTCGCCGAGGCGCAGGACGCGGTCACGGTCGCGATGCGCGAGATCCGCGCGCTGCGCCCCGGACAACGCAACACCTTCGACATGATCACGCAGGACCAGATCCTCGACACCTTCAACAAGCTGACGGGGGTCTTCTTTCTCGTGATGATCGTGCTGTCCGGCGTCGCGCTGATGGTCGGCGGAATCGGAGTGATGGCGATCATGATGGTCTCGGTCACCAGCCGAACGCGCGAGATCGGCGTCCGGAAAGCGCTCGGGGCGACCAACGCCGACATCCTGCTGCAGTTCCTCGTCGAGGCGTCGACGCTGACCGGCGTCGGCGGGATCATCGGGATCATCGTCGGGCTCGGGTCGGGAAAGCTCGTGACGCTGGCAATGAGCATCCAGGCCTCGCCCCCGCTCGGCCTCACCCTGGTCGCGGTGGGCGTATCCGTGGGGATCGGGATCGCGTTCGGGCTGCTTCCGGCGATGCGCGCGGCACGACTGGATCCGATCGAGGCGCTGCGCTACGAATAGAACAACCCCGACGAGGGAGTGGACGTGCGACGGGGAAGCGAGTTAGGGACGCGGGGACGACGGGGGACGTGGGAGGGAGGACTCACACGTCAGACGTCGTCCCAGCCCCGCCCTCGCTCCCCCGTCTCCACGTCCACTCCCACGTCCCGCGTCGCCTCGCACGCGGATCGGCGCGTATATTCCCGCGATGAACTCAGTGGATATTCTCGCGATCGCGGCGCACCGTGACGACGTCGAGCTCACGTGCGGCGGCACGCTGATCAAGGCGGTGGGGCTCGGCCAGCGCACCGCGATCATCGACCTCACGCAGGGCGAGATGGGGACGCGCGGGAGCGCGGAGCTGAGGGCGCGCGAGGCGAGCCACGCCGCCGAGGTGCTCGGCGCGAGCGCGCGCGAGAACGCCGGCTTTCCCGACGCGGCGATCGAGAACACGCCGCGCACGCGCGCGGTGCTCGCGGCGATGATCCGGAAGTACCGCCCGCGCGTGGTCATCGCTCCGTCGCCGAAGGGCCGCCATCCCGACCACCGGATCGCCTCCGAGCTCGTGCGCGATGCATGCTTCATCGCCGGGCTCGCGAAGGTCGAGCCGTCGGTGCCGGTGCATCGGCCGAAGAAGGTGATCCATGCGATCACCTACCGTCAGGACTTCGAGAAGCCGACGTTCGTGGTGGACGTGAGCGCGGAGTTCGAGCGGAAGATGGAGGCGATCCGCTGCTACGGGTCGCAGTTCGAGGGCGCGATCCAGGCCGGCGAGGTCTACCCGAACGGCGAGCCACTCTACGACATCGTCCGGCACGACGCGGCGTGGTACGGATCGCTGATCCGCGCGCGCTACGGCGAGCCGTTCTTCACCTTCGAGACGATGCGCGTCGACGACGTCGCCGCGCTCGAGGTATCGACCTTCTGAGATGACCGATCACGCCGACGAGCTGACCTACACGAGCTATCTCGCGCTCCCCGAGCTGCTGAAGCTCCAGCGCCCGCGCTCGGAGCCCGAACATCCCGACGAGCTGCTCTTCATCGTCGTCCACCAGGCGAGCGAGCTGTGGTTCAAGGTCATCATCCACGAGCTCGATACCCTGCTCGACCGGATGGAGGCCGACGACGCGCTCGGCGCGCTCGCTGCGTCGAAGCGCGTGAACACGCTGGTGCGGATCGTGACGCATCAGCTCTCGTCGCTGGAGACGCTGCCGCCGCAGCGCTTCGCGGAGTTCCGCGGGTATCTGGGCACGTCAAGCGGATCGCAAAGCGACCAGTTCCGGGCGATCGAGGCGAAGTCCGGGCTGCGCGACGCGCATTTCATGCAGGCCATCTCGGAGCACGGCGAGCCGGCCGCGGCGGTCCGTGACGCGTTAGGCAGGCCGACACTGCAGGACACCTTCGAGCGCATGGTCGCCCGCGCCGGCACCGCGCTCGAGTCGCTCTACACCGACGCGGCGCAGACCCCCCTGTTCATGCTCGGCGAGGCGCTCATCGAGTACGAGCAGGGCTTCGCGATGTGGCGGTTCCTGCACGTCCAGCTCGTCGAGCGCGTGATCGGTCCGATGACGGGCGGCACCGGCGGCACGCTCGGCGCGAAGTATCTTTCGCGGACGGTCTCGCAGCGGTTCTTCCCGAGCCTGTGGGCGGTGCGCGGGAAGTTCTACGGCGCCAGCCAGCCGAAGTGAGGCTGCTCGACATCAGCGTCGTGACGCAGGTCGGCACCCCGGAGTGGCCGGGGGACACGCCGTTCAGCTGCGGATGGACTGCGCGCATCGCGGAAGGATCGAGCGTCAACCTGACGACGATCACCGCGAGCCCGCACGTGGGAACGCACGCCGACGCCCCACTCCACGTTCGCGATGGAGCTCCCGCCGCGGAGGCGCTGCCGCTCGCCGCGTTCGTCGGGCCGGCGCTGGTGCTCGACGTCGCCGGCGCGCCGCGGGATCTTGGCGACGAGCTGCTCGCGCGCGTCCCGCGCGGCGTCGAGCGCCTGCTGCTGAAGACGGGGGCCTCGATCGCGTCGGGCCGGTTCCCGGGCGACTGGCCCGCCCTCGCCGAGGCGACCGCCGCCGCGCTCACGAGCCGCGGCCTCCGACTCCTCGGCGTCGACGCGCCGAGCGTCGACCGGCGCGAGCGCACGACGCTCGCAGTGCATCACGCCCTCTTCGACGGCGGCGCGTTCGTGCTCGAGAATCTCGATCTGCGCGAGGCGGCGGAGGGCGAGTACGAACTGCTCGCGGCGCCGCTGCGCTGGGCCGCCGTCGACGCGGCGCCGGCGAGGGCAGTACTCAGGAGGGAGTAGGGGAGTACGGGAGTACGGGTACGGGGGTACGGGAGTACGCAACTGCGACATGGCAGTGCCGTACCCCCGTACTCCCGTACCCCGAACCCCGTGCCCCGCTACTGATTCCCCCCCGCCCCCAGCGCTTCGCCGATGGTGCTGCGCTTGCCGACGAAGAAGCGGCCGAAGGTCGCGTAGATCGCGCTCACTTCGTCGAAGCGCATGTCGGTGACGATCCGCTTGAAGTCCAGCGGATCCTTCGCGACGAGCGTCACCCCCCACTCCCATTCGTCGAGGCCGATCGCGCCGCTGATCGTCTGCTGGATCCGGCCGGCATAGCGGCGGCCGGTGAGGCCGTGCGCGTACATCAGCCGGCTTCGCTCCTCGAGGGTGAGCTGGTACCAGTTGGCACCCGGGTCGCGACGCTTCGACATCGGGTAGAAGCAGACATACGGCATGTCCGGCGGGAGGCTCGGGTGCAGCCGGCGCTGCAGGTGCGGGCTCGATCGCTCGGCCGCGGCGCGCTCGGCGAGCTTGGCGCGGTAGGTCTCGTCGCCGACGGTTCCTCCGCGGGCGACGGCGTCCTTCGCCAGCTCGGCGGTGATGTGATAGAGCCCTGCCTCGGCGATGCTGAGGAAGGTGTACTCGCGACGCAGCACGTCGAAGAGCGGCGCCGCGCCGAGCGCGCGCTCGGCGGCGGCGAGGCCGTCCAGGGTCGGGCGAGCGTGGATCAACATCAGCTCCCCTGCGGTGCCGGCGAGCGCGAACGCGGCGCTCCAGCCCCCGGCTTCGGGTGAGGCCTGGGCGGCGAGCAGCGTGTCGGCCTCATCGAGAACGCGCGCGCGGCGGTCGCCGAGGGCGCGGAGCGCGGCGCGGTCCGTGGCGTACACGTGATGCGAGAGATACCAGCCCTCGAGCGTCTCGGGCGGGTGGGCGATGTTCGTCATGTGGAGAATGTAAGAGCCGTCGCGCCCCGCGCGCAGGGGCGCGGCGTCGGTGAGCCACGCACTTGCTGGGCGGGGACTCCGACACGATCTTCGGTGAGCATGACCATCGCCGCATGGCCACCTCCGGCGCCGAAGCCGGGCGGGCGGGCCAGGAACCGCTTTTTCGCGCGCCTCCGGCTTCGCCCGCAGCTCATGCTGCTGGCGCTCGTCGCGATGCTGCCGTTCGTCGTGCTCGTGATCGTGAACGTGAGCGAGCTCGCCGAGCAGGAAGACGCCGCGGTTCGCGCGCGCACCGCGGCTCTCGCGCGGGCGGCGAGCGAGCGCGTGAGCGACCACGTGCATCAGGTGGATGCGCTGCTGCTGGTGCTCAGCCGGGTGGTGTCGACGCGGCCCTCGGACGCGCTGCGCAACGACACGCTGCTGCGGTCGGTGAAGCGCCGACTGCCCGCGTTCTACAACGACGTCGCCGTCTGGCTGCCTAACGGCGACAACGTGGGCAGCTCGCGCGACTCCTCGGTCGACCGGGCACGAAGCAACGTGGCCGACCGGAAGTACTTCCGCGAAGCGGTGCGCACGCGAGGCACGGGAATCGGCGAGCCGGCGATCTCGCGGTCCACCGGCGACTGGACGGTGGGCGTCGCGCGGGCGATCGTCGCGCGCGACGGGTCGCTCATCGGCGTCGTCTCGGCGACGACGCGGCTGACGCGGCTCGGCGAGCTGCTGACCACCGCGTCGCTGCCCGCGGGCTCCGTGGTCACGCTCTTCGACGAGGATGGTCGGGTGCTCGCCCGGTCCCTGGAGCCGGACCGCTGGCTCGGGCGCGACGCCAGCGTGTCCGCGGTGTTCCGGCTCTCGCGCGACGCGGGGGCGGAGACCGTCGAGGTTCCGGGAGTGGACGGCGTGCCGCGGCTCACGGGATTCATGCGCGTGGCCGACGTTCCCTGGACCGTCGCCGTCGGCGTGCCCGCGGACGCCGCGATGGCGCCCGTGCGCGCGGCGATCGGCCGCAATCTCGCGCTTGCGGGCCTCGCGCTGACCGCGGCGCTCTTTCTCGCCGCGTGGCTCGGCGGCCGCACGGCGCGCCCGCTGGGGCCGCTCGCCGCCGACGCGGCCGCGTTCGGCGGAGGCGCGCTCTCGCATCGCACGGCGGTCGACGGGACGGACGAGATCGGGATGCTCGGCCGCGCCTTCAACGACATGGCGCGAACCGTCGAGCAGCGAACGGCGGCGGTCCTCACCACCGAGGCGCGCGCGCGGCGGCTGATCGAGTCGAACCTCATCGGGATCGTCGTCGCCGATTCTCGCGGGGCGATCGTCGAGGCGAACGACGTCTTCCTCGGCATCGTCGGCTACACGCGTCAGGAGCTGGCGATGGGGCTGCTCAACCGCGACGCGCTCACCCCCGCGGAGTTCCGGCCGATGGACGCGTGGGCGCAGCTCCAGCTCGAGCAGACGGGGAGCGCGCCTCCGTGGGAGCAGGAGTACCTGCGCCGCGACGGGCGCCGGGTTCCGGTGCTCGTCGGCATCGCACAGCTGCCGGGGATCGACCGTCAGTACGCGAGCTTCGTCCTCGATCTCACGCAGCGCATCGCCGCCGAGGAGGCGTTGCGCGAGACGCATGACACCCTGCGCGCGCTGATCGTCGGCGCGCCGCTCGCGATCTTCTCGACCGACTCCGCCGGCCGCGTCGAAACGTGGAATCCGCAGGCCGAGCGGCTCTTCGGCTGGTCGACGGAAGAGGCGTCGGGCAAGGCCTTCCCGATCTCCGACACGGCCGGCGACGGCGGATTGATGGACGCGCTCGACCGCGCGCTCACCGGCGAGCCGGTCGCCGACGTCGAGGCGCGGATCAGCACGCGCTCGGGGGCGAGCCGGGACGTCAGCGTCTCCGCGGCGCCGCTCCGCGACGCCCAGGGCGCGGTGCGCGGCGCGGTCGCCTTCGTCACCGACATCGCCGCGCGCAAGCAGGCGGAGCGTGCGCTGGCCGAGCGCGACGAGCAGTATCGGCTCGTGACCGACGGCATCCCGTTCATGATCGCGTACGTCGATCGCGAGGAGCGCTATCGCTTCGTGAACAGCGCGTTCGCGCAGTTCGTGCAGAAGCCGCGGACCGACGTCGTCGGCTCGCGCGTCGCCGAGGTCATCGGCGCGGAGTCGTACGCCGAGATCCGCGGCCGGATCGAGGAGGCGCTGCGGGGGCTGCCGTCGCGCTTCGACCTCGCGGTTCCCGATCGAACGGGACCGCGGCGGCTCGAGGTCACGTACATCCCGCACACCGCCAGCGGCGGGATCGTGGACGGGTTCTTCTCGATCGCCGCCGACGTGACCACGCGCCAGGCGCTCGAGGAGCAGCACCATCAGGTGCGGACGCTGGAAGCGGTCGGCCAGCTGGCCGCGGGCATCGCGCACGACTTCAACGACGCGCTCACGGTGATCAACGGCTACAGCGAGCTGCTCCGCAAGTCGATCGAGCCGAGCGACGCGCGGAATGCCGACCTCGCGGAGATCGAGGAGGCGGCGGCGCGGGTGGCGGGGCTCGTGCGCCAGCTGCTCGCGTTCGGCGGTCTGCAGACCGTGGAGCCGGTCGTCGGGCCGATCAACGAGATCGTGACCAGCGTCGAGCCGGCGCTCCAGCACGCGTTAGGCAGCGCGGTGACGCTCACGACGTCGCTCGCCCCCGACGCCGGGCACTGCTACGTCGATCCGGCGCGGGTGCAGCAGGTGCTCGTCGATCTCGCGCTGAACGCGCGCGCCGCGATGCCCGACGGCGGCCGCGCGCACGTCGAGACGTGCCCGGTGGACGTCGACGGGAACGGCTCGGCGCGCCACCCCGGGCTCGCCGCCGGCGCCTACGCCGTGCTCGTCTTCACCGACAGCGGCGTCGGGATGGACGCGGAGACGAAGGCGCGTGCGTTCGCGCCGTTCTTCACCACGCGCGACCACGCCTCCGGCGCGGGGCTCGGCCTGGCGACCGCATATGGAATCGTCCGGCAGCTCGGCGGACAGATCTACGTCGAGTCGGAGCCGGGCGAGGGAACGAGCGTCGAGATCTGGTTTCCGCGCGTCCCCTCCGGCTCCGCCTTCCGCGCGCCCTCCCCGAGCGCTCTCCTCTGAGGGTCAGTAGAGCAGATAGGGCGCGCGGGCGTTGCGGAACGCGGCGTCCTGCGCATCCCACTCGAGCAGCAGCGCCGGGAGCGTGCCTCCCTCGATCGCCTTCCGCAGCCGATCGGTGCCGGCGAGGCGGTCCATCGAGCCGCTCCACGCGAACTGCGCGGGGTGCAGCCGGCGCACCTCGTCGATGAGGAGCAGCGTGGCCGTCAGCGGACGATAGCGCGCGCGGTCCGTGATGACGTAGCGCACGCCGTTGAGCGGGACGCCGGCGAACTTGCGGGCGTCGGCGCGCGGGGTGATGCGTACCGACTCGAATCGCACGCCGGGGAGCCCGCGCGCGTTCATGAGCTTCACGATGCTGTCCGCGTTCAGCCACGGCGCGCCGGTCTGCTCGAAGGGGAGCTCCGTGCTGCGTCCCTCGGAGAGGTTCGTCCCCTCGAGGTAGACCGTCCCCGGATAGTCGAGGATCGCCTCGATCCGCGGGAGATTCGGCGAGGGGGCGACGAACGGGAGCCCCGTCTGGTCGCCCCACATGTCCCGACGCCAGCCGGTGACGGGGATGACCGTGAGATTGGCGCCGATTCCGAACACGCCGTTGAAGTAGCGCGCCAGCTCGCCGATGGTGAGCCCGTGCCGCGACGGCATCGGATAGAATCCGACGAACGACCGGAAGGCGGTGTCGAGGATCCCACCCTCGATGATCTCTCCGCCCACGGGATTCGGGCGGTCGAGCACGACGAAGGGAATCCCCTTCTCCGCCGCTGCCTGCATGCACCGGGCGAGGGTCGACTCGTAGGTGTACTGACGCACGCCGACGTCCTGGATGTCGAACACGAGCGCGTCGACGCTGTCGAGCATCGCGGGCGTCGGCTTCGTCGTCTCTCCATAAAGGGAGTACACGGGGACGCCGGTCTTCTCATCTCGCGACGAGCCGACCTTGTCGCCCTCGCGAGCCGTGCCGCGAATGCCGTGCTCCGGAGAGAAGAGTGCGACGAGCCGATAATCGCTCGACGACGCCATGATGTCGATCGTGCTGCGGCCGGCGCGGTCGATCCCGCTCTGATTCGTGATCAGCCCGACGCGCTTGCCGCGCAGCACCGCCGGCGTGGCGGCGGCGAGCGTCTCGACGCCTGGGGACACGACGGCCGGCTGCGTCGCGCGTGGTGACTGGGCGCACGCGTTCGTGGCGACGAGGCAGGCGAGGAGGAGCTGACGCATCGGGCGATGAGGATCGAGTGAGGGAGAGGTCCGAAGACGGCGCCATGACCGCGCCGGGGAAGTATGCGTGGGACGCGCGGGATCGTGCCAGCGTCAACAGCCGCTTGCGCGCCCCGGCGCGCGCTGTGCACTCTCCACCGCGATGACCGTGATCGCGCCGCTCCCGCCCCCCGACGAGGCCCTCCGCCGCCAGCGCCTCGCGCGGATGAAGCGCCTCGCCTCGGGACTCCTCGTCCTCTCGACGATCGTCTTCCTCGTCGCGCGGGCCAACGAGGCGCGGCATCCCTGGCTCGGCTTCGTGCGCGCCGCCGCGGAAGCGGCGATGATCGGCGGGCTCGCCGACTGGTTCGCGGTGACCGCGCTCTTCCGGCACCCGCTGGGCATCCCGATCCCGCACACCGCGATCATCCCCGCGAAGAAGGACCAGGTGGGGCGCACGCTCGGCGGCTTCGTGCAGAAGAACTTCCTGGCGAGCGACGTCATCGCCACGCGGCTGCGCAATCTGCGCATCGCCGAGCGCCTCGCGCTGTGGCTGCGTGAGCCGGAGAACGCGCGCACCATCGCCCGACAGGTGGGGAACGCGATCGCCCGCGCCCTGCCCCTCCTCGAGGACGAGGAGGTGCAGCAGCTCATCGACCGCACGGTCGCGTCGCGCGTGCGCAGCACCGAGGTCGCGCCGGTGCTCGGCAGGCTGCTCTCGCTGATCACCGCGGGCAACCGCCATCAGGAGCTGCTCGACCAGGCGATCCGCCTCGCCGCGCGCGGGGTCGCGGAGAATCACGACCTGATCCGCGAGCGGATCGCACAGGAGAGCCCGTGGTGGGTCCCCGTCGCCGTGGACGAGAAGATCCACGAGAAGATCGTCGGCTCCATCGAGCGGACGCTCGAGGACATTCGCGACGACGAGGGGCATCCGCTGCGCATGCGCTTCGACGAGGCGCTGCATCAGTTCATCGACAAGCTGCAGCACGATCCGGTGGTCATCGCGCGCGCGGAGCAGATCAAGAACGACACCCTCGACGCCGACGCCGTGCGGCGGTTCTCGGCGTCGCTGTGGAGCGATGCGAAGGACGCGCTGATGCGCTACGCCGAGCGCACGACCGCCGCCGCCGAGGACGGGGGCGGCACGCAGAGCGGCGCCCTCGAGCGGGCGCTGACCGCGATCGGCGAGGCGCTGCTCGCCGACCCGAGGCTCCTCGATCGCGCCGACGAGGCGATCGTCAACGGCGCGCTCGCCGTCGTCGAGAAGCACCAGGACGAGGTCGGCGCGCTCATCGCGAGCACGGTGAAGGCGTGGGACCCCGACGTGACTTCACAGCGCATCGAGCTCGCGATCGGCCGCGACCTGCAGTTCATCAGGATCAACGGCACGATCGTCGGTGGGCTCGTGGGCCTCCTGCTCTACACCCTGTCGCGCGTAATGGGCTGACGGTCAGGCCAGAACTTCGACCGCGACCGCGCTGTCCGTGGTGACATCGGCGACGGGATCGATCGCCAGCGCGGCCGCGGACCTGCGACCATCCCCGTCCGCGGCGTGCGTCACCTTCTTCTTCGTGCCGCGCGACTTTCCCCGACCGGCGAGCGCGAACGCCGCGCCCAGCGCCGCGACCCCGGCGAGCGCGGCGAGCGGATGCTTCGAGACCGTCGTATAGATGCTCATTCCCGCGACGTGCCCGGGCTGGTCGCCGCGCAGGCGACCGCTGTCCGGAAGCGGCGCGTCGAGAGTGTCTTCCCGCCTTTCGGGGACCGGGTGGCCGGCGCGCTTCTGCGCGTCGAACTGCGTCGCCTCCATGTACTTGTCGGCGAGACGCGGCGTCAGCCCGAGGACGCCGATCAGCTTCCCGCCGGCGCCGACGACGATGTCGCGCCGCGGATGCTCCATGCAGAAGATGATCGCATCGGCGGCGACCTGCGGCTTGTAGACCGGCGCGGGGTGCTTGGGCTCGACCTCCATGTAGTTCCGCGCGTGCTGCGGGTACGGCGTATCGATCGCGCCCGGCTTCACGAGGGTGACGCTCACCGGCGTTCCCCGCTTCTCGAGCTCCATTCGCAGCGCATCCGTGAACCCCTTTACCGCATGCTTGCTCGCCGAGTAATGCCCCTGCAGCGGAATCGCGCGATCGGAGAGCGTGCTGCCGACGTTGATGAGCGCGCCGCCTCCACGCCGTTCGAGGTACGGGATGGCGACGAGCGATCCGTTGACGACGCCCCAGTAGTTGGTGTCGAAGAGCCGCCGCGCGTCGGCGACGGGGACGTCGCGCAGCTCCCCGTAGATCGAGACGCCCGCGTCGTTGATCCAGGTGTCGATCCCGCCCCACTCCTCGGCGGCGAGCTCCGCGGATCGCCGCAGCGAATCGAAGTCGGCGACGTCGACGGCGGAATAGATGGCGCGGCCGCCTGTGGCGTTGATCTCCTGCGTGGCTCGCTCGAGATCGCTCTTCTCGCGGGCGATGAGCAGCACCCGGGCGCCCTTCGCCGCGGCGCTCCGTGCGGTGGCGAGCCCGATCCCGCTGGACGCGCCGGTGATCACGACGACCTGCTCTCCGATGGGCTTCAGTTGAATCTTCATGGCGTCATCTCCGCGACTCGCGCCGCACCGCTCGATGCCGCGGGACGGCCGGAGTGGCCGCTCGCGCGCGACCCGTCAGCGGGCAGAGCGTGTGCCAGCGAGCGTCGCGACCGCGGAGGAGACGTCGCCGGCGTGCCTAACGGCGCGGCCGCCGTCAGCCGATCGCGACGAAGCGATCGTAGAGCTCGTCGAGCGCTTTCCGCGGATCGTCGCAGAGTCCCGCGTGGATCGGCGAGCTCTGGATGACGTCGGAGCGCGGAGCGGTGAGCCAGTGGAAGCGCTCCGACGGTGGCGCGAGCGCGACCGGCCCCGCCGATGGCTCCCCTTCCGCGACGGCGCGACAGGCTCGCAGGTAGCGGCCGAGCAGCTCATGATCGATGCCCGACACGCGCTCGCGGAGCGCGGCCGCATCCTCCACGGCGCGCATCGCGATGAACTCCTCGGTGCGCGCGTGGACGATGACCCCGACCGGCACGAAGGCCCCGACATAGACGTGCGGGACGATGCGCAGCACGGCGAAGTCGTACGAGATCGAACGCGACGCGGCCGCCCTTTGCGTCATCGGCGCGCCTGCAGCCGCCGGCGAGGCTCGCGGCCGAGCGCGTCGCGCGCCTCGATCGCCGCCGCCGTGAATGTCTCGGACGCGGCGAGCCGCGTCGTCAGGTAATCGCGGTAGCGCGCGCGCGCGTCGTCGCCTGACTGGAACTCGCCCCCGTTCACCGAGTCGAGCAGCAGCGCATCGGGGACGCGGCTCAGTACCGAGTCGATGACCGCGGGCGTGATCGCGCGCTTCATCGCCGCATCGGCCGCGACGAGGTCGCCGCTCTCCTCGAGCAGCACGTGGCTCTTGATGAGCGGGAACGATCCGCGGGCGCGCGCCTCGTCGACCGAGCGCCAGTCGTGGTGTGCGTAGAGTGCCGCACCGTGGTCGATGAGCCACGGCTCGCGCTTCCACAGCAGCAGGTTGGGATTGCGGTGGGTACGATCGGGGTTCGTCACGTACGCGTCGAACCAGACCAGTCGCGTCGCCAGATCCCGCGACACGAACTCGCGCCCCGCCGAGGGATCGAAGTTGAACGCCCCGTCCAGGTAGCGGAGGCCGACGTTCACACCATGGCTCTTCTTGAGGATCTCCTGGATCTCCGGATCTGGCTCCGTGCGCCCGAACGCCGGCTCCACGTCGATCAGCGCGAGCTCCGGCGTCGGCAGTCCGACCTCCGCGGCAAGCATCCCGACGATGAGCTCGGCGATGAGCGCCTTCGGCCCCTGCCCCGCGCCGCGGAACTTCACGACGAACAGCCCGTCGGCGCCCGTGTCGACGACCGCGGGAAGAGAGCCGCCCTCGCGGAGCGGCTGGAGGTAGCGCCTGGCGTCGAAGCGCGGAAGTTCAGCGGTGGGCACCCGCGAAATCTGACCCGCGAGCCGCGTTCGGCAAGGCGGTGGTCGCCGGGATCCCGCCGCGTGCCGTGCACAGGGGGCGCTTCGCGGCGGACTTGTTGCATGAGTGAGCGGTGAAACAGCCCCGTGCGTTCAAGGAGCGCGAGACACGAACATGACCGATTCAGTCACCCCCGAACGATCGACGGATCAGAATCGATTGCTGCGGGCGATGTCGCCCGAGGGCGTCGACCTCCTCCGCCCTCATCTCGAGCCCGTCACTCTGGAGCTGCGCCAGGTCGTCTACGACTCGATGGCGCCGATCACGCATGCATACTTCCCCACCGATGGCGCCATCTCGATCCTCGCCGCGGCCGGATCCGACGAGTCGGTCGAGGTAGGGACCGTGGGCTTCGAGGGCTTCAGCGGCATTCCGCTGCTCTTCGGGGTCGACCGCGAGCCGCTCCTGGCGATCTGTCAGTCACCGGTCACCGGCTGGCGCATCGCGGCCGCCGAGCTCCGTGATGCAGTCGAGCACCCGTCCGTGCGCGAGGTGCTGCTGCGCTATGCGCAGGCGTACCGCATCCAGGCGGGTCAGGCATCGGCGTGCAACAGGTCGCATTCGCTCGAGGAGCGCTGCGCGCGCTGGCTGCTGCAGATGCACGACCGAGCGCGCCAGCACGATTTCATCCTCACGCACGACTTCCTCGCCGGGATGCTCGGCGTCCGGCGAGCCGGGGTGACGGTCGCCGCCGGACACCTGCAGCAGTCGGGACTCATCCGGTACAAGCGCGGCCTGGTCTCGGTCCTCGACCGCGCCGGGCTCGAGGCCGCCGCCTGCCAGTGCTATCGGATCGTCAACGACAGCTACGACGCGCTCTTCCCGGCGGAGCAGGCGGCGACGCCGAGCGAGGCTCTGGCGGGACAGTAAGCCGTCCCCACCGGGGGACGACGAAGGACCGACGTACGGGCAACGCGCGTGGGCGCAATGACTTCCGGCATGCGGAGCACGCGCACGCGCGTTGCCAGCCAGGGAGGAACCCCACCCCGACGGCCATGTCACGCTACGCGTCGCCTCTGCTCGCCCTGTGCCTCGCGGCCCTCGCCCCCCGCGCCGGCGCGCAGGCATCGTCCCCGACGGACAGCATTCCGGTCCTCGACACCACTCCGCCCGACACCACGCGACTGCGCTCCGATTCGACGCGGCTCGCCGGAGAGCGGATCCGGGCCACGCTCCCGAACGGAAAGCGCCTCTGGGGACGGGTTCGCGCGGTGCACGGGGACACGCTCGTCCTCGTCCAGCAGAGCGAGCCGGGGGTTCCGATGCGGCTGGCGAGCGGGAGCCTCTCGCGCCTCGAGGTCGCGGGCAAGGCGAGGTCGCTCCATCGCAACATCCAGATCGGGAGCGTGATCGGAGCCATCGCCGGCGGGGTCGCGTACCTGAGTCTGTGCGACAGGCATCCCAGCCTCTGCCGGCGGCAGTGCGATCGCCAGTCCACGACCACCGACGACGAGAACCGGGATGACGACCAGCTCGACCTCGGCTCGGCGATGGTGGCTACGGGCGCGCTGCTCGGCAGCGTGATCGGCTACGCCCTCACGCCGGCGCGGTGGCGCAGGGTCGGCGTGTCGGTCGCGGCGAGCGTCGCCCCGACGAGCGACGGCGGGGCGCAGGCCGCGTTGGGCGCGCGGGTCCCCCTCGCGCTGCTCGACGCGCGACGTTGACGGCGGCGCGCCGCTTCGCCGACGAGCCGACGCGATCCTACGCCGTGCGCCAGCGCCAGGTCGTCCCGCACTCCGTGCAGCTCAGGTAGCCACCGGACGAGATCACGAGCTCCGTCTCTCGACCGCAGCCCTCGCAGTGTCCGGGCAGCTTCCGCCGGATCTCCGGACGCAGCCCGCTCTTCGCGAGCCGCGCGTCCATCGCTTCCCACGAGACGGCGCACACCGGACAGAGCGAGCCGGTGCAGCGCTCGCCGATCTCGAGGCAGATCACCTCGGAGTCCATCACCGTCGCCTGGCCGTCCTCGGTCGGCTCGTCTGTCAGGACGACGTGCACGTCCTGGTCGCGGGCTGCGCAGTACATCTTCAGCTCTCGCATGCCACCCTCCCCCGCTGATTGTCCCGCTTCCCACTTCTACGCGACGCGCACGACCCTCCCGCCCGGCGCCCGCGCCGCGAGCACCCGGACCGCTTCCTCCGCCGGCATCCCGAACAGCGCCGTCGCCGCGACGTCGGCGTGCATGCAGCTGTCCGCGCCGATCGTCAGGCTCCGCACCGCCGTCGCGCGCGGCGCCGCCGTCACCGGATCGAGCAGGTGGTGATAGCGGTGCCCGCGATAGCGGAAGAACTGCACGTACGTTCCCGAAGTCGCGATCGCCTCGTCGGCGACGTCCACCTCGCCGATGATCGCGCGTGGGTCGTCGGGGTCCTGGATCCCGATGCGCCAGCGATCGCCGCTCGGCGCCGAGCCCAACGCGTAGAGGTCGCCGCCGACGTCGACGAGTGCGTGCTCGATACCGCGCTCGCGCAGCGCGGCGATCGCCCGGTCGACACCGTAGCCCTTGGCGATCGCGCCGAGGTCGATCCGGACGTCCGCGTCGTGGAAGAGCAGCAGCGCGTCCCCGCTCCGTTCGGCGACTTCCACCCGGTGGAAGAGCGTCCGGCCAGCCAGCCGCGAAACGTCCGGCGCGGGGGGCGGCTCGTGACGGTGAGCGACATCCCAGAGCGCGACCGCTTCGCCGATGGCCGGATCGAAGGCGCCGCGCGTGGCCTCCGCCCAGCGCAGCGCTTCGCCGACCACCAGCGCGGTCGCACCGGCGACGCGCACCGGGCGCCGCGCCGCGTCGAGGTTCGCTCGGCCGACGTCGGAGGTGGTCGTGAAACGGGTCATCGCCCGCTCGACACCACGCAGCTCGTCCATCGCGTCGTCGATGGCCGCGTGGGCGAGACGCTCGTCGCGGTGCACCACGGCGCCCGTCACGTCGTACGGGGACAGCGGGATCGGCTTCGTGAACTTCGGCGACATCGCGGCGCTGATCGTCCGCGGGCGCGTGGAGACGCATGGCGGTGGCGCTCGCGGTTACAACCAGTACGACGGCTCACTCGACCACGCGGAGTTCGAGAGTATCACGACCTACGGCGACGGCTCGATGGGCGTGCAGCTCTCCAAGCCCTTCGGTCGCCTGGTCGTTCACGGCGACATTCGCACGAAGGGCGGCGAGGGCCCCAGCCTCGTGCGGGGAAAGGTCGTGACGCTCAAGGCACATGCGCTCAGCCTCAAGCCCGGCGCAAAGGGCGATGCCATCATCGTGCTGGGACAGATCGTCGCCGAAAGCACCGACATCGCCGCCGTCGAATTCGTCGCGCCCGCGAGCAGCGTGGACCTGATCCTCGTGAACGGAGCCGTCCTCCACTAGCTCGACAAGCTCGGGTCCGAACACGGGGCCCCGCCGTGGGCACCTACGACAGCGCCGTCGGAATCGAGGATTCCGACGGCGCTGTGAGTCGTAGATATGTAAGGAGCGGGCGACCGGACTCGAACCGGCGACGTCCAGCTTGGGAAGCTGGCATTCTACCAACTGAATTACGCCCGCGAACAATCCTTGCGACCAGAGCATTCTAGGCCGCGGAGGCGAAAAAATCAACGTGCGGCCGCGGCGATTCCGGTTTCTCGTTCCACCATCCACCTAGCGCGATTCCCGCGCGCGCTGCAAGCTCCGTAAGTGTCCGAGACCTCAAACGGCGGATCGAGCGCCGAATCCGCTTTCGGTCCCCGCCAGGGCAGCATCCTGCTCGTCGACGACCGTGAAGAGAACCTCGACGCGTTCGAAGCGGTGCTCGCCCCGCTCGGCCATCGGATCGTCCGTGCGAGCACGTCGGACGAGGCGCTCCGCGTCCTCCTGCGCGACGATTTCGCGGTCGTCCTGCTCGACGTCCGCATGCCCGGCACGGACGGGGTCGAGACCGCGCGGCTGATCAAGGCGCGGGTCCGATCGCGGTCGACGCCGATCATCTTCATCACCGCGCTCGACGCCGACCGCCGGCGGGTGAGCGAGGCGTACGCCTCCGGGGCCGTCGACTATCTCTTCAAGCCGGTCGACCCCGAGACCCTCCGCGCGAAGGTCGAGGCCTTCGTGCAGCTGTACGAGAAGCGCGAGCTGCTCGCCTGGCAGGAGCGCCGGCGCTACGCCGACCTCGTGGCGCAGGAATCGGAGGAGCGGCTGCTCGCGGACCGCCTGCTCGCCCGCCGTCAGGTGGACAGCGTGCGGCGCGACATCAGCTACATCCTCGACAGCATCAGCGATCCCTTCGTCGTCTACGACGCGGAGTGGCGATTCCGCTACGTGAACCACGCGGCGGCCCGCACCTTCAGCCAGGCGGCGTCCCCGATCGACGTGAGCGTGATCGGCCAGCGGCTGTGGGACGTCTTTCCGCACATGCGCGGTACCGCCATCGAGCGGGAGTTCGGGGCGGCGATGGTCGACCGGGTCCCGCGGTCCGTCGAGCAGCTGCTCCCGCGGGTGGGCTGGACCGAGGTGCAGATCTACCCGATCGACGACGGCGGGCTCGCGGTCGTCTGGAAGAACATCTCCGACCGCAAGAAGGCCGAGGAGGCGCTGCGCTTCCTCACCAAGGCCTCGGAGCTCTTCGCGTCGTCGCTCGACTTCGAGGAGACGCTGCGGGCCGTCGCCAAGCTCGTCGTCCCCGGGCTGGCCGAGTGGTGCGGGGTCGAGATCGTCGGTGAGGACGGCGTGCCGCGCCAGCTCGCAGTGGAGCACTCCGATCCGGCGAAGATCTCCCTCGCCTGCGAGCTGCGCGAGCGCTATCCGCCGCCGGCCGACGCGGTGGGTGGCGTGCCCTACGCGCTTCGCACCGGGGAGTCGCAGTTCCATCCCGAGATCCTCGACGAGCAGTTCGTCGCCGCCGCGACCGACCCGGATCATCTCGCGCTCCTCCGCTCGCTCGAGCTGAGGTCGGTGATCATCGTGCCCTTCGTCGCCCGTGGCCGGGTCTTCGGCGCGCTGACGATCGGGTCGGGACCGACGCGTCCGCGCCTGACGCGCGACGACCTTTCCCTCGCCGAGGCGCTGGCGCGGCGCGCCGCGATCGCGATCGACAACGCGATGCTCTTCCGCGAGGCCCGGCGCGCGCGCGCGGAGGCGGAGACCGCGAACCAGGCGAAGAGCGACTTCCTCGCGACTATGAGCCACGAGCTGCGCACCCCGCTGAACGCGATCGCGGGGTACACCGAGCTGCTCGAGATGGAGCTGCGCGGTCCGGTGACCGACGAGCAGCGCGAGGACCTGCGGCGCATCCGCCGCAGCCAGCGCCATCTCCTCGCGCTGGTGAACGACGTGCTCAACTTCGTCCGCGTCGACACGGGGCACGTGCACTATGACATCGGCGACGTCGACCTCGGTGTCGTGCTCGCCGACGTCGAGACGCTCGTCGCGCCGCAGTTCCTGGCGAAGGGGCTCGTCTACGAGCTGGTCCCGCCCGTGCCCGGGACGACCGTGCGCGCGGATCCGGAGAAGGTCCAGCAGATTCTCGTGAACCTGCTCTCCAACGCGCTCAAGTTCACGCCGACGGGGGGACGCGTGCGCATCGAGTGCCGTGACGGCACATCGCAGATGACGATCCGCGTCGCGGACACGGGTCGCGGGATCCCCGCCGAGCAGCACGCGGCGATCTTCGAGCCGTTCGTGCAGGTCGACCGTGCGCTCACCCGGGAGACGGAGGGAAGCGGCCTCGGACTGGCGATCAGCCGCCAACTGGCGGTGGCGATGAGCGGAGACCTGACGGTGGAGAGCGATCTCGGATCCGGATCGGTGTTCTCGCTCACGCTCCCGCGCGGCGAGATCTTGCCCGACGCCTGACCCGGCGGCACGTTCTCCGTCGACACGATCGATCGGACCTCGCGCCCCGCTCTCCCCGATGCGACTTCCCTTTTTCGCCCTGCTCGCCCTCTGCGCCGCGTGCGGCACGACCGTCGCGACGACGGGGAGCGCGCGGAGCGCGGCGGCACGGGAGGTTCTGACCGACGAGAACGGCCGGGTCATGCGCACCGTCGATCTCGCGGCGACGGCGACGATCGACGCGAGCCCGGCCGATGTCATGCGCGCGCTCGCCGCGAGCTATGATGCGGTCGGGATCCCGGCGAACGTCGTGGATCCCGCGCAGCAGCTCGTCTCGCGGACCTCGATGACGATTTCCCGCGCCCTGCGCGGCGACCGCCTGTCGGTGCTCTTCGACTGCGGCCAGGGCCAGTTCGGCCCTCGCGCCGACGACGGCCGGGTGACGCTCGGCATCGTCTCGAGCGTGGCGGGCTCCGCGGCCCCCATCAGGCTGACGACGCGCGTCGACGCCTCGCTGATGCCTAACGACGGCGCGGCGTCGAGCCGCATCCATTGCGGCAGCCGCGGGATACTCGAGGAGCGCATCCGCCGCGAAGTCTATCGCCAGCTCGGCATCCCCCTTCCGACCTCCTGATGACCCCGATCCGCACATTGCCGGCGACCGCCGTCGCCGCCCTCGTCACCGGCTGCGGCGGCGCTTCGGCCACGCGCCGCGACATGACCATCATCGACGCGTCGCGGAACGTCTCGCGACAGTCGGACTACGGGATCCGCGCCTCGTTCGCGGCGCCCCGCGACTCGGTGTTCGCCGCGCTCGCCGCGGCGTACGCGGAGGTCGGGCTCGCGCCCGATCTCGTGGATACGAAGGAGGCCGTCGTCGCGCGCACGCAGATCCTCATCCCGCGCGTCTTCAACGGGACGCGGGCGTCGCTGCTCTTCTCCTGCGGGGAGACGGCGACGGGGGCGAGCCTCGCCGAGAACGGCCAGCTCTACGCGAGCGCGCGCTCGCAGATCACGGGCGACTTCGACCGTCCGACGGTGATGACGCTCGTCGACGCGTTCGTCGTGCCCAGCGGAGGCACGTCGACGAACTCGCTGCACTGCGGGAGCACGGGGGAGATCGAGGGCTGGATCCTGAAGAAGGTCGCGGCGCGCGTCCGGGAGCGTTAGGCCTCACGGCGGGAACGACGAAGGCCAACCCTGGCGGGGCTGGCCTTCGTCACATCAGTCAGGGAGCTGATCCCAGAGCCACCGGTCGGGATTGAACCGACGACCGCTCGATTACGAATCGAGTGCTCTACCACTGAGCTACGGTGGCGTCTCATGCCCTGGCGCGGACTCGAACCGCGACGCCTTGCGGCACCACCCCCTCAAGATGGCGTGTCTACCAATTTCACCACCAGGGCATTGCATGACGCTCGTACCGATCCTGCACCTGCGACCTGCCAGGTCCTGCTATGGTCACGGGGCCGACGGGGCTCGAACCCGCGACCTCTCGAGTGACAGTCGAGTGCTCTAACCAAACTGAGCTACGGCCCCTTTCGCTCGCCGCTGCGGCGGCGCGCGTGCTGCACCTTCTCCCGGCCGCCGCGCGAGGCGGCGTCTTCACAGTAGCCCGTAGGGGAATCGAACCCCTCTCTGCACCGTGAAAGGGTGCCGTCCTAACCGATAGACGAACGGGCCCCGGACGAACTCCGGTGACCGCGCCACCGGTGGAATAGCGGTAACGGGATTCGAACCCGTGTTTGAGCCTTGAGAGGGCTCCGTCCTAGTCCCCTAGACGATACCGCCGTGGGGGGGGGGGGGGGGGGGG
>JABFXC010000098.1 GCA_013361935.1 Gemmatimonadaceae bacterium
GCTTGCCGCCGCGACGCGCGCCGAACTGGTCGTGGGTTTGCGCGCCGCGGCGCGCGCCGCGCTCGGCGATTTCGCAGCGCTGATCGCCGGCTTCCGCGACCGCGCGCGCACCGAGAGCGTCGACGCGCTGCTGCGCGACCTCGTCGACGCCATCCGCTACGTCGAGCATCTGCGCGCCGAAGGGCCGGAAGGTGAAGAGCGCGTCGAGAACGTCCGCGAGCTCGTCACCGGCGCGGCTGAGGCGGTGATCGAGGAGGGCGGCGAGGTCGGGCTCACGCCGCTCGAGCACTTCCTCCAGCGCGCATCGCTCGTCGCGGAGCTCGACAAGCTCGATCCGAACGCCGACGCGATCACGATGATGACGGTGCACAACGCGAAGGGGCTGGAGTTCCCCCTCGTCTTCGTCACCGGTCTCGAGGACGGACTCTTCCCCCTCGCGCGCGCTTTCGACGATCCGAAGCTGCTCGAGGAGGAGCGCCGGCTGTTCTACGTCGCCGTCACGCGCGCCGAGGAGAAGCTCTACCTCACCCACGCGCGCAGCCGGCGTCGCAACGGGGAGACGATGCCCTCCATCCCCTCGAGCTTTCTCACTCCGCTCGCCGGCGATCTTGTCGAGACGAAGGCGACGATGCGCCTGCGCGCGACGGGCCGCACCGTCCTCCCGCAGTCGCCGGCGATGCGCCGGCCGGGGTCGGCGGTCTCCTGGAGAAAGCCCGGCGCCACGCCCCAGGACGCCGAGGTCGAGGCGTCGCAGGACGCGCCGCGCTACGTGAAGGGCGAGCGCGTGAAGCACGCACGGTTCGGCGCGGGCGTGATCGCCGAGCTGACCGGCACGGGGAAGGACACCAAGGTCACGGTCGATTTCGACGACGAGAGCATCGGGCGCAAGCGGCTCGTCGTCGCCTACGCGGGTCTCGAACGGGAGTGGGACTGAGTGGCTGTCACCATCGATGACGTCAAGCACGTCGCGCGGCTCGCGCGCCTCGGGGTCACGGAGGAGCGCGCGGGCGAGCTCGTCGCCGAGCTCAATGGAATCCTCGGGCACATGGCGGCGCTCGAGAAGGTGGACGTGGAAGGCGTGATGGCCGCCGACGGCGTGGGTGCGCTCGGGATGCCGCTCCGTGTCGACTCCGGGGCTCCCTACCCGCTCCGCCATCCGCTCGACGCGTTCGCTCCCGCGACGCGCGACGGCTTCATCCTCGTGCCGCGTCTCGCGTCGCACGAGGACGCGAGCGAGGAGACGGAATGAGCGAGCGACGCGCGGCCCGTCCACCCGAGACCTCCGCGCGCGGCATCGCCGAGCGCGTCCGCGACGGCGACATCACCGCCGAGCGCGCGGCGCGCGAGGCCTTCGTTCGCGGCGACGATGCGCGCGTCGGGCCCGATGGGCTCAACGCGCTGCTCTGGACCGACCGAGAGGCGACCCTCGACGCGGCACGCGGCCACGCCACCGAGTCGGACTTCGTCGACCGCGGCGACCTCGCCGGCGTGCCCATCGCCGTGAAGGACAACATCGCGACGCTCACCCTGCCGACGAGCTGCGGATCGCGCATCCTCGAGGGCTACGTCAGCCCCTTCGAGGCGACGGCGGTCACGCGCCTGCGCAACGCCGGAGCGACGATCGTCGGCAAGACGAACATGGACGAGTTCGCGATGGGCTCCTCCACCGAGAACAGCGCCTTCGGGCCGGCGCGCAATCCGCGCGACCGCTCGCGCGTGCCGGGCGGCTCCTCCGGCGGCTCGGCGGCCGTCGTCGCCGCGGGCATGGTTCCCATCGCGTTAGGCAGCGAGACCGGCGGCTCGGTGCGCCAGCCCGCGGCATTCTGCGGGATCGTCGGCGTGAAGCCGACCTACGGGCGCGTCAGCCGCTACGGCCTCGTCGCCTTCGCGTCCTCGCTCGACCAGATCGGCGTGTTCGGCGCGACGGTCGACGACGCCGCGATCGGGCTGCAGACCATCGCCGGCCGCGACGTGATGGACGCGACGAGCGCCGACGTCCCGGTCGAGCGCTACGTCGAGGCGTCGGGCGCGTCGCTCGCCGGCCTCGTCATCGGCCGCCCGAAGGAGTACTTCCCCGACTTCCTCGACGCGCGCATCCGCGAGAAGTGCGACCGCGCCTTCGACGCCTTCCGGAAGCTCGGCGCCGAGGTGCGCGACGTCTCGCTCCCGCACACCGATCTCGCCATCCCGGTCTACTACATCGTCGCTCCCGCGGAGGCGTCGTCGAACCTCGCGCGCTTCGACGGCGTGCGGTACGGGCTGCGCGTCCCCGCCGACGGGCTCGCGGCGACCTACGAAGCGACGCGCTCGCGCGGCTTCGGCAAGGAGGTGACGCGCCGCATCCTCCTCGGCACGTACGTGCTCTCCGCCGGCTACTACGACGCCTACTACAAAAAGGCGCAGCAGGTGCGGACGCTCATCGCCGACGATTTCCGCGAGGTCTTCGCCAGCGGCGTACACCTCCTCTTCACTCCGACGACGCCGAGCCCCGCGTTCCCGCTCGGCGCGAAGGCCGACCCGTACGAGATGTACATGAGCGACATCTTCACCGCGACGGCGAACCTCGCCGGCGTTCCCGCGATGTCGCAGCCCATCGGCGCGGTCGACGGGCTGCCGATCGGCGGGCAGCTCATCGCCCCGCACTTCGACGAGGCGCGCATGTTCGGCGCCGCTTACGCCCTCGAGGCGGCGCTCGGCGCGGAGGCGCTGCGATGAGCACCATGGTCAGCGCTCCCGCAGGCTGGGAGATGGTCGTCGGGCTGGAAGTGCATGTCCAGCTTCGCACCCGCACCAAGGCGTTCTGCAACTGCTCCACCGAGTACGGGGCCGCGCCCAACGTCAACACCTGCCCGGTGTGCCTCGCGCTCCCCGGCGCGCTGCCGGTGCTCAACGCCCACGCCGTCGAGCTGGCGACGCGCGCCGCGCTCGCGCTCGGGTGCACGGTGAACCCGATGTCGGTGTTCGCGCGGAAGAACTACTTCTATCCCGACCTGCCCAAGGGCTACCAGATCTCCCAGTTCGACAAGCCCCTCGCCGAGCACGGCCGGCTGAAGATCGGCACCAACGCGGAGGGCACCGGGATCACCGTCGGGATCACCCGCGTGCACATGGAGGAGGACGCCGGCAAGTCGGTGCACGACCGGTACGCCGGCGCCACGGCGATCGACCTCAATCGCGCCGGCGTCCCGCTCATCGAGATCGTCAGCGAGCCGGACATGCGCTCGGCCGAAGCAGCGGGCGCGTATCTGCGCACGCTCAAGCTCATCCTCCAGTACGTCGGCATCAGCGACTGCGACATGGAGAAGGGAAGCCTTCGCGTCGACGCCAACGTCAGCGCGCGCCGCGCCGGCGAGGTGAAGCTCGGCACCAAGACCGAGGTCAAGAACCTCAACTCGTTCTCCAACGTCGAGCGCGCGCTCGCTCTCGAGTTCGCGCGCCAGACCGAGCTCCTCGAGCGCGGCGGCCGCGTCGAGCAGCAGACGATGCTCTTCGATCAGGCGCGCGGCGTCGTCCGCCCGAGCCGCACGAAGGAGGGCAGCCACGACTATCGCTACTTCCCCGAGCCCGACCTCCCGCCGCTCGTGCTCGACGCCGGCTTCATCGAGCGGATGCAGACGTCGCTCCCCGAGCTCCCCGAGGCGCGGCGGAGCCGGTTCGCCGGCGACTACGCGTTAGGCGAGTACGACGTGGACGTGCTCACCAGCTCCGCGGAGCTGGCCGACTACTTCGAGGGTGTCGCCCGGCAGAGCGGGGACGCCAAGGCCGCCGCGAACTGGACCATCAACGGCGTGCTCACCGCGCTCAACGCCAGCGGCGACGACATCGACGCCTTTCGCGTCCGCCCCGCCGACCTCGCCGCGCTGATCACCCTCGTCCGCGACGGCGTCGTCGGACATTCGGCGGCGAAGCAGGTCTTCGCCGAGATGGTCCGCACCGGCGATCGCCCCGAGCAGGTCGCCCAGCGCGAGGGCCTCGTGCGCGTCGACGACGACGCGGCGCTCCGCGGCTGGATCGACGAGGTCCTCGCCGAGCACCCGGCCGAAGCCCAGCGCTACCTCGCCGGGGAGAAGAAGCTCCAGGGCGTGCTCGTCGGCTTCGTGATGAAGAAGTCGAAGGGGAGCGCCGACGCGAAGAAGGTCAATCAGCTCCTCGCGTCCCGAGCGCAGGGATGATCGGCGATGCCGCGCCCCTCGCATAGGCGAGGGGCGACTCGGGCATGGTGAAGCGCCGGTCCGCCTCCTCGATCAGCACCGTCTCGCCTCCGGCGCGCAGCGCCTCGCGCCGCACGCGCTTGGCGAGCGACAGCGCCTCGTCCCCCGCCGGATCGAGGAGATACGGCTCCGACCGGTCGATCCGCACGAGAAAATCGATGACGTAGTCGTACGCGCGATCGACATAGCGCACCACCTCGTCATCGGGCAGGTCCCAGCGGCTCATCTCCTTCGCCACCTTGAACACGCGCTGCCACGACTCGCTGTCGGTGACGTAGACCATCCCGCGGAAGATCCGCCGGTTGGTCGGCGTGCTGAAGATCGTCGGCGAGAGCACGCGGTCGAGGAGCTCGTCGGAGCGGCCGTGATCGAGAAGGATGACCTCCTTCGCGCGGCGCGCGTGGCCCTCGCCGAGGTGCGTCTCGAAGCGGCTCTCCCAGTAGCTGTGGCCGAGCCCCGACGTGCGCGAGGCGACGGCGAGCTGGCGCGGGACGAAGTAGTTGTGCGCGACGACGTCGGCGGCGAGGTGCGAGAGGTAGCCTAACGCGAAGGCGCGGAGCGGCTCGTCGCGCGCCTGGTCGTAGATCTCCAGCCCGACGTGCCAGGCGTGGCAGTGCCGCCCCGGGGCCGCGTACTTCTTGGCGATGCTCGTGTCGGCGGCGATGGAGCCGTACAGGTAGTCGTACGGGAACGCCTGGAGGAGCGCGGCGACGGTGGAGGGCAGGGTGCCGAGCGAGCGGAGCACCGCCTCGCTGAGCATGATGTGGGTGCCCGGGGTCCACGCCCATGCCGCGCGCGGCAGCAGCGCGACGAGGACGAGCGCGCCTAACGGTATGGCGAGCAGGCGAAGGAGGCGGAGCGCCCCTGGCGCCCCGCCTCGATCCGGGCCGCTGCCCCGGCGGTCAGACGCCGAGCTTGCGGCGCTGACGCTTGATCGCCTTTCGAAGATCTTTGATCTCCGACTCGACGGTGTCGGCGATGCGGTCGCGCGCCTCGTCGAGGAACTCGCCGATCGTCTCGCCGATCTCCTCCGCGGGGACGTGCTCCCAGAGGTCCTCCCCCCGGTCCGCCACCCACTCGGCGCCCCGGCGGCTGGCCTTCGCCCCCGCCTTCGCGCCCCGGAAGCCCATCACCCCCGCCCACTTCGCCCCCTTGCCGACGCCCTTGAGCAGCGGCATCAGCGGACGCTCGCCCTGCGGACCGCGCCGCAGTAGCGTCGTCGTCCCCACTCCGATCGCGACGCCGATCAGCGCCGCCGTCAGGAGATCGAACTGCTGCTCCCGCGGGCCCTCAGAGCTCGCGCGAGCGGATGCGCGGGCCTGCTCGCCGGTCCGCGGCCGCGGTCGTGCTGTCGTCGCCATCGTCGTCTCCCTCGATCCAGTCGTCGTCCAGTTCCGGCGCGCGCGTCAGTCGCGTCGCGTCCGTCTCCCTCGTCTCTTCCTCGAGGGTCTGCATTCCCTTCCGCACACCACGCACCACCGACGCCGTCGTGACGAAGGTGTCCTCCGCTTCCTGCTGGACCACCTTCAGCAGCGCGTTGAACTCCTGGAGCCGTGACTCCGTGAGATCCACCGCCTCGCGCAGCTTCTGGTTCGCCACCGCGATCGTCTGGTTCACCCGCTGCATGTCCACCCGGACCGACGTCGTGATGTAGTCCAGGTTGTCCGCGACCGTGCTGGCGTGCTTCATCAGCGGATTGACGTCCGCGTAGATCTTGTCCAGCAGCTCGCTCACCTTCTTGTAGCTCTTCCTGAAGTTCCACGCCGCAGGAACCAGCGCCACGGTGAGGACCAGCAGCGTGATCGACACGAGCCCGCTGGCGATCCCGGTGACCTGCTCGAACCAGCCGCGCACCGGCGCGACCGGCTTCGTGAACAACGTGTCCGGCAACGTCGCCGCTGCCTGGAGCAGCTGCGCGCCCGCGTGCGTCATCGCGTCGATCATCGTCTCCGTGGCTCCGGGCCGTCGTGGCCCGCGCCCCTCTCGTGCAAAGGTGAGGCCAGCCGAGCCCTGCTGCGGCAGCTCTCGCAATCCTAGTCCAGGCGACGCCCCCGCGCCAACCGTCCTTCTCGCGCCGCGCTCCGAGGTGCGCCCAGTCACTCCGCGCGCGCCGTATCGCGCCGCTCGCTTGCGCGTCCAATGGGCGACCGATCATCCTTCGCCCTCCCGCACACACACACTCGCGCTCCTCGCAATGGGTTCCGCTCCGCACGCCCTCCAGTACATCGTCGAGGGAGGGCATCGCCTCTCCGGCACCATCACCCCCAGCGGCAACAAGAACGCTGCGCTGCCGATCGTCGCGTCCGCGCTGATCACCGACCAGCCGGTGATCCTCGAGAACGTCCCGCGCATCCGCGACGTCGAGACGCTCGTCGAGCTAGTTAAGTCCGTCGGGGCGAGCGCCGAATGGAGCGAGCGCAACACGCTGCGCATCCACGCGAAGGAGGTGCGCGCCGCCGACCTCGACCCGGAGCTCTGCAAGAAGATTCGCGGAGCGATCCTGCTCGCCGCGCCTCTGCTGGCCCGCTGCGGCGAGGTGACCCTCCCGCCGCCCGGCGGAGACGTCATCGGCCGCCGCCGGCTCGACACGCACTTCCTGGCCCTCGAGCAGCTCGGCGCGACCTTCAAGGTCGGCCGCAAGTTCGAGTTCAGGACCTCCGGCCTCCGCGGCGCGGACATCTTCCTCGACGAGCCGAGCGTGACCGCGACCGAGAACGCGATCACCGCCGCCGTCGCCGCCACCGGGACGACGGTCATCGGCAACGCCGCCTGCGAGCCGCACGTCCAGGATCTCTGCCACTTCCTCGTCGCCCTCGGCGCGCAGATCGACGGCATCGGCACGAACCGGGTCACCATCCAGGGCGGGCGCCCCCTTCACGGTGCCACGCACCGCATCGGACCGGACCACATCGAGGTCGGCTCCTTCATCGGTCTCGCGGCGGTGACCAAGTCGGCGCTCCGCATCGAGCGCGCGGGGATCGAGCACCTTCGCGCGATCCGCATGGGCTTCGAGCGACTCGGCGTCGAGACCTCCGTCGACGGCGCCGACCTCGTGGTGCCCGCCGGCCAGGAGATGGAGATCCAGTCCGACCTCGGCGGCGCGGTGCCGAAGCTCGAGGATCAGCCCTGGCCCGCGTTTCCGGCCGACGTCATGAGCATCGCCATCGTCACCGCCACGCAGTGCCGCGGGATGATCATGATGTTCGAGAAGATGTTCGAGTCCCGGATGTTCTTCGTCGACAAGCTCGTCGGGATGGGCGCGCGGATCGTGCTCTGCGATCCGCACCGCGCGATCATCGCCGGCCCCACGCAGCTCACCGCCTCGACCGTCGAGTCCCCCGACATCCGCGCCGGGATGGCGATGCTCCTGGCCGCGCTCTGTGCCCGCGGCACCAGCACCATCAACAACGTCGGCCAGATCGAGCGCGGCTACGAGCGCATCGACGAGCGCCTTCGCGCGCTTGGCGCGAAGATCGAGCGCGTCGAGGAGCGGCGCCGCGACTGAGATGACGAGCGCGTCCGCCGGCGGGCTGGCGCAGCAGGTCGACGGACGCGAGATGGCGCCCGGCTTCGCCGGGATCGGGATCCTCGCCTTCACGACCACGCGCTCCATGGGGACCTTCGGCCTCCAGGGCGGGGAGCCGGTGGGCGAAGTGTTCGCGCGGTGGGGCGCGCTCCGCGAGTCGCTTGGCGGCGCGCGGCTCGCCAGCGCGCGGCAGGTGCACGGCGCGACGATCATCCGCCACGTGCCCGGCTGGTCCGGGTGGCTCCGCGCGGACGACGCTGACGGCCATCTCGCTCCGCTGCGCGGGACGGCGATGGCCGTGACCGTCGCCGATTGCGTCCCGGTCTTCGTGGGACACCGCAACGGCGCGGCGGCGCTGCTTCACTCCGGTTGGCGAGGAACCGCGGCGCGGATCATCGCCGAAGCGGTGACGATGCTCGCGAAGGAGAACGCCCCGGCGAGCGAGCTGATCGTCCACTGCGGTCCCGCGATCTGCGGCCGCTGCTACGAGGTCAGCCCCGACGTCTACGCCACGCTCACGGGGAAATCGGTCGACCGCCCGACCACCGTCGACCTGCGCGCGCTCATCGCCGACCATGCGCGGTCGCTCGGCGTCCGCGAGATCACCGTCAGCGAGCGCTGCACGCGCTGCGACAACGACCGTTTCTACTCGCATCGCGCCGGCGACGCCGGGCGACAGCTCGGCGTGATGCTCGCCGAGCCCAGGTGAGCCGCGGCGCGTTCGGCTTGATTCCCGCCTCTCCGTAGAGTACATTCATTTCTGCTGCGCGCCCCCGGAGACGGGTCGCGAGTTGAATGTGGGGGAGTTTCCCCACATTTTTTGTTTCCTGGCGTCGGCGTCCGACATCTCGACACAACGTGAGCGATTCGCTGGAAGTCATTGTCCAGAGTGAGCTTGATGCGCTCGGCTTCGAGCTCGTCGAGCTGCGGAAGGGCGGGACGAAGCAGCGTCCGATCATCGACGTCCGGATGGACCGGCTCGACCGGGAGCAGGTGTCGGTGGAGGACTGCGCGAAGGTGTCGCGCGCGATCGAGGCGAAGCTCGACGCGGGCGCGGTGGTTGCGCCGCGGTACGTGCTGCAGGTGTCTTCGCCCGGCGTCGAGCGGCCGCTGCGCCATGCGGACGATTGGCGCCGCTTTGCTGGGAAGAAAGCGAGCGTCGTCAGCGACGCGGTGGGAGGACGGGCGGAAGTCGAGATCGTGGCGATCGAAGGAGAGCCGGGCGCCGAGGTGGCGGTCGTGCGGATGCCGAAGGGCGAAGAGCGGCGGATACCGCTGGCGGGGATCAGAGAGGCCCGGCTGGCGTTTACCTGGAAACGGTAAGAGGGGTTCGGATGGTCAGTTCAGCGGAAATTCTGGCGGCGGTTCGTGAGCTGACGAACGTCAAGCAGCTCGACCGGTCGGAGCTGCATGAGCTCCTGCAGGACGGGATCTACGCGGCGCTCGCCAAGAAGTACGGGCCAACGGTGCAGGCCGAGGTTTCGATCGACGACGGGCGCGGAGACATCCGCATCGTCGTCCTCAAGACCGTCGTCGATGCCGTGACCGATCCGGCGAAGGAGATCTCCCTCGAGGAGGCGCGCTTCTTCGACGAGGAGTATCAGGTCGGCGACCAGATGGAGGAGCCGGTCGACTTCGCCGTCTTCGGGCGCGCCGCCGTGCAGGCCGCGAAGCAGCGCATCATCCAGCGCGTCCGCGAGGGCGAGCGCACCCGCATCCGCGACGAGTTCTCCTCGCGCGTCGGCGAGCTCCTCTCCGGGGAGGTGCAGCAGATCGAGCGCGGTAAGCTCGTCATCATGCTGAACAAGTTCCGCGAGGCCGAAGCGATCATCCCCTACCGCGAGCAGAACCACCGCGAGCACTTCCATCAGGGCGAGCCGATCCGCGCCGTGCTGAAGCGCGTCGAGGAGACCCCCAAGGGACCGCGGCTCATCTTCAGCCGCGGCGATCCACTCTTCGTGAAGGCGCTCTTCAAGCTCGAGGTGCCGGAGATCCAGCAGGGGATCGTCGAGATCCGCGTGGCCGCCCGCGAGGTGGGCAGCCGCTCGAAGATCGCCGTCTTCTCCCGCGACGACAGCATCGATCCGGTCGGCGCGTGCGTCGGCCTCAAGGGCTCGCGCGTGCAGGCGGTCGTCAACGAGCTCGGTGGGGAGCGCATCGACATCGTACCCTGGTCCTCGGACCCGGAGCGGTTCGCGAAGCTCGCGCTCGCGCCGGCGCGCGTCGCGCGCGTCTTCAGCGATCCGGTCACCAAGACGATCCAGGCAGTCGTCGACGAGGACCAGCTCTCGCTGGCGATCGGTCGCAACGGACAGAACGTCCGCCTCGCGTCCGAGCTCACGGGGTGGAAGATCGATCTGTTCTCGAGCCGCGAGTGGATGGAGCGCGGCGCCGAGGGCGTCTTCGCGCCGCTCCCCGGTGAGGAGGGCGACGTCGACCTGCAGCTCTCGGAGATCGAGGGCCTGCCGCCGGCGACGGTCGCGGTTCTCGCCGAAGCGGGCTACCGTACACTGAACGACATCATCGACCTCGAGCGCGAGGACTTCCTCAAGCTTCCGGGGATCGCGCCGGCCGAGGCCGACCGGCTCATGGCGCTCATCGAGTCGCTCACCGAGGAAGGCGCCGAGAACGACAACGCCGGCGCGAGCGAGACGCAGGAGTAGCAGATGGAAGACTCCATCCGCCGCAAAGTGGCCTCGCTGGTCGGCCTCGGTGTGCGCGGACGGATGGTGGTGGTCGGCGTGGAGCAGGTCCGGATGGCGGCGACGAAGAACAAGCTCGCGTACGCGCTCGTCGCGCCGGACGCTTCACGCAACAGTCTCGACAAGGTGATCCCGCTGCTCAACGCACGGCGGGTTCGCTTCGTGGAAGCGCTCGGCGCGGAAGAGCTGGGCGCGGCGGTAGGCAGGCAATCGACGGCTGTCGTCGGAATCGTCGATGGTACGCTCGCGAAAGGGATCCGCGAGCTCGTGGAAGGTGCGTCGGACGCTCGCGGTTCGCGTGACGCGGCGACGCCCAATGGGAGGAAGGTTTGAGCAAGCTTCGCGTGAACGACCTGGCGGGTGAATTCGGCATCAGCGCGGACGAAGTCGTCTCGCTGCTGCGGCAGATGGACATCCCCGTCCGCAGTCACATCAGTCCGCTCACCGACGACCAGATCGCGCGCATCCGCGCGCGCTGGGAGCGGGAGAAGCGTGCGCGCGCCGAGAAGCCGGCGGCGCCGCCGGCGAAGGGGGGCCGGCGACGCAGCGCCGCCGCGCCCGTCGTCGCCGCCC
>JABFXC010000006.1 GCA_013361935.1 Gemmatimonadaceae bacterium
CGTCCCCCATCCACTTCCACGTCGCCGTGCGACCCCGCCCCCCGTCCGGAAGTGGAAGGCGCTCGCGTAAGGCTTCGAGCCGCAACCGGTTGACGCAACCGCCGACGCCCGCTAGTTTTCCCAGTCTCTCCCGCCCGGGATCGGGCGGCGCTGTTCGCTTACATCGAAGCTATGCCAACGATCAATCAGCTCGTCCGGCAGTCGCGCCGTGACGTCGTGAAGAAGGAGAAGTCGCCGGCGCTCAAGTCGAATCCATTTCGGCGGGGCGTCTGCACGCGCGTCTACACCACGACCCCGAAGAAGCCGAATTCGGCGCTCCGGAAGGTCGCGAAGGTGCGTCTGACCAACGGGTTCGAAGTGATCGCCTACATCCCGGGCGAGGGCCACAACCTGCAGGAGCACTCGATCGTGCTCGTGCGCGGTGGCCGTGTGAAGGATCTCCCGGGCGTTCGCTACCACATCGTTCGCGGCACGCTCGACGCGTCGGGCGTGAACGGCCGCAACAAGAGCCGCTCGAAGTACGGGACCAAGAAGCCGAAGGCGGGCGCCGCCGCGGCTGGAGGGAAGAAGAAGTGAGCCGCCGCAAGACCGCCGTGAAGCGCACGATCCTCCCCGACGCGCGCTATGACAGCCAGACGGTTTCGAAGTTCGTCAACGTGCTGATGTACCAGGGGAAGAAGTCGACCGCCGAGCGCATCTTCTATGGCGCGATGGATCTCGTCGAGTCGCGCACCAGCCAGCCGGGCGTCAACGTCTTCAAGCAGGCGCTGGCCAACCTGAAGCCGGTCGTCGAGGTGAAGAGCCGCCGCGTCGGCGGTGCCACCTACCAGGTGCCGGTCGAGGTTCGGCCCGAGCGCCGTACCGCGCTCGCCATGCGCTGGCTCATCTCGTACTCGCGCGAGCGCAACGAGAAGTCGATGGCCGATAAGCTCGCCGCCGAAGTGATCGCCGCGAGCAAGGGCGAGGGCAACGCGGTGAAGAAGAAGGAAGACACGCACCGCATGGCGGAAGCGAACAAGGCGTTCGCGCACTACCGCTGGTAGTCGTCGCCGCCTGACGACACAGAGAGCCCCGCGCGACCGGTCGGTCGCGCGGGGCTCTTCTCGTCTCGCCTAACGGCGCGGCGCGAGCTCGATCACCGCCGCCCGCCACTCGGCGCCGAGCGTCACGGGGAGACCGGCATGGGCGAGCTGCGCGCCGGTCAGCGCGCCCGAGGGCGCGCCATCCACGCGCACGTCGTAGGTCGCGTCGCGCGCCAGCCCGCGCATGCGGAAGACGCGCGTCGCCTCGCCATCAGGCAGCCGGTACGCGAGCAGCACGCTCCGCCCGTCCGCCGGCGCGACGTACTGGATCGCCATCCACCCGCGCGGAGCGTCGTGATCGGGCGACGGCGTGAGATGATAGACGTCGGCGCCGGTGATGGTTCCGCGGATCTCCTTGTAGAGCGCGACGTTCGCCGCGGCGCGCTCGCGCACCGCCGCCGGCCACTCGGCGACGCGGCTGGAGATCCCGAACTGTCCGGTCATCGGGACGCGGAACATGAAATCCCACCACGCGGGATCGCCCGCGGGATCGACGGTGCCATCGTCCTTCTCCCCGACCATCCAGTGGTTGCACAGCTCCGGAGGGAACTGCACGGTGCAGCCGTAGCCGAGCTGGAGGGACTGCTTCGCGTTCACGACGTCCGACACCCACGTCGTGTGCGTGTGCGCGATGATCCCGCTGTCGAAGCGCAGCGCGCCGCTGGAGCAGTTCTCCACGACGAGCTCGGGGTGCGCCGCGCGCAGCTCGTCGAGCCACGCGTAGTACGCCTGGACGTGATCGTGAAGCCGCGCGCCCGCGCGACGCGGACTCGCGGGATCGAAGACGTCACCCGCGTCGATGTTGTAGTCGATCTTCAGCCAGCCGAGCCTGTACTTCGTGACCACCCCTTCGACCACGCCCCGCGCCCACTCCCTGACGGCGGGCTTCGCGAAGTCGAGCTGGCAGCGGCGGTCGTTGATCACCGGCTTCCCCTCGTACGAGAGGCACCAGTCGGGATGCTCGCGGAAGTTGCGCGAGCCCTGGCCGAGGTTCTCGACCTCGATCCACATCCCGAACTTCATCCCCCGCGCGCGCACGTAGTCGGCCAGCTCCTCGAGGCCGTGCGGGAACTTCCGCCGGCTCACCTTCCAGTCGCCGAGCTCCATCACCCAGTCGCTGTCGACGTACCAGCCAGAGTCGATCACGTACGCCTCGAGGCCGAGCGTGGCGGCGACGTCGGCGGCGGCCTTCGCCTTCGCGAGGTCGACGTCCTGACCGTAGGGGTACCAGGTGTTGAAGTGGACGAGCAGGGGGCGGTTCCCCGGCGACGGCGGCATCACGTAGCTCCGCTGCCAGCGGTGCATCTGGTTCTCGGCGTCGTCCAGGTCGCCCGCCGCCGCGGTGAGCGCGAGCCGCGGAGTGGTGAACGACGCGCCCGGCGCCAGGGAGAGCGGGCCGCCGGCGTCGTGGCGAAGTCCCATCCGCAGGGCGACCGGCCGCTCGACGAGGGCGATGTCGTTCTCGCCCGGATACCGCTCCACCCGCGCGCTCCAGTTCCCCGACCAGGCCAGCTCGGCGAGGTACTGGATCCCCGCGCGCTCGTTGCGCAGCGCGATCCACGGGACGTAGCCCTTGGAGGAGCGCCCGGACGTCTGCTCGAAGTCGCGGACGCCGGCGCCTAACGCTTCGCCGGCGAGCTGCCGTTCCTGTCCCCAGTTGCCGTAGAGGTACTGCAGCGCGTACGGTCCGCGCGGCAGCAGCATCGTCGGCGCGAGGTCGACGCGTATCGTGGCGCGCCCGCGATTGGTGATCGTGAGCTCGCGCGTGACGACGCCGGTCGATCCCCAGGCGGTGACTCGCTCCTCCACGTCCAGGGGAAGGGTGGCGTGGCGGTGGGTGAGTCGCAGCTCGTCCACCCCGCGGCCGAGATGCATCACGCGTCCGGCCACGAAGCGCAGCGCGCCGGGGGCGAGCGGCGCGCCGTTCACCGTTCCGGCGAGCGATCGCGTGGGGATGCGCGGGTAGGTCGGAAGCACCCGCGCCGCGGAGTCGCCCTCCTTCGCCTCGGGACCGAAGTAGTCGACGACCGCGCTGTCGCCGCGCGCCGAGACGCGATAGAGAACCGGGCCGGAGCGCAGGGTCCAGGATCGGGCGGTGGTGTCCGCCGACACGTTCCGCACATGTCCGTGCTGCACCGCTCCGACGACGAACCGTGTCGCGTGAGTCGACTGGCAGGCCCCTCGCCCGGACACGGCGGCGAGCGCGATGCCGATACAGAAGAAGAGCGATCTCGTGACCATCGTCCGGGGAGAGGGAAGGGAGCGGGAGCCGCGCCCCACACGCTAGCTCCGGCGGAAGGCCTCGTCCACAAGCGCCGGGCGACCTTCAGGTGATTCCCCGACGGCGCGCTCCGGCATCGCCCGACTGCGCCGGAGACGGGCCCGGCACGAGCTTTCCCGGGATAGGCCGGCTCACGCGCCTCGACCACCATCGCCCCCGACATGTCCGACTCCCGCGACGACGCGACCGCAGTCGACCTCTCCTCGCTCTTCCTCGGCCCCAAGGCGGAGAACGCCGACGTCTTCGAGCGGCTCCTGCTCGAGGCGTTCCGCGATCATGTCTTCTGGCGGCGCAACTTCCATCCCGAGGATGGCTTCACGATCCGCGAGCGGGACAAGCACACCGCGGAGTATCAGAGCTCCATCGCGACGCTCTCGCAGGAGCTCTTCGGGCTGCTCGCCGAGCTGAAGGAAGGCGTCCCCTTCTTCAGTCCCCGCTACGTCGGCCACATGGCCTCGGATCCGACGATGGCGAGCCTCATCGGCTACTTCGCGACGATGCTCTACAACCCGAACAACGTCGCGTCCGAAGGATCGCCGGTGACGACGCGGCTCGAGCTGCAGGTGGCGGCGCAGATCGCGCGGATGATCGGCTACGACGCGACGCGGCACTGGGGCCATCTCTGCTCCGGCGGCACCATCGCGAACATCGAGGCGCTCTGGGTCGCCCGGAATCTGAAGTATCTCCCCGTCGCGCTGCGCTGGGGCGCCGAGGAGCTGGGAGCACGGGAGGTCGAAGTCGTCAGGCCTGACGGTGAGCGGGCGCGGCTCGGCGACCTCGGCGTGTGGGAGCTGCTCAACGTCGCTCCCGACGCCGCGCTCGACGCCTACGACGCCTTCCAGCGAATGCTCGGCGATCCGCAGGCCGCGGCCGATGCGGTCGCGCGGAACGGGATCTCGGGGCTCGGCTATCAGGCGTTCGGCCTGCGGCTCGCCGAGCGATTCGGCAACGCGCTTCCCCCGGGCGTCGTCCTCGTTCCCTCGACGGCGCACTACTCGTTCGCGAAGGCGTGCCGCGTCCTCGGCATGGGGGAGTCGCATCTGCTTCGGGTCCCCGTGGACTCGCACTTCCGCCAGGACACCGACGCGCTCGACGAGATCCTCGATGCGCTCGCGGCGCAGCACCGGCCGGTGATCGCCTGCGTGAGCGTGATGGGCACGACGGAGGAGGGCGCGGTGGACCGGCTCGACCTGATCGACGCGGCGCGCGCGCGCGCCGGACGGCGGCATGGGCTCGCCTTCTACCTTCACGCCGACGCGGCGTGGGGCGGCTACGCGTCGGCCGCCGTGCGTGGCGCCGACGGCGGCCGGCTCTCCTTCGAGCAGGTGGTGAGCGGCCAGGCCGCCGGACCCCTCTGGCCGAGCGAGTCCGTCTATCACGCCTTTTCGGCGCTCGCGCGCGCGGACTCGGTGACGATCGACCCGCACAAGCTCGGCGCGGTTCCGTATCCGGCGGGAGCGATCTCCTTCCGCGATCACCGCGTGCGCGGGATGGTGAGCGTCGACGCGCCGTACCTGTTTCACGAGGGCGCCTCGGACACGGCGTACATCGGCCGGTTCATCCTCGAGGGATCGAAGCCCGGCGCAGCCGCCGCGAGCGTGTGGATGGCGCACAAGGTTCTCCCGCTGGATGCGACGGGCTACGGCCGGCTGATCGGCGACGCGGCGCGCGGGGCGCTCGCGCTGCACGATGCGCTCGCGACGGCCGAGCTGTCGCCGTTTCGTCTCGTGCTGCTCCCGCGGCCCGACGTGAATATCGTCTGCTTCGCCATCCGGCATCCGCAGCTCGGCGCGCTCGAGGATTCGAACGAGCTGGCAGAGCGCGTCTACCGCGCGATGAGCCTGGGAAGCGGCCGCCCGCTGCGCGCTCTGGACTACCTCGTGACGAAGACCGTGTTGCAGCCTCGGGAGTACGGCCATGCGGCGGATCCGGTCGTCGAGGGACTCGGCTTCACGCACGACGACTACCTGCGCGCCGGCGGGATCGCCGTCGTCCGCTGCACGGTGATGGACCCATTCCTCGCGGCGCGACGGGGCAACACGGACCACATCGAGCAGTTCATCGAGACCCTCGGCCGCGTCATGCGCGACGAGGTCGCCGCGATGGCGCGGGAGAGCGTCGCGCCATAGGGCGGGAAGCGAGCGAGAATCGTCGAAGCTGTCTGGCTGCCCTCTTGCAATGCTGGGCGGCAGCTCTCCGCAAGCTCAAACGTTGACCGAGGTCGAACGATGCGTCTCGCCATGAGTTCTCTCGCCGCCGCGGTTCTCCTCCCGGCGGCCGCCATCGCGCAGTCCGGCTCGACGGACACCACCCGCACGACGAGCACGAGTACCTCGACAAGCACGTCCACGAGCACGTCCACGAGCACCGGCGCGCGCAACGACCTGGTGATCCCGCTCGCCGGCGGCGCCAACACCGGGCTGGGCTACTCGTACAACCGCACGTCCCGCGTCGTCGAGCGCGATCTGGCGTCGCGGGGGACCGCCCGCGCCATCGAGGGAGACCTGGCGGCGCTGCGCAACGCGCAGGACGTCTACTTCGCCCAGCACGCCACCTACGCGACGTCGCTCGACAAGCTTCCCGGCTTCCGCATCACGAGCGGGGCCGTCATCAGCCTGCACGACGTCACGGACATGGGCTGGACGGCGGAGGCGACGCACCCGTCGCTGCCGAAGAGCAGCTTCCTCGCGCAGGTGAACCGCGCCGAGATCGTCACGAGCCCGGCAGGACCGTAACGGCGGGGCGCGCGGTCTGGATCGTGCCTCGGGTGGGGGTCTCGCGCCGCGATGACGGCGCGACGTCGACACCAGGGAGAACCGGACATGCGTAAGACCTTACTCGCCGCCGCCACGCTCGCGTTCGCGAGTGCGTGTGCCTCCGTCTCGACGCAGCAGGAAGTTCAGCTCGGCGCGCAGGAGGCGGCGCAGGTGAACCAGCAGCTGCCGATGCTGAACGATCCGGTGATCGACTCGTACGTGAACGACCTCGGCAGCCGGATCGCGCATACGACCTCGCGCGCCGACCTCGACTGGCATTTCGCGGTCGTGAACACCGACGTGGTCAACGCGTTCGCGCTGCCGGGCGGCTACGTCTACGTCAATCGCGGGGTGCTCGCGCGCGCCGACAACGCGAGCGAGCTGGCCGGGGTGCTCGGCCACGAGATCGAGCACGTCGTGCGGCGGCACTCGGTGAAGCAGATCGAGCAGCAGCAGGGCGCGCAGGCCGGTGTGTCGATCGCGTGCGCGCTGACGAACGTGTGCAGCAACCAGGCGGCGGCCGCGGCGATCAACATCGGCGGCGCGGCGATCTTCGCGAAGTTCAGCCGGCAGGACGAGATCCAGGCCGACGAGGGCGGGTTCCAGAACGTGCTGAAGGCTGGCTACAACCCGACCGGCATGCTGACGTTCTTCCAGAAGCTGCTCTCCGAGGAGCAGGCGGCGGGCGGCGGGACGAGCGCGGTGTCGAACTGGTTCTCGGATCACCCGGGCACGCAGGACCGCATCGCCGACATCCAGCGGATGCTCAGCCAGACGAGCCAGTCGCAGCTGCAGGGGACGCAGACGACCGACGCGGGATTCGCGCAGATGAAGCAGCGTCTGGCGCAGCTCCCGCCCGCGCCCCCGCCGCAGCAGGGGCAGTAGCGATCGCCGTACGAAACGAAGGGGCGCTGCCTGACGGCAGCGCCCCTTCGTGCGTTCGAGTCGGCGGTTACTTGGCGCCGATCAGCTCGCCCGTCGGCTTCAGGCGCCAGATGTCGAAGTTGCCGGCCTGGTTGGACGAGAAGTAGATCCAACCGTCCTTGGCCCACACCGGGTTGCCCGAGTTCGCCTCACCGTCGGTGAGCTGAACGAGGGAGGTCCCGTCGGCGCGGATCGCGTAGAGGTTGAAGCGGCCCTGGCGCTCGGTGGTCTCGCCGACCGTGTAGCCGCGCTGCGGCTTGTTGGCGGCGCGGTTCGAGGCGAACAGGAGGTACTGTCCATCGGGCGACCACGAGGGATTCACGTTGTCGTGATCCCCGTTCGTCACCTGAATGACCTTCGAGCCCGTCTCCGGATCGAGGGTGAAGATCTGCGCGCGGGTGTTGACGATGCGCACGAACGCGATGCGCTTTCCGTCGGGGCTGAACACCGGGTCGTGGCCCTCGCCGAGGAGGGTCATCAGACCCGAGCCGTCGAGGTTGGCCATGCCGAGGTGCCACATGCTCCGCATGTACGTGCCGAAGACGATCTTCTTGCCGTCCGGCGAGATGCTCGGCGTCGAGACGACCGGGGCGGCGTCGCCGTTGACCACGATCGAGACCGCGGCGTTCGGGCTGTTCGAGACCGTGCGGACGAGGCTCCAGTTCCCCGTGGAGTTGGAGCTGTAGACGAAGAAGCGGCCGGTCGGATCCCAGGCCGGGTCGGTCGCGAGGCTGTTGCCGCCGGTGTAGACGGTGCGGCGGGCGCCCGAGGTCGGGTCGACGCCGACGATGGCCGACTGGTCGTTGTTGTCGTGCGTCTCGAAGAGCAGCGTGCTCCCGTCCGGGTTGGGGGCGGGGGAGTACTCGTCGACCGCATCGCTGGTGACGCGGGAGAGTCCCTGCGCGGCGCCGGTGGCGGCGAGGGAATATTCGGTCGGCCCCTGCTGGAGGCTGGCGCAGCCAGCGAGCAGGACGGCGGGGACGGCGGCGCGGAGACCAGAGAATCGCATCGTGGCTCGAGTATGGAAGTAGGGGCTGACCTGCCGAGGCTGCTGAGTGCTCGCGGTAAGACGAAGCGAGGGCGACCAGCGTAACCTCCCGTTCATCTCCACGGCCGAGCGCACGGCGCAGGGGTGCGTGCGCCGAGGGGTCGCAAAGATGTGTGGCCGGTTGACTTAAGCCCGCATCGGACTACCTTTCTCAGGCTCCCCCGCGCTGTGATCGGGCGGGAGGGCAAATCGATCGGCGAACTGCGCGCCGACACCTATGGGCCCGCGGGGATCGCGACGCGATCCGGAAAGCGAGAACGACGCGGGGGTGCCTCGAAGGACGGGGCAATGCAGACCGGCCGGACCGTCGGTGAACGACGGTGAGGCTCCCGAGAAGCAAGCGCAGGACAATTTGACGTCGAGCGCAGGACGAAACAGCTCGGCGCGCCTTGGGTCCCCACTCGTGCTGCAGTGCGAGTGCACCCGGCGATGGCGGATGGATACCGGCTCTCGTTTTCGAGGGCGCCACGGTCCACCCGCGTTTTTGCTGGTGGAAGCCGAAGAGAGACGAGACGGAAGCAGCCGCGGTGCGGCGCATCCCTGACGGTTTAGCGACGGGTCAATCGATATGGCACGGACAACTCCGCTCCAGTACTACCGCAACATCGGCATCATGGCGCACATCGATGCCGGCAAGACGACCACGACCGAGCGCGTGCTCTACTACACGGGCAAGAGCCACAAGATCGGCGAGGTGCACGACGGCGCGGCGACGATGGACTGGATGGAGCAGGAGCAGGAGCGCGGGATCACGATCACGTCCGCGGCGACGACCTGCTTCTGGCAGCGGCACGGGCAGAGCGACAAGAAGGGCGAGGGTCCGGAGTACCGGATCAACATCATCGACACCCCGGGCCACGTCGACTTCACGGTCGAGGTGGAGCGGTCGCTGCGCGTGCTCGACGGCGCGGTGACGCTGCTCGACTCGGTGGCCGGCGTCGAGCCGCAGACGGAGACGGTGTGGCGCCAGGCGGACCGCTACGGCGTGCCGCGCCTGATCTTCGCGAACAAGATGGATCGCGTCGGCGCGGACTTCGACCGCTGCATGAAGATGATCCGCGAGCGTCTCTCCAAGGACGCCTTCCCGCTCCAGCTGCCGGTCGGCTCGGGCGAGCTGTTCACCGGCCACCTCGACGTCATCGAGCGCAAGCAGTACATCTTCGACGAGGAGACGTTAGGCAAGACCTTCACGGTCGTCGACATCCCCGCCGAGTACAAGGACGCGGTCGAGGAGGCGCGCCACGCGCTGATCGACCACGCGGTCGCGATGTCGCACGACGAGGCGGTGCTCGAGAAGTATCTCGGCGGCGAGGAGCTGACCTTCGACGAGATCCGCACGGCCATCCGCAAGGCGACGATCGCCGGCTCGATGGTGCCCGTGCTCTGCGGCGCGTCGTTCAAGAACAAGGGCGTGCAGGCGCTGCTCGACGCGGTGATCGACTTCCTCCCGGCGCCGGTCGAGATCAAGGCGGTCGAGGGGCACCTCCCGCACCACGACGAGACGGTCGAGACGCGCGAGGTCTCGGACGAGGCGCCGTTCGCGGCGCTCGCGTTCAAGATCGCGACCGACCCGTTCGTCGGGAAGCTGACCTTCTTCCGCGTCTACTCGGGCGTGCTGAAGTCGGGCTCCTACGTCTACAACTCGACGAAGGACAAGCGCGAGCGCGTGGGGCGTCTGCTCCAGATGCACGCGAACAAGCGCGACGAGATCGAGGAAGTGCGCGCCGGCGACATCGCCGCCGCGATCGGCCTGAAGGACACGCGCACGGGCGACACGCTCTGCGACGACTCGAAGCCGATCATCCTCGAGGCGATGAAGTTCCCGAACCCGGTCATCGACGTCGCGATCGAGCCGAAGACCAAGGCCGACCAGGACAAGCTGGCGATCGCGCTGCAGAAGCTGGCCGAGGAGGATCCGACCTTCCGCGTGCACTCGGACGCGGAGACCGGGCAGACGATCATCTCCGGGATGGGCGAGCTCCATCTCGAGATCATCGTCGACCGCATGATGCGCGAGTTCAAGGTCGACGCGAACGTCGGCCGTCCGCAGGTGGCCTACCGCGAGACGATCCGCAAGCGCGTCGAGAAGGTCGAGGGGAAGTTCATCCGCCAGTCGGGCGGCAAGGGGCAGTACGGGCACGTCGTGATCAACATGGAGCCGGCGGAGCAGGGCGCGGGCTTCGTGTTCGAGGACAAGATCGTCGGCGGCGTGATCCCCCGTGAGTACATCGGCCCGGTGGAGCAGGGGATCAAGGAGGCGCTGGAGAACGGCGTCGTCGCCGGCTATCCGATGGTCGACGTGAAGGTGCAGCTCGTGTTCGGGTCGTACCACGACGTCGACTCGAGCGAGATGGCGTTCAAGATCGCGGGCTCGATGGCGTTCAAGGAGGCGGCGAAGCGCGCCGGCCCGGTGATCCTCGAGCCGATGATGAACGTCGAAGTCGTCTGCCCGGACGCGTACATGGGCGACATCCTCGGCGACCTCTCGTCGCGCCGGGGCAAGATCGGCGGGATGACGCAGCGCGGCGAGGCGCAGGTGATCGCGGCCAGCGTGCCGCTCTCCGAGATGTTCGGCTACTCCACGAAGCTCCGCTCGCAGTCCCAGGGACGCGCGGTCTACTCGATGGAGTTCAGCCACTACGAGGAAGTGCCGAAGTCGAAGATGGAAGAGATCGTCGCCAAGAACGGCAACGAGACGAAGCGGTCATAAAGAGCACACACTCCTACATCGAGATCATCGATCATGGCGAAGGCAAAGTTCGAGCGGACGAAGCCGCATGTGAACGTGGGGACGATCGGGCACGTCGATCATGGGAAGACGACCCTGACG
>JABFXC010000018.1 GCA_013361935.1 Gemmatimonadaceae bacterium
GTGTCGCCGTGCAGCCAGAGATCGCGGAGGAGGGGGATCAGCTCGGGACGCAGGTCGCGATCGGCCGCCCGGCGCACGAGCAGCGATTCGGCGCGCGAGATGGCGCCGCGCTCGAACGCGTCGCGCGCGAGGGTCCATTCCGCTCCACCCGGATCGTCGCGGGCGAGGACGCGGGCGGCGCCGCTGGCGTTGCCCTGCGCGAGGAGCGCCTGCGCGCTCCATCTCGTCGCGAGCGTCGAGATCTCGCGGTCGCGCGAGGCCCGCAACGGCTCGAGCAGGGCGAGTGCTTCCGCGTAGCGTGCGCCGCGGAGGAGACACCATCCCGCGGCGACCGAGGCCGCGTCCTTCACACGTCCGTCACGCGACTGCGCACGCGCGGCGTCGAGGCGGGAGAGCGCGTGGCCGCAGTCGCCGGTGAAGGCGAGGCCGCGACCGGCGAGGGCGAGCGCTTCGGCGTTCCAGCGGCTGTTGGGGCTGCGCGCGAGGAGCGTCTCCGCCGCCGCGGAGGCGAGGGCGAAGCTCCGCGTCGCGGCGGTGTCGTCGCCGGCGAGCAGCGCGTGCTCGCCGTCGCGATCGGCGCGACGCGCGTTGTACACTCCGTTGTAGGCGCATGCCGCGGCGACGACGATGCAGCCGGAGAGCCGGCCGAACCTCGCGAGGCCGCGGCGCCCCGCCCTCACGGCGTCGCGGTGGTCACGCGCCGCTCGTAGCGCGACAGGTAGCTGACCGTCGCGTCGGCGATCGCGCCGGCGATCCGCGTCTGCCAGAGCTTGCTGGCGAGCACCTTCGCCTCGGCGGGATTCGTTCCGAAGCCAATCTCGACGAGCACCGCGGGCATGAACGAAGTCCGGAGCACGGCGAAGTTCGCCTGGCGCACGCCGCGGTCCGGACCGGGATGGATCTTCGCCAGCGTGCCCTGGACGGTGCCCGCGAGATCGCTCGACTCGCGAAGGTGCTCGTTCTGCGCCATGTCGTTGATGATGAAGGCGAGTGGATCGCCCTTCGGCGCGTGCACGCCTGTCTCGAACTTCACCGACTCGTTCTCCATGGCCTCGACGCGCTTCGCGTCCTCGGTCTTGGCCTCGGCGAGGAAGTAGGTCTCGAAGCCGCGCGTCGCGGCGGGTTTCTTCCAGTTCGGGTTCGCGGCGTTGACGTGCACCGAGAGGAAGAGGTCAGCGTGGCTCGCGTTGGCGATGCGGCCGCGGTCGGAGAGCGCGATGAGCGTGTCGGTCGTCCGCGTCATGATCACCTTGAGCCCGCGTGCGCGGAGCGCGGTGGCGAGCTGCTTCGCGACGGCGAGGGTCACATCCTTTTCGATGACGCTCGTCTTCTCGCCGATCGGTCCGTGCATGCCGTTGTCCGGTCCTCCGTGGCCGGCGTCGACGACGACGACGCGCTGCGCCCTGCGGGCAGGAGGAGCGGCTGGCTTCTCCGCGGCGGCGGCGCTCGAGGGCGGCTTCGCCGCGACGGCGGTCGCGCCGCGCACGCGGGCAGTGTCGGTGACGCGGAGCTCGTCGCGGACGCTGTCGTAGGCGAGCGCCCTGGAGACGCGCGGGAGGATCTCGGTGAGGAGTTGCAGCGGGACGACGAGGCGGCCGTCGACGAGCACCGGGGCGATCGCCAGGGGAAAGACCGAGTCGCCGACGGCGACGAACGGGAGATGCTCGGCGACGTCGAGGGCGATGCCGCCGACGGCGATGGAGATGTGGCCGTTCGGCAGCCGCCGCATGGTGGCGCCGAGGGCGGGGCCGAGCAGGTCGGCGCGGACGCCGGGGCCGGCGGCGGTGCTCGTCACGGGCACGTTGACGACGCGCGCCCCGGAGCGGATGACGAGCTCCGCGGGCGCGCTCAGCTGGAGGGCGAGGAGGAGCGCCGCGATCATCGGCGGCGGAACTCGCGGGCCATCTCGCGCTCGGCGTCGCGCTCGCGCGCGGTCTCGCGCTTGTCGTGCAGCTGTTTTCCCTTGCCGAGGGCCATCGTCACCTTCGCGACGCCGTGCTTGAAGTAGAGGTCGAGGGGGATCAGGGTGAGCCCCTGCCGCTCGACCGCGCCGATGAGGCGCTTGATCTCACGCCGGTGGAGGAGGAGTTTCCGCGTCCGCTCGGGCTCGTGGTTGAACTGGTTCCCCTTCTCGTACGGGGAGATGTGGAGGTTGAGCAGCCACACCTCGCCGTCCTTCACGATGCCGTAGGCGTCGGTGAGGGTCGCCTTGCCGTTGCGGAGGGATTTCACCTCGGTGCCGGTGAGGACGATGCCGGCCTCCCACGTCTCCAGGATGTGGTAGTCGTGGCGGGCGCGTTTGTTCCGCGCGATCGGGTCGATCGCGTCGTTGTCGGCGGGCTTCGGCATGGCGGTGCGTTGGAGAGGCGCGGCGCGGAGGCGATGCGCCGGCCGGCTGGCAAGTTAGACATGGCCGAGGGCGCGAGCAACGGAGCGCGTCACATGCGCGTTGACTGTCCAACACGCCGCGGCTACATTTCACGACTCACGCCGAAGTGGTGGAACTGGTAGACGCGCTGCGTTCAGGGCGCAGTGGGCTTAAGCCCGTGGGGGTTCGAGTCCCCCCTTCGGCACTCGACGGTCGTCGCGTTCGCGCGGCGGCCGTTCGTGTTTCCGGCCAGGCCGCGGCGCCTACCGCCTTCCGCTCGCGGCGACGGAGGGCGCGACGTCCTCCGGCAACTGCGCTGTCCCGAAGCGCGTCCGCAGCGCGTCACCGGCAACGGCGAGCGAGTCCTGCACGATCGTCCCCGCGCGCATCGCGACGGGATCCGACGCCGACGTCGGCCGGCCGAGGAAGGTGAGGAGCACGAGTCCGAGCCGGGGCGTCACCGGGGTCGCCTCGCGGGAGAGCAGGACGCTCCGGTAGCTGGCGAGCCGCTCGTTGAACTGCGCGCGGGCCACGGCGGCGCGATCGTGCGCGACGCCGGCGTCGCCGTCGAACGCGCGGGTGACCGCGCGCGCGATCGCCGCGGGAGTGCGATCGTCGAGCGCGTCGCGCTCGGCGGCGAGGAGGATCGCGGCGCGGCGGAGGTAGCGCAGCTCCCAGCGCGCGTGGTCGGCGTCGTCGTTCGGCTCGAGGGAGGTGAGCCAGGCGACGTCGGCGGCGTTAGGCTCGACCCAGAGGTCGCGCACGTAGCTCGCGGCGTGGCGCCTCAGACGCCACGCCGCGAGGAAGTCCATCCGCGGTGCCATGACGGCCGCCGTCAGGATTGCAGAACAGGGAGCGGCCGGCGCCCGTCCACGCGCTCGTCCTCGGCGCCGGCTGGGGCCATCGCGGCGAGCAGGCCGATCCGCTCGCGCACGACTCCCTCCTCGGCGAGGAGATCGCTGAGGTGAACGCTCTCGAGGACGTCGTCGATGCGCTGCTGGAGCATCATCCAGACGGGACGGATGCTGCAGCCCTCGGACGCCGAGCAGCGCGCGGTCTCGACCGGATGGCTGACGCAGTGCAGATCGAAGGTCGTGAGCTCGGAGGCGGCGATCACCGCGCGGACCGAGATCTCCTCGGCGGGAAGCGCGAGCGAGTATCCGCCGTGCGCGCCGCGGGTGCTCTTCACGATGCCCGCGCGGCGCATGCGGAGCAGGATCTGCTCGACATAGTCCGCCGGGAGCCGCTCCTGGGCCGCCACCTGTCGTCCGGTGATGGGACCCTGATTGGCGCGGCGCGCGAGGTGCAGCGCGCAGATCAGTCCGTATTCGGCCCAGGTGGTGATACGCACGTCTTGAGGATAGAGGGGACGAGAGAGGGGGACAAGGGGCGACGGAATCCCGTCGCCCCTCGAAGATACGTCATCCGGCGGCGACGGCGCCGTGCTTGCCGCCAGGCACCCCGATCTCCGTCATCTTCCGCAGATCGAGGATCTCGTCGATCTCGTCCGCGGGGAGAAGACCTTCGCGCTTCACGAGATCGCGGATGAGCACTCCCTCCTTGACCGACTGCTTGCTGATCTCCGCCGCCTTCGCGTAGCCGATGTGCGGCATGAGCGCGGTCGCGAGCGCGGCCGAGCGCTCCACCCAGTACGCGCACATGTCCTCGTGCGCCTCGATCCCCTTCACGCACCGCTCGGTGAGCGTCGCCGCGGCGTTGGTGAGGATGATCATGGAGAGCAGGAGATTGTGCGCGATGACGGGCATCATCACGTTGAGCTCGAGCTGCCCGTGCTCCGACGCGACGGCGACGGTGGTGTCGCAGCCGATCACCTGGAAGCAGACCTGATTGACCATCTCGGGGATCGATGGATTGATCTTGCCGGGCATGATCGAGGAGCCGGGCTGCACCGCGGGAAGCTTGATCTCGTCGATGCCGGTGCGCGGGCCCATGACCATGAGCCGCAGATCGCTTGCGATCTTGCTGAGATCGATGGCCAGCCCGCGCAACGTCGCGCTGAAGGCGGCTGCGTCGCCCATGCTCTGCATGAGCTGGATGCGATCCTTGCCGACGCGCAGATCGAGACCGGTGATCTGCTTCAGGTGCTTGTTCATCAGCGCGGGATATTCCTTCTCGACCGTGACGCCGGTGCCGACCGCGCTGCCGCCGATGCCGAGGTCGCGCAGGTAGTCGGCCGCTTCCTTCACGCGGCGCGTCGCGCGGTCGATCGATCCGGCGTACGCGGTGAACTCCTGGCCGAGCCGGATCGGCATCGCGTCCTGGAGGTGGGTGCGTCCCGCCTTGACGATGTGGTCGAACTCCTTGCCCTTCGAAGCGAGCGCGTCGCGCAGCCCGTCGAACGTCGTCACCAGCGCATCCAGCCGCGACAGCGCGGCGAGGCGGATGTTCGTCGGGATGGTGTCGTTGGTGCTCTGCGCCATGTTCACATGGTCGTTCGGATGCACCGGCTTGTATTCGCCGCGCTTCCCGCCGAGCAGCTCGTTGGCGCGGTTGGCGAGCACCTCGTTCACGTTCATGTTGTGCGAGGTGCCGGCGCCCGCCTGGTACGGATCGACGACGAACTGGTCGCGCCACTGGCCGGCGAGCACTTCGTCGGCCGCCTGAACGATCGCGTCGGCGAGCTTCGCGTCGAGGCGGCCGGTTTCCTTGTGCGTCAGCGCCGCGGCCTTCTTGATCCAGACCTGCGCGATGACGAAGGGCTCGAGGGGGCGGAGGCCGCTGATCGGGAAGTTCTGCACGGCGCGCTGCGTCTGGACGCCGTAGAGCGCTCCCGCGGGAACCTGGAGGGGACCGAGCGGATCCTTCTCGGTGCGAAAGCCGTCAGCCATGAGGCGAAGCTCCTGAGAGTCGGTTCGACGCGCGGCTGGAAGTGCCGCGCCACCCGGAATATAGCCGCCTGACGGCGGGGTCTCACGTCGGGGAAAAGCGAACGGCGGAGCCTCTCGCGAGAGGCTCCGCCGTTCCGTGGAGAAGCGCGTCCGGACTACTGCTTGACGACCGTCGTATCGCGGCGGACGACCACGGTCACGATCGCGTCGGCGACCTGCGTCGTGGTGGTGAGGAAGCGACTGTACGCGACCTGGCGGTGGACGTTCAGCGAATCGACCCCCGCCTCGAGCCACGGCTCGAGGTAGACGCGGTTGATCGTGAAATCGCCGTCGTCACGGGCGATGCAGACGATCTCCGCGTTCGGGAAGTTGCTGGTGAAGGTACTGTCGTACTGCAGCGAGATCTGCATCGCCGTCGCCGGGTTCGGCGACGGGGTCCACTGGACGCGGATGCCGACGCCGGTGACGGAGTCGTCGACGGCCTGCGGCGTGTACGGCGCGACGGTGGGCGCGCGGAGGCTGAACGCGGGGAAACCGCCCGCGGCACCTGTCGCGGCGAAGGTCACCGAGTCGTTCGCCGGGGTCATGTTCGGGAGCGAATCGTTGGTCCAGTACGTGTCGCCCTCGGTCGTCACCTTGCGAAGCAGGGGCACGGTGCGAGTCGTGGGGTCGGCCGGGCCGTGGAAGCTGAGCGTGACCGTCCCCGGATCGAAGGGCGTGGTCGTCCGCGCAAGCGTGGGGACAATCTTCGTCGGCTGATCGCAGCGTTCCTGCAGGTCCGCGCTTCCGATGACGCCGGTGATCCGCGCCTGCGTGAACAGCGCGGTGCCCTTCGCGACGTAGCCGGTCGAGCGGCTCGAGGCGCTGAGCGTGTTCAGGTCGAGAAAGGCGAAGGGGCGCGGCGCCGGGACGTCGATGGTCGAGCTGCACGCGGCGAGCGCGACCAGAGCCGCCGCCGCGAGGATTGACGTACGGTGATTCATGTTGATCCTCGAAGAGTGAAGAGCGCCGCGGTGATCGCGGCGGTGCTGCGTGCGGTGCCGGTCGAAGCAGGTGGGAATCGGGGGACGTCGGTGCTTCGGGTCGACGGCGGCTGTCGTACACTATAACTGCCCGGAGGCTCCCCCCGGTACGGCTCTACCGGTCAGTCGCGCCTGATCCCCGCGACCGCCGACCCCGCGCCGACCGCGGCCGCGAGCATCCCGACGCCCAGCCAGAGCACGCTCGCTCCGTGCAGCCGCCCGAACTCGACGCGGCGACTGTCCGCTGGCGGGAGATCATCGACCGCGCCCGGAATGCTCGCACGTACCCGCTCGATGCGCGGCGCGACGACGAGCTGGCCGACGGCACAGGATACCGCCGTGACCAACCCCGCGACCGTGCCGACGGTCACCAGCCGGCCGCGGGAGCGCATCGCCAGGATGGCCAGCACCACCCCGGTCGCGATCCCCCACCAGAAGAGCGCGGGGAGCACGCGCCCGACGAGCGCGCCGGCGAGCGTCCGGGTCGGGAGCACCGCGAACGCCGCCGGAGCGAGAACGGCGGCGAAGAGGATTCCGGCGCCGATCCACGCCGCGGCGAGCGCGAGCTCGGTGGCGCGAAGGGCGCGCGAGGCGCGCGGACTCGTCATCCGCCGGCGACGCGGGCGACGCCGTTCAGGAAGGGATTCGTCTCCAGCTCGCGGCCGATGGTCGTCGCCGGCCCGTGGCCCGGATGCACGACAAGCGCCGGCTCGAGCAGGGTGACGCGGGCGAGCGAGCGCGCCATCTCGCGCGGATCGGAGAGTGGAAGATCGGTCCGGCCGATCGAGCCGGCGAAGAGCAGGTCGCCGGCGAGGAGCAATCCCTCGCCCTCGAAGACGCAGTGCCCCGGCGCGTGTCCCGGCGTGTGATGCACGCGGAAGTCCGCGTCGCCGACGCGCACGACGTCGCCGTCCTCGAGGGCGCGGTCGGCGGGCGGCGGGCTCTCGAAGGGGAGCCCGTATGCGGACGCCTGCCACGCGCCGCGCTCGTACAGGGGCTGATCCGCCGGGTGCATCCAGATCGGCACGTCGTGCACCCGCTTCACGGCGGCGATCGCGCCGATGTGATCGATGTGCGCGTGCGTGAGCCAGATGCCCGTCAGCGTCGCACCGCTCGCCGCGACGGCGCGGAGGATCCGCTCGCCCTCGGCGCCGGGGTCGACGAGCACCGCCTCGCCCCGCGTCTCGTCGACGACGAGATAGCAATTTTCCTGGAACGCGCCCACAGTGTGGCTGGTGACGCGCATCTCAGGCGTAGCCGCCGGCCCGCACGTGCGCGCTCTCCACCGCCTCGCTCGCCCGCGTCGCCGTGCTCGCGCCGTTGCCCGCCTCGCGCAGCCCCTTGATGTACTTGTCCGCGGCGATCGCCGCGGTCGTCGCGTCGCCGCACGCGGTGGTCACCTGTCGCGTGAGCTGCGAGCGCAGGTCGCCGGCCGCGAAGAGACCGGGAATGGAGGTCATCATCGCGTCGTCGGTCTTCACGTAGCCCATCTCGTCGTGCGTGAAGTGCCCGTCGATGATCCCGGTGTTCGGCCGGAAGCCGATGAACACGAACAGCCCGGTGACGTCCATCGTCTTCTGCTCGCCGGTGAGGACGTGGCGCACGCGCAGCCCCGTCATCCCGACGCCGGGCTGGCCGAGCACCTCTTCCGCGACGGTGTTGAAGACGACCTCGATCTTCGGATTCTCGAAGACGTGCTTCTGCACGACGGCCGACGCGCGGAAGGAGTCGCGTCGATGAACGAGGTAGACCTTGCTCGCGAAGCGGGTGAGATAGTCAGCCTCCTCGCAGGCCGCGTCGCCCCCACCGACGACGACGATCGTCTGCTGCTTGAAGAAGTTGGCGTCGCAGATCGCGCAGTACGACACGCCGCGTCCCGCGTACTCGAACTCGCCGGGGATGCCGAGCTTGAGCGGGGTCCCGCCCGCCGTCGCGATCACGACCGGAGAATGATAGACGTCGCCGACGTCCGTGCGCGTCTCGAACGAGCCGTCCTCCAGCTTCTTCACGCTCTGGACGTTGACGAACTGCTGGAATTCGGCGCCGAACTGCTGGGCGTGCGACGCGAACTTCTCGGCGAGGTCGCGGCCGAGGATCTTCGGGAAGCCGATGACGTCGTCCAGGTATTCCGTGTTGAGCAGCTCGCCGCCCGGCTCGCCGCGCTCGAGCACGACGGTCTTCAGCATCGCGCGTCCGGTGTAGAGGGCGGCGGTCATCCCCGCCGGCCCCGCGCCCACGATCACGACGTCGAACTGCCTCTCACTCGCCACGGCTTCGTCCCTGGTTCTGGCGGGCGGCATGCCCACCATGGAATCGTAACCAGTTGGGGAAGGCGGACGGTAGCGTCGAGAATCCCGACAGCGCGCTCAACCCACCGCGAGGCGGCCGAGCGCCCCGTGGCAGTGCGAGACGGTGGCGACGAGGAACTCCGCGTGCGCGGTCGCGCTGTGCCGCGCGACGAACGCGTCGGCGGCGAGCAGGTCGGCGACGTCGATCATCCCCACCCCGAACGCGCGATGCGAGCAGTGGAAGACGAGCGGCCCGAGCAGCCGTTCGCCATCGGGCAGCGAGGCGACGTAGTGGCGCATGGCGTCGGGCATGCTCCACGCGCGATGGCCGCGCGTGACCGGGCAGCGCACCGGCTCGACGCAGTTGACGGGGCAGGTCCAGGTGGCGTAGCTCGCGTAGTGCGTACCGTCGCTCCCCGCGCGCTGCCATGGCGTCTGCGGCTCGGCGGTGAGCGGAAGCCGCGCCACGCGGTCCGCGCCGACACGGTCGCGCGCGCGCCGCTCGAGCCAGGAGAGCGCGAGGTGCGGCATCAGGGGCGAGGGGACGATGGCATCGGTCACCACGCGGGCGCGCATTCCCGCCTCGGCGAGCGCGGCGTCGAAGTAGTCGTCCCATGCGGCGACGACGAGATCCGCGGTGTCCTCGGTCGTCGCGATGGTGCGCGCGACCGCGCACGCGGGGTCGCGGTCGACCACGACGAGGCGCTCCCAATCGATCGCGCCGGCGCGGCGGCCGCGGTGGAGCTGCCGCAGGTAGTAGCCGCCGTAGCAGCCGCCGCCGACGATGGTGATGGTGCCGTAGCTCCGGCCGTCCCCGCTCGCCGCGATCATCGCGCTACCGGCGGACGTGGCGCCCGCCGTCGACGATGATCGTCTCTCCCGTCACGTAGTCGGCGCCCAGGAGGTAGAGCATCGCGCCGACGACGTCGTCGGGGCTGCCGAGCCGGCGCAGCGGCGTCGTGTCCTCGAGACGGGAGGCGGAGCCGTCGTCCCAGTCGTCGGGGAGGAGCACGGCGCCGGGAGCGATGGCGTTCACGCGCACCGCGGGGGCGAGGATGCGGGCGAGGGAGCGCGTCATGTGCACGATGCCCGACTTCGTGAGACCGTGCGGCAGGTACGCGGGCCACGTCTCGAACGCGGCGAGATCGGCGATGTTCACCATCGCGCCGCCGCGCGCGACGAGGTGCTCCGCCGCGGCCTGCGCGAGCATGAAGGGCGCGCGGAGGTTGAGCGCGAACATCGCGTCCCACTGCGACGGGGTCACGGCTCCGAAGGGCGTGCGCTCCATGACCGCCGCGGAGTTGACGAGGACGTCGAGCCCGCCGAAGCGTTCGACGACCGCACCGACGAGCGCGCCCGGCGCGGCGCCGTCCACGAGGTCGGCGTGGAAGGGCGCCGCTTCCCCGCCCGCGCGCGCGATCTCCGCGCAGGTCTCGCGGGCGCCCTCGGCGCTGCCGTTGTAGTGCACGGCGACGCGCGCCCCCGCCCTGCCTAACGCGAGGGCGAGCGCGCGTCCGACGCGCCGCCCGCCGCCGGTCACCAGCGCGACGCGTCCGCCGAGCTCCATCGTCAGGCGCCTCCCGCCGCGGGCGCGGCACGGCGCTCGGTGAGCCGGGCCTCCTGCGCCTCGAGCACGGCCATCGGCACCTTCATCACGCCGATCACGCGCGGCCCTTCCGCCGCGCCATGCCAGTCCGAACCGCCGCTCGCGACGAGCCGGAAATGGTCGACGAGCGCGCGAAGGCGGCGCACCTCGTCCGCGCTGTGGCTCGGGTGCCAGACCTCGAGACCGTCGAGGCCGAGCGCCACCGCGCGCTCGACACGCGTCCGCGTGAAGTCGGGGCCGGGATGCGCGACGATCGCGAGACCGCCGGCGTCGTGCACGAGATCGATCGCGTCGGCCAGCTCCAGCCGCTGCTTGGGGACGTTCGCCGGCTTCCCCTGGCCGATGAAGCGATCGAACACCTCGCGCGCGTCGAGCGCCCAGCCGCCGTCGACGATCGCCCGCGCGACGTGCGGCCGACCGACCGCGCCGCCGCCCGCGGCGGCGAGCACCGCCTCGAAGGTCACGGGGATCCCGATCGCGTTCAGCTTCCCGACCATCTCTCTCGCGCGCGCGACGCGCGTGGCCCGGAACTCCTCCATCGCGCCCTCGATGCGCTCCGGGCGCTCGAGATGCAGGCCGAGCAGATGGATCTCGCGCGCGCCTTCGTAGGCGCTCAGCTCGACGCCGGTGATGACGCGGAGACCGAGCCGCTCACCGGCGGCGCGCGCCGCGGCCACGCCGGCGATGGTGTCGTGGTCGGTGAGCGCGATGGCGCTCAGCCCCGCCGCGGCCGCCGCGGCG
>JABFXC010000132.1 GCA_013361935.1 Gemmatimonadaceae bacterium
AGCGACAGCATCGGCGTCGTCCTCACCGGAATGGGTCGCGACGGCGCGCAGGGGCTGCGGGCAATTCGGGACGTCGGGGGGAGGGGAATCGTCCAAGATGAGGCGACCTCGACGATCTACGGCATGCCCCAGGCGGCGCTCGCGCTCGCCGGCGCCGAGCGGGTGCTTCCGCTCGGCCAGGTCGCTGCCGGGATCGTCGAGCTCCTCGGGGTGTCGAAGCGCCGCACCGCCGGAAACCAGGCCGCAGGCCAATGATCGAGGAATACTGGGGACTCCAGCGCAAGCCATTCGCGAACTCTCCCGACCCGGCGTTCGTGTTCCACTCGCCGGCGTTCGACGAGGGGTTCGCGCGGCTGGTCTATGACGTCACCGAGATTCGCGGCGGACTCTCGCTCGTCACCGGCGAGATCGGCTGCGGGAAGACGATGCTCGCCCACGCGCTCGTCGCGCGCCTCGCCGGCACGCCGCACGAGGTCAGCGTCCTCGCGACGCCGAAGCTCACCCCGGTGCAGCTCCTCCAGGCGGTGGCGATGCTCACCGGGATGACCCAGTATCCGCGCGCCAAGCACCACCTGGTGCCGGCGCTCGGCGCGCACCTCGCCGCGCTCCACGCCGCCGGGCGCCGTCCGGTGCTTCTCGTCGACGAGGCGCAGCTCGTCCCCGCGTCGCTGCTCGAGGAGATCCGGCTGCTCACCAACTACGAGGGCATCGCGGACAAGCACGTCCACGTCGTGCTCCTCGGCCAGCCCGAGCTGCGCGACCGCATCGCGCGCTCGCCGCAGATCGACCAGCGCATCAGCCTGCGCTACCACGTCGACCCGCTCGAGTCCGACGACGTGCCGGCGTACGTGACGCACCGGCTGAAGGTCGCCGGGATGAACGGCCGCCGGATCTTCGGCGACGACGCGTTAGGCACCCTCGCCGAGCGCACCGGCGGCGTCCCGCGCATGATCAACCCGCTCGCAACGCAGGCGATGTTCGTCGGCGCGAGGCGCAAGCTCGAGCAGATCGACGGCACCCTCGTCACGGACGTCGCCGAGGACGCCGCATGACGAAGAAGCGGAAGATCTCGTACAGCCAGCTCGCGCCGGAAGGCGCGAAGTCGCAGGGGTCGGGAGTCGGGGGTCAGGGGCCGGCGGCTCCGGCGCCGCCGAAGGCCGAGCAGGCGCCTGCGTCGCCCGTCGAACCCGTTGCGTCGCCGGAGCCGAAGCCCGAGCCCAAGCCGAAGCGCGTGGCGAAGCCGCGCGCGCCGCGCGTCGCCGCGGAGATCGCGCCCGCGCCGCTTCCGCCCGTCGTCGCGCCTGACGTGGTGCCCGAGGTCCAGCTGCATCACCGCGTCTCCTCGCCCGTGGAGATCGCCTCGGTCCTCCGCGCCTCCGGCCCGCACGCGCTCACGCTGGAGCCGCCCGTTGCCGAGCAGCCGCCGACCCCCGAGCCCGGATCCCCGCCCCCCGAGTCGGCCCCCCAGTCCGTCGAGGATTACGCGACCGCGCTCGCCCGGCGGCTCGCCGCGATGGCGCCTCCCGAGATCGACGAGGCGGAGGACGCCGATCGCGACGACCGGCCGCTGCGCGAGCGCGTGCGATCCGGCGAGGGTGTGGCCGATTTGCTGATGTTCCGCATCGGGCCGGAGATCTTCGCCACGGAGCTCGGGGCGGTGGAGGAGGCGGTGACGCTTCCCGAGATCCACCACCTCCCCGAGATGCCCGCGGCGATGCTCGGCGCCTTCAACCTGCGCGGCCGGCTGACGCCGGTGTACTCGCCGGCGCACGTGATCGGCGTGCCGCTCGCCGGGGCGGCGCAGGCGGCGCTCCTCGTGAGCGCGAACGGCCGCCGCCTCGGGCTCGCCGTGGACGACGTCGAGGACGTCTTCCAGGTCGATCTCGCCAGCATTCGCGAAGCACCCGGTATCGACGCTGCCGACGGGATCCTCCTCGGCGTCGCGCACCACGGCCAGGAGCTCGTCGCCGTCCTCGACGCGGAAGCGCTCGTCGCGGCATGCCTGACCGGACACGTCATGGAGACAGCATGAGCACCACGCGCACCGCCACCGCCCCGGCGCAGCCGGCGACGGTCTCGAAGATCGTCACCTTCCGCCTCGCCGACGATCTGTTCGCCGCCGACATCTACTCCGTCGAGCGCGTGCTCCGCTACCAGACGCCCACGCCGGTGCCTAACGTGCCGGAGTGGATCGACGGGGTGATCGACTACCAGGGTCGCGTCGTCCCGCTCATCAACCTCCGCCGGCGCTTCGAGCTCGCGGCGGTCGCCCCCGCGGCGGAGACGCGCATCCTCGTCTTCAACGCCGGCGGGGAGTGGATCGGCGGCGTCGTCGACTCCGTGCTCGACGTCGCGCCGCTGGAGGCTGGCAAGCTCGCGCCCCCGCCCCCGCTCTTTCGCGGGCTCGCCGCCGAGTACCTCCTCGGCGTCGTCCGCCGCGCCGAGCGGCTCGTGATCTTCCTCGACGTCGCCCGCCTCCTCTCGACCAGCGACCGGCTCGTGCTCGACCGCGCGACCGAAGCGGCCGCCGGCCGCGTCTGAGCGAGCCACCGACGATGGCCGACCAGCAGCACCCGCTCCGCGCGCTCTACCAGTCGATCGACGCGCGTCTCGTGCCGACGCTCGCCGGTGCGGAGCGCGAGTCCGTCAAGCAGGAGATCATCGCGCTCTTCAAGAACGTCGAGGCGCAGATCGCCGACCTCACCGCGCTCAAGGACGAGGTCAAGACGCTCGTCGACCGCTGGAAGCAGCTCGGCCAGTCGGAGGCCGCTCCCTCGCAGGCGCCGCAGTTCACCGGCGAGAAGCCCGTCGTCCACGCCGACCACATCGGCGCCTCGACGTTCATCGAGAAGGGCTGGAGCCGCCTCTCGCTCGGCGACCACGAGGGCGCGGAGGTCGCGCTCACGAAGGCGCTCGAGCTGTCGCCTAACGATCCGCAGAGCGAGGCGCTCCTCGGCTGGGCGCAGATGCTCCAGGAGAAGTACGACGACGCGCTGCTGAACTTCTCCAAGGTGCTGATGAAGCAGCCGGCGAACGCGCTCGCCCGCATCAACGTCGGCTTCATCTGCCTCAAGAAGCGCATCTTCGGCGAGGCGATCGAGCACCTGTCCAAGGCCATCCGGCTCGACAACGACCGAAAGGCGACGCTCTACGCGCACTTCTATCTCGGGCTGGTGTATCTGGAGCGCGAGATGTTCGAGGACGCGATGAACTTCTTCCGGAAGACGCTCGCCCTCGGACCGAACCTGATCGAAGCGTACTACGAGCTCGGGCGCGCGCACTGGTTCAACGGCGACCGGGAGGCCGCGCTCGCCGCGTGGCGCGACGGCTTCGCCGCGAACAAGTTCAATCCATGGGGGAAGCGCTGCGCCGAGATGCTGACGCTGGTGGAACAAGGGGGCGAGCCCTCGCGGGCAGCCTGATCGTCTGCGCCCTGCTCTGGGCGCTGACTTGTTTCCCCGTCCCACGTCCGCTCCACGCCCAGGACGGCGCGCCCGCCCGTCTCGACGCCGGCCGCTTCACGGTGGTCTACTTCCCGCGCGACGACCGGCTCGCGCACAGCCTCGCCGACGCCGCGCTCGCGCGCGACACCTTTCCCGGCCTCCCGCGTCCCGCGCAGCGGGTCCTCATCGCCATCGCCCCCGACGGGCGGCGCTTTCGCGAATGGGTCGGCCCCGACGCGCCGGAGTGGGGAGCGGCGATCGCCTTCCCGCAGTCGCGCCGCATCGTGCTGCACGGGCGCGACGCCGGCGGCCGCGCCGGCGACCCGATCGTCACCCTGCGCCACGAGCTCGCGCACCTCGCGCTGCACGAGGCGATGGGCGATCTCCCGCCGCGCTGGTTCGACGAAGGCTACGCGAGCTACGCCGCCGGCGAATGGGGACGGAACGAGATCCTCGAGACGAGCTATGCGCTCGTGCTGCGCCGCCTGCCGAGCGTCGACTCGCTCGACGCGTACTTCGAGGGTGGCGAGGATCGCGCGGGGAAGGGCTACGCGCTGGCGCAGCGCGCGGTGAGCGAGCTGGCATCGCTCGACGAGCGGCGCGGCCTCGCGCTCTTCTTCCAGTACTGGAAGGACACCGGCTCGATGGACCGCGCGATGCGCGCCGCATACGGCCTCACCCTCGCGGACTTCGACCTGCGCTGGCGCGAGCGCACGCGCCAGCGCTACGGCGCGATCGCGCTCACCGCGGATTTCGCGGTGCTCGGGCTCCTCGGCGGGATGACGCTGCTTCCGCTGTGGCTCGTGCGTCGGCGGCGCGACCGGCGGCGGCTCGCGGCGATGCGCGCCGCCGACGAGGTCGCGGAGCGTCAGGCGCGGGAAAGCGTCCTCGCGCTGCTGCTCGGGGAAACCGCCGACCCGCCGGATGTGCCGAATGGCGAGCGCGATCCTTCGTCGGAGCACGCCGGCGAGCCGTCGTCCGACGGCCCAACCGCTTGACACCATTCCACTTGACAGGATACACTACGTGCTTATGGCTCAAACCGGCACCACCAGCCGCTCGCGCAGCCTGATCCTCTGGATCGTCGCCGCGATCGTGCTCCTCGCGGGGTACGCCGATCTCGCGCGCGGAGGCGAGACGCTCGCCCCGATCCTGCTGATCATCGGGTACTGCGTCCTCATCCCGCTCGCGATCCTGAAGTGACCCGGCGCACGAAACCGGTGTGCCGGTGAGCCGGAGCCTCCATGGCCGGAACGGGGGCTCCCGGCATTTTTTTTGTGATCCCGGAACGCAGCGGCCCGGTTTTGGTAATAATGTGCGACGTCAGGGTGACGTCAGAATCGGGCGAGGCGGCGTACTGGGCGAATAGCTCAGCTGGTTAGAGCGCCTGTCTTACACACAGGAAGTCGGGGGTTCGAGTCCCTCTTCGCCCATCCCGCAACAGCCGTCGGTGTTCGGCCGGGTCGCGCGGGTGCAGTCCGTTGGTCTTCGTCTCGTTTGTCCGGTTCCCCTGTCGGGGCTGCAACATCACCGTTCGGGAGGTTGATACAGTGAAGGCATCGCACCGTCACCTGCTCACCGTCGTGGGCGCTTTCGGCGCCCTCGCGCTCGCCGGCTCGGCGGACGCGCAGGCCGTGAAGGCGGGTCCGCGCGTCATGGTTCCGGTCTTCGCCGGGCCGAAGCCGCTCGGTGCCCAGGCGGCCGACGAGCTTCGTGAGCGCCTGAAGAACGACTACCAGGTGCGCACCATCTGGACGGTTCCCAAGACCGACATCACGGGCATCCTCGAGGGCTCGGGCTTCCGCACCGACACCGCCGTCAACAACGGCGACCTCAAGGAGCTCGCCCGCACCGCGCGCGCCGACGAGATCCTCACCGGCCGCGTGACGCGCACGCCGAGCGGCGTCCGCGTCGAGTCGTGGCTCGTCATGCCGACGGATCTCGCCGTCGCCCAGCCGCTGCCGCCCGTCGACGCGAAGAACGTCGGCGACGCCGCGAAGCAGATCTCGCGTCAGCTCGGCGATGCGCGCAGGCAGCTCGACGCCTACACGAAGTGCCAGAACACGGCGCGCGCGGGCAACTACGCCGGCGCGATCGCCGAGGCGAACAAGGGGCTCGGCTCCTACGGCAACGCCTCGCTCGTCCGCATCTGCCGCCTCCAGGCGTACCTCGCCATGAAGGCGCCCGCGGACACGGTCCTCGCCAACGCCAACGACGTGCTGCGCATCGATCCGATGAACAAGATCGCGCTGAACGCCGCCGGCCAGGCGTACTCGGACAAGTCGGACACGCTCGCCGCGCACGGTGACAAGGCGCAGGCCGACGCGATGAACGACAAGGCCGTCGAGTCGTGGACGAAGCTCATCTCCGCCGACCCGTCGGACACGCGCACCCTCGAGGCGGTCGTCCGCAAGATCGTCGTCGCCGCCAACCCGGGCGTCGCGCTGCCGATCATCGACACCGCGGTCACGCAGAACCCGGGCAACCTGCAGCTCCTCCGCCTCCAGTGGCTCATCCACCTCGCGGCGAAGGACTACCGGACAGCGGCCACCATCGGAACCCAGATGGTGCAGATGGACACGTCGCTCGCGGACACGACCTACTATCAGCGCACCGCGGCGGCGTATGTCTCCCTGCCGGACACCGCTGGCGCGATCAACGTGCTCGGCCAGGCGACGAAGAAGTTCCCGACCAATCTCGACTTCCTCGCGAGCCTCGGGCAGCTGTACGCCAAGACGGGTCGCACCGCTGAGGCAATCGCAACGTACCGCCAGATTCTCACGGTGAATCCGAAGTACCCGCATCTCTACCTGCAGATGGCGCAGATGTACGTCGACCAGCAGCCGGACACTGCGCTCTCGTACCTCCGTCAGGCGGTGCAGTCGGGCAGCGACTCGGCGAGCTTCGTCGCTCAGTACGCGCTGAGCGTCGGCAACGGTCGCTACAAGAGCGCCAACGCGCTTCCGATGGGCGAGACGGCGCAGAATGCCACGAAGCGCGCCGCGATGCAGCAGGCCCTCGGCTTCCTGTCGTTCTCGGACTCGCTCGCTGCTTCGGCGCCGGCGAAGTTCCTGATGGGCATCTCCTACTTCACCATCGGCCAGCTCGCCGCGACCGATGCGCCGAAGTCGAAGAGCTGCGAGCTCGCGCAGACCGCGGACAACGCCATCACCAAGGCGCAGATCTATCTGACGCAGGGTGGCAGCACCGCCCCCGACGCGGCCAAACAGTACCTGAACTACGCCGGTCAGTATGCCCCGGTGGTGAACAACCAGGTCAAGGCCTTCTGCAAGGGCTCACGCTCCGGCGGCAAGGGAAGCGGCACGCGCTGAGCGTAGCGCACCCTCGAGAAGCGAGACCGCCCCGGACTCCGAGTGGAGTCCGGGGCGGTCTCGTTTCCGGTGACGTCACTCCTGCTTCGCGCCGAGATGCACCGCGAGCCCGCGCGCGTGTACCCGATACTCCAGCGTCGCGATCTCGCTCGGCTCTCCGTCCACGTTCACCGTGATCGGCCGCTCCGCATGGACGCGCAGCCATGGCACCTGCAGGTAGCGCACGCCCGGCGCGTCGAGATGCTCGCCCTTGCGCAGCTTCAGCGTGAGCCTCGCGAAGCCGCCCCGCGCCCGCGCCTCCACGACGCAGACGTCGAGCAGCCCGTCGACGAAGCTCGCCTTTGGCGTAAGCTGTGTCCCACCCCCGGTCGCGCGCCCGTTGCCCACCGCGAGCACGAGGAAGCGCGACTCGAAGTCGAAGCCTGGCGCCTCGAAGCGCGCCGCGATGGGCTGCAGCTCGGCGAGCTTCCGCACCCCGGTGATCGCGTAGGCGAGCGCGCCGAGCGCCTCCTTCGCGTCCGCGGGCGTCTCCGCGGTCGCCTCCGCGCCGATCCCCGCCGTGGACGCGTTGAGGAAGCGCCGGCCATTGAGCTCGGCGACGTCGATGCGCGCGGGCTTCCGGCGGAGGATCACGTCCATCGCGTGGTCGGCGTCGAGGGGGATGCCGGTCTGCCTCGCGAAATCGTTCGCGGTGCCGAGCGGGACGATGCCCAGCGGGACGTCCGTGCCGGCCAGGCCGTTGAGCACCTCGTTCACCGTGCCGTCCCCGCCGAGCGCGACGACGGTGTCCGCCCCGTCGCGCGCGCCCTCGGCGGCAAAGCGCTGGGCGTCGCCGCGCTCCCACGTGATGCGCGGGGTGACGGTGTGACCCTTCGCACGCACCCAGTCGACGAGGTGGCGGACCGAAGGAAGCTCCGCTCTCGCGCCGTGAATCACGAACAGCAGGTGCTTAGCTTTGGGGATGCTCACGCGTCGCGATCGTTCTCGATGATGAGGCCCGCATGACCGCCGTCGCCGGCTCCGCGGGGCGCTGGGACAGCGAGTACCACGCACCCGTCCTCGCCGCCGAGGTCGTCTCGCTCCTCGCCGGTGCACGACGCGTGCTCGACGGTACCCTCGGCGGTGGCGGTCATTCCGTCGCGCTCCTCGAGAGCGGCGTCGGGCAGGTGGTCGCGATCGATCGCGACCCGGCCGCGCTGCGGATCGCCGCCGAGCGGCTGTCGGGGTACGGCGACCGCTTCGTCGCGGTCGAGGGAAACTACGCGCATCCCGAGCGGATCGCCGCCCTCGACGACGCGCGCTTCGACGGGATCCTCCTCGATCTCGGTGTCTCCTCCCGCCAATTGGACGACGAGTCGCGCGGCTTCTCCTTCCGGCCGGGCGCGCCCCTCGACATGCGCATGGGGAACGACGCCGACACCGACGCCGCGACGCTGCTCGCCGAGACGCGCGAAGCCGAGCTCGCGCGCATCTTCCGCGAGTACGCCGACGAGCCGAAGGCGGGTCGGCTCGCGCGCGAGATCGTGCGCCGCCGCGGGACGCGCGCCTTCGCGACGAGCGACGATCTGGTGAACGCCATCCGCGGCGCCCTGGGCGCGCGCACGGACGCCGGCGACTTCGCGCGGATCTTCCAGGCGGTGCGCATCGCCGTGAACGACGAGTTGCGGGACCTGGAGCGCGCGCTTCCCGCGCTGCGCGACCGGCTCACCCCCGGCGGGGTCTTCGCGGTGATCGCCTACCATTCCGGCGAGGACCGCATCGTGAAGAACGCATTCCGCGACTGGGCGACGGCCTGCGTGTGTCCGCCGCGCCAGCCGATCTGCACCTGCCGCGGGAAGGCGCTCGGCCAGCTGCTGACGCGGAAGTCGGTCGTCGCCGGCGACGAGGAGACGCGCCGCAACCCCAGGGCACGGAGCGCGCGCCTCCGCGCGTATCGCCATGGCGACTAGGCGCGCGAAGCCCGCGCCGTCGGGCGGCGCGGCGCGTCCGTCGAAGCGGCGGGGAGGGAAGGGGAGCGGGCGCGGCCGTCTGCTCGCCGTGATCCTTCTCGGTTTCCTCCTCGTGGCCACGGGCGTCATCTGGCGGAGGAGCTACGGGATCGCGCGGTCGCGCGACCTCCGCGAGCTCGACCGGCGGCGGGTCCAGCTCGAGGCGCGGCGCGCGCAGCTCGAGAGCGAGATCCGCGACCTCTCGAGCCGCGCCCGTCTCGCCCCCATCGTCGAGCAGCGCCTGCAGATGCACGTTCCCACCGACAGCCAGGTCGTGATCCTTCCGCGTCCGACGCCCGCGCGTCCGCGCCGTTAGGCACGCCCGCCCATCGCACGACACGTGAGACGCATCAGTCGCCTCGGGGTGGTGAACCTCTCGCTGCTCGCCTTCGGCGTCGCCCTCATCGGGCGCGCGGCGTGGGTGCAGCTCTGGCAGGGGAACGCGTGGGCGGCGCGCGCCGAGCGCCAGCACTTCACGGATGCGCCGGTGCCCGCGCCGCGCGGCGACGTCCTCGACGCCACCGGCGAGCGCCTCGCCGAGAGCCGGGAGATGGTGCGGCTCGCGGTCGCGCCGCGCGAGGTGCGCGAGCCGGCGGTGCTCCGCCGCGCGCTCGCTTCCGCGGGCGTGGGCCGCGAATGGATCGCCCGCTCGGTGGATACGCGTCGCGCGTGGGTGGTGATCCCCGGACGCTTCCTCCCGTCGGACGTCGCGAGCGCGCTGCCGTTGCGCGGCGTCTACAGCGAGCCCGTCTCCGAGCGCGTCTACGCGCTCACCGCCGGGATGCAGGCCATCGTCGGAGGAGTGAGCGCGGAGGGGAGCGCGGTGGGTGGCGTCGAGCTCGCGCTCGACACCCTGCTCCGCGGCACCGCCGGCTCGGCGACGCTGCTGCGTGACGCGCGCGGCCGGAAGTTCGAGGCGCCCAACGATCCCGGCGTCGCGCCGACGAAGGGAAGCTCGGTGACGCTGACGCTCAACCACGAGCTGCAGGAGATCTGCGAGCGCGCCCTCGCCGACGCCGTCGCCAACCTCGGCGCGAGCGGGGGCGACATCGTCGTCCTCGACCCGCACGACGGCGCGCTGCTGGCGATGGCGAGCCGCCGCGCGGGAAACGGCGGCGGAGTCACCGGTCTCACCGAGCCGTTCGAGCCGGGATCGACGGTGAAGCCGCTGATGGCGGCGGCGCTCCTGCAGGCGAAGCGCGCGCGCCCCGAGGACCGCGTCGACAGCCACGGCGGGTCGTGGACGATCTTCGGGCGGACGATCAACGACGTCCACGCGGAGAAGGGACCGATCTCCCTCCGCGACGTGATCCGTCTCTCGAGCAACATCGGGATCGCCCAGTTCGCGCAGCGCTTCTCTCCGGGCGAGGAATACCAGGCGCTGCGCGACTTCGGCTTCGGGACTCCGACCGGGGTCGCCTTCCCCAGCGAGGCCGCGGGGACGCTGCGTGCCCCGCGCGACTGGTCGAAGCTCTCGCCGGCGTCGCTGGCGATGGGCTACGAGATCGCGGTGACGCCGCTGCAGCTCGCGACCGCGTACGCGGCGATCGCGAACGGGGGCGAGCTCCTCGAGCCGGCCATCGTGCGCGAGATCCGCGATGCCGGCGGCACGGTGCGCTACCACCACGAGCGGCGCGTCGTGCGGCGCGTCGTCACTCCCGAGGTCGCGGCGACGGTGCGCTCGATGCTCGGCGAGGCGGTGGAGCGCGGGACGGGGCTGCAGGCGGATCTCTCGACCTTCGCCGTGGCCGGGAAGACGGGGACGGCGCGCCTGAACGCCGGGGGCGGCTACGCGGCGGGGAAGTACTACGCGTCGTTCGTCGGGCTCTTTCCGGCGGATGCGCCGCAGTACGTGATCCTCGTGAAGCTCGACGATCCGGCGAAGAGCTACGGTGCGGTGACCGCGGCTCCGGTGACGAAGGCCGTGCTGCAAGCCGCGCTCGCGGCGCGCGACGCCGCGCTCGACCGCGGCGCGCTCGCCTCGCGCGCGCTGCGCGCGGCCGACACGACGAAGCGCGACAGCGCGAGCGTCGACGCGGATTCCGCGGGAACGGTACCGGTGGTCGTCGCGCTCGACGCGCCGGTGAAGGGAGTGC
>JABFXC010000181.1 GCA_013361935.1 Gemmatimonadaceae bacterium
TAGAAATGTAAACGCTGGCAGCCCCGAAATCAATCTCGGGCTCCCATGCTAACCCCCAGTACGGCAATGACTTGCGAGCGGACGCGGCAGGGCGTCGATCACGGCCCGAGCGCGGCGGCGCGAACGCCCGGTTCGCGCCGCCGCCGGGGCCTCACTCCACGCGCACGACGGGCGTCTGGAGCGGAGGAAGCGCCGCCTCGATCTCGGCGCGGCGCGTCTCCAGCCAGGGCGGAAGCACGAGCGTCTCGCCGAGCGTATCCGGCGATTCGTCGATCGCGAACCCCGGTCCGTCGGTCGCGAGCTCGAAGAGCACGCCCCCGGGCTCGAGGAAGTACACGGACCTGAACCAGAAGCGGTCGATCACCGGCGTCGGCCGCCGGTGCGCCGCATCCACCCGCTCGCGCACCGCGGCCTCCGCCTGATCGTCGGGCACGCGCCAGGCGATGTGGTGCACGCCGCCGGTGCCCCAGCGGCCACGCGCGGCGCGCGGCTCTTCGGCGACGTCGATCACCCGCCCCGAGCCGCCCCCGATGATCGCGAACCGGTGCCACCCGTCCTCGTCGCCGGCCGCCGTGAAGCCTAACGTCCCGGTGAGGAAGCCGGTGGTGAGCGCGAGCTCGCGGACGACGATGCGCATCGCGTGCAGTCCCATCACCTGCCGGTCGGCGGGCACCGGACTCTCCGCCCACGGCGTGAACTCCCGCGCGTCCGAGGTCTCGATGAGCGCGACGCGCAGCCCGTGGACGTCGGCGAAGGGAAGCACCCGCTCGCCGAAGCGCGTGACGATCGCGTCGGTCGTGATCCCGGCCCGCCCCAGCCGGTGCTGCCAGTACTCGAGCGACCCCGTCGGGACGGCGAGCCCCACCTCGCTCGCCAGTCCCACGCCGGGCGACACCGGCTCCATGTCGGGCCACGGGAAGAAGGTCAGGTCGGTGCCGGGATGTCCCGCGCCGTCGGCGTAGAACAGATGGTAGGTCCCTGGCACGTCCTGATTCACCGACTTCTTCACGAGCCGCATGCCGAGCAGGCCCGTGTAGAAGTCGAGGTTCTCCTGCGGATCACCCGCGATGCAGGTGATGTGATGCAGTCCCGTGATCCCGATCATGGCTGTCCCCGGTCAGGCGCGAACCGCCTGCGCCTCGATGTGGATCTTGATGTCGTTGCTGACGAGGATGCCCCCGGTCTCCAGCGTCTGGTTCCAGACGAGGCCGAAGTCGCGGCGGTCGACCTTGCCGTCGGCGCTGAAGCTGACTCGCTCGCCGCCCCACGGATCGCGGCCGCGGCCCTCGTAGGTCGTGGTCAGCTTCACTTCACGCGTCGTGCCGCGGATCGTGAGATCGCCGATCACCGTGAACTCCTTGCCCGCCTCCGGGCGCGCCCCGTCGATCCGCTTGCTCTTGAAGGTGATCCGCGGATGGTTGGCGACGTCGAGAAAGTCCGCCGAGACGAGGTGGCCGTCGCGCTGCTCGACGCCGGTGTCGATGCTCCCCGCGCCGAAGGAGACTTCGACCGAGGATCGGTCGGGGTTCTGCTCGTCGACCTGGATGCTGCCCTGGACGTCCTTCAGCCGCCCCTTGACGGTCGTGATCATCATGTGCTTCGCCGAGAACTCGACGGTCGTGTGGGCCGGGTCGATGTTCCAGGTGGTGGTGCCGGTCGGCTGCGTGGTCGTCGCCATCGTTCTGCTCCTGTGGTGGTGGTTGCTTTTCAGTGATTATCTCATTGCTGAGATATGAATCCCGCGAGCGTCAGCCTGGTTCCCCCCCGTCGGCCTCCGCGGCGGCGCGGCCCAGGGTGCGCAGCAGCTTCGTCGCCGCCCGCCGCTCCTCCCGCGTCAGGCCGCCCACGGCCCGGGCGATCGCCGCCGCGTGGTCGGGGAAGATCCGCCGGATGAGCGCCCGCCCGGCGCCGGTGAGCACCGCGTACCGTGCCCGCCGGTCGTTGGGGCAAGCTTCGCGCGCGACGAGCCCTTTCTTCTCGAGCCGGTCGACGAGAAACGTCGTCCCCCCGCTCGACACCAGCACCCGCCGCTGGAGGTCGCCGAGCAGCAGCGGGCCCTTGTGATAGAGCGCCTCGAGGATGCCGAACTCGGCGCTCGACAGCCCGTGCCGCGCGATGTCGGCCTCGCTGTGCCGCCCCACGGCGGCATGCGCCCGCGACAGCACGACCCAGAGCTTGAGCTCCTCGGCGTACCGCTCGTCCACCGCCGCCGGCGCATGCGCCCCCGCCGCTCGCGCGGAGCGGGGGGCCTGCCGGGCCGGCTTCGGGGATGGGGTGCGCGTCGACATATCTCAGTGCTAAGATATATCGCCGCCGCCCGCGCGCAAGAGGCCCCTCACCGCTGCAGCAGCCAGCGGATCCGCGCCACCGGCTGACGGCCGGGCTTGCCGTTCAGCTGCTTCAGCAGCTCGGGCTCGAGCAGCGAGAGCTCCGTCATCCAGCCGTGCGTCGTCACGGCGACGAACAGCAGCCCGTCCTGCGTCACCGAGAGCGGCTTCGTCACCGCCGCGATCTGCGGCCCGACGAGTCCCTCCCACTCCGGGATCACCGCCGCCTGCTCCACGCGCGGGGCGAGCCCGCTCTGCGTCAGATAGCTCGCCAGCGCCTCGCCGATCGACGCCGTCCTGTGCTGCTTCTCGTCCGGCTTCCGCCGCTCGCGCCGCGTCATGCCGCCCCCGCGCGAATCCACGGCGTGAGCGCGCCGTGCTCCACCCGCCAGCGCGCCAGCCGCGTGAGGCTCGGCGGGATGTCGCTCTCCCGCGGCACGGCGAGGATCGTCTGCCCCGCGCCCTCGCCCGCGAACAGCTCGAGGATGCGCGCCGATCGCCGCGCGTCGAGCTCGGCGAACGGATCGTCGAGGAGGAGCAGCGGCGCGTTGTCGCGCTCCTGGCGCAGCGTCTCCTGCTCCAGCACACGCAGCGCGATCGCCGCGGTCCGCTGCTGGCCCGCCGACCCGAAGGTGCGCAGCTCGCGGCCGTCGAGGGTGAGCTCGAGATCGTCGCGGTGCGGTCCCGCGTGCGTCAGCCCGCGGCGGAGGTCGATCGATCGCTTCGCCTCGAGCGCGCGCGCGAGCGCCGCCGCGACGTCTCCCTCGCCCGGCTCGAGCGACGTCGCGTAGCGCATTACCGCGTCGCCTCGCTCGCCGATCGCGTCGCACACGCGCGCGAACCGTTCCTGATGCGCGCGCACCCACGCGACGCGAGCGCTCCAGATGCGCGCCCCGTGCTCCGCGAGCGCGGGCTCCCATACGGCGACGCGCGCCTCGTCCCGCGCCGAGCGCAGACCCGCGCGAAGCTCCGCGTTCCGCCGCGCGAGCGCGCCGCGGTACGATTGCAGCGCGACGAGATACGGGCGCGAGGTCAGCGCGAGCACGACGTCGAGATAGCGACGCCGCTCGCTCGGGCTGCCGCCCACGAGCGCGGCGTCGCGCGGGGAGCAGAGCACGGCGGGGAGCGCGCCGAGCGCGTCCGAGAGGCGCGGCGGCTCGCTGCCATCGAGGGTCACGCGCTTGCGCCTGGTCGAGCGCTCGAAGCCGACCCCGATCCCGTTCGCGCCGCGCGCGCCGCTCGTCTCGGCGGCGATGTGGAACGCGGGCGCGCCGAAGCGGACGAGGTCGACGTCGCGCGCGCCGCGCGCCGACCGCAGGAGCTGGAGGTAGTACGCGGCCTCGAGCAGGTTCGTCTTGCCGTGGCCGTTCTCGCCGACGACGACCATCCCTTCGGGTGGGATCTCGAGCTCCACGCGCTCGAGGTTCCGGAAGTCGCGGACGGCGAGCCGGGCCAGCCGCATCGCGAGCTACCGGCCGATGAACTTCGGCGCGCGCTTCTCGAGGAACGCGCGCGCGCCCTCGCGCATGTCCTCCGTGGTCGCGCAGCGGCCGAAGCTCTCCGCCTCCAGCGCGATCGCCTCGTCGAGCGGCATGTCGAGCCCACGCTCCACCGTCTCGATCGCCAGCGCGAGCGCGGGGGGACTGTTCGCGATCATCTGGCCCATCATCTTCCGGGCAGTCGCCATCAGCTCGGCCGCGGGCACGACGGCGTTGACGAGACCTATCCGCAGCGCCTCCTGCGCGTCGATGGTCTCGCCCGTGAGGATGAGCTGCAGCGCGCGCCCCTTGCCCACGAGGCGCGGCAGCCGCTGAGTCCCGCCGTATCCGGGGATGATCCCGAGCTTCACCTCGGGCTGGCCGAGCTTCGCCGCGTCGGAGGCGAGGCGCACGTGGCAGGCGAGCGCCAGCTCGCACCCGCCGCCTAACGCGAAGCCGTTCACCGCGGCGATCACCGGCTTCGGCGACGTCTCGAAGCGGCGGAAGACGGTCTGGCCGTGCTGCGCGAAGCGGCGCGCCTCCTCCTCGCTCAGCGTGGGGAACTGCGAGATGTCCGCCCCCGCGACGAAGGCTCGTCCGGCGCCGGTGACGATGACACCGAGCACCTCGGCGCTCGCCCGCGCGCGGTCGATCGCCTCGCCGAGCGCGGTGATCGTCGCGCGATCGAGCGCGTTGAGCTTGTCCGGCCGCGAGACGGTGATGGTCGCGATGCGGTCGGCGATTTCGTAGCTGACTGGGGAGGACGCGGCTGCGGACGCGGGGGCGCTCATCGGTGCTCTGGTGTCGCGGTGGAGGGAGCGCGGCGCGCGCGTGACGCGACGTCCGACGCGAGAGCCGGAATGTAATCCCCGGGACTGCTTTTTGCCTTCCTCGCGCCGCATGAGCAAGGCGACCCGCGAGCGCTGGATCCTGCGCAAAGGCAGTCCCGCCAACGGCTTCCGGTACGAGACGGAAGGCGGTGGGCGGGTTCGCGACGCGAAGACCCTCGCCCGCATCGACAAGCTGCGGGTTCCTCCCGCGTGGCGCGACGTTCACCTCGCGGCGGCCGCGCGCAGCTCCATCCAGGCATGGGGCTTCGACGCGCGCGGACGGAAGCAGTACCGCTATCACGAGACGGCAACGCGGCGCGGCGAGCTGCGGAAGTACTACCGCGTGCGGCAGCTCGGGCGCGACCTGCCGCGCATCCGCCGCGTGCTCGCCGAGCACGAGCGCCGACGCGGCGCGACGCTGGAGCGCGTCGCCGCCGGGGTGCTCCGCCTCATCGCCGAGCGATGCTTCCGGCCGGGCAGCGACCGGTACGTGAAGGAGAACCGGTCGTTCGGGATCACGACGCTGCGCAAGTCGCACGTCTTCGTCGATGGCGACAGCGTCGTCTTCGCCTTTCGCGGGAAGAGCGGCGTGAAGCAGCGGCAGATCGTCGTCGACCGCGAGATCGCCCGCTTCGTGCGTGTCCTGCGCGAGACGCCGGGAACGCGGCTCTTTCGCTACGAGAAGGATGGCGAGTGGCACGACCTCGACGCGCGCACGCTCAACGAGTATCTGCGCGACTCGCTCGGCTTTCCCTATACCGCGAAGGATTTCCGCACCTGGGGCGGCACGCTGCGCGCCGCGACGGTGCTCGCCGAGATCGGCCCGCCGCGAAGCACGACGGACGCGAAGAGAAACATCGCGACGGTCATGCGCCTCGTCGCCGCCGAGCTCGGGAACACGCCGACCATCTGTCGCAAGTCCTACGTGCACCCCGTCATCGTCGAGCGCTACCTCGAGGATGGGGAGACGATCGCCGGGCGACTGCGGCCGTCGAACGGCAACGGCCGCGGCGCGGTGCACACGGCCGAGGAGCGCGCGCTGGTCCGCTTTCTCGACGAGCACTTCCCCGAGCGACGCCGGCGCCGGCGGGTGGAAGTTTAGGGTCGTTCCCGCGCGCTTCGCCGCGGCGTAGCTTTCGCGCGTGAACAACGCTGCGAGCGGATCAACCCCGCACGTGATCGAGGCGGTGCGCTGGTCGCCGTCGGGGGACGCGGTGCGCATCATCGATCAACGGGTGCTCCCCGGCGAATACGTCGAGCGAGACCTGCGAATGCTGGAGGAGGTGCGCGACGCGATCGCGACGCTTGCCGTGCGCGGCGCCCCGGCGATCGGGGTCGCGGGGGCGATGGGACTCGTCGCCTCGCTCGAGGCGCACGTCGAGGAGCCGGCGGATCGATTCCTCGACCGCCTCCGCGCGCACGCGGCGGCGATTCGCGCGACGCGTCCCACCGCCGTGAATCTCCCCTGGGCGATCGACCGCATGCTTGCCACAGCGAACCGCGCGCACGAGCGCTCGCCGCGCGCGCTCCTCGATTCGCTGCGCGCCGAAGCGACGGCGATCCTCGAGGAGGATCGCCAGATGTGCCGCCGCATCGGCGAGCACGGCGAGTCGTTGATCGCCGAGCGTGCGCGCGTCCTCACGCACTGCAATGCCGGCGCGCTCGCGACGGGTGGGATCGGCACTGCGCTCGCGCCGGTGTACGTCGCGGCCGAACGCGGGCGGACGGTCGCGGTCTACGCCGACGAGACACGCCCCCTGCTCCAGGGGAGCCGCCTCACGGCGTGGGAGCTCGCGCGCGCGGGGATTCCCGTCACCGTGCTGACCGACGGGATGGCGGCGTCGCTGATGCGCACCGGAGCCGTCGACCTCTGCATCGTCGGCGCCGACCGCATCGCGGCGAACGGGGACACGGCGAACAAGATCGGCTCGTACGCGCTCGCCGTCGTCGCGCGACACCATGGCGTTCCCTTCTACGTCGCCGCCCCCAGCTCGACGATCGATCCCGCGGTGCCTGACGGCGATTCGATCGTCATCGAGCAGCGCGCGGCCGACGAGGTCCGGCGATCCTTCGGCACGCTCACCGCGCCAGCGGACGTCGCCGTGTACAACCCCGCGTTCGACGTCACCCCGGCCGCGCTCATCACCGCCTTCGTCACCGACCGCGGGATCGTGCGCGCGCCGTACGATTTTCGCGCGTGGAACGATGCGGGAGGCCGCCGATGAGCTCCCTCCCCGAAAGCGCCGACAAGTTCATCGGCGTCCGGCCATTCGCGCGATTCGAGCCGGGGGAGGGCACTGGCACGGCGCGCGCGGGTAAGGAGCAGTGGCGGCGCGCGGTGCGCGCGGCGCGTTCGTGGGCACGCGATACCGGAAACGATCGAGGCTGAGGACTGGACGTGGTCAGGCAGGCGGACGGGCTCGCGCTTCATCTCGAGCGGCTGGCGGAGTGCAGGCGGTGCGGACATCCCGAGCCGATCGTCCCCATCCTCTCGCGGGCGCGTCGCCCGCGGGCAATGCTGGTCGGGCAGGCGCCCGGAAAGGTCGAGATCTCGAGCCGGACGCCGTTCGCCGGCCGGGCCGGGAAGACCTTGTTCCGCTGGTTCGCGGAGGCGGGATTGAGCGAGGAGGAGGCGCGCGATCGCATCTACATCTCGGCGATGACACGCTGCTTTCCCGGCGCGCACCCGAGTGGGCGTGGCGACCGCGTCCCGACGCGCGATGAGCTCGAGCTATGCGGGTCATGGCTCGATGATGAGCTGAAGCTGATCCGACCGGCGCTGATCATACCAGTCGGGAAGCTCGCGATTGGGCGCTTCATGGGAGACGCGCCGCTGGCCGAGGTGGTGGGGCGCGAGCATGCCGTCGAGCACGTGGGGGGGAAGAGCGTGCTGGTTCCGCTCCCGCATCCGTCCGGGGCGAGCAGCTGGATCCACGCGCCGGGCCACCGGGCGCTGGTGTCGAAGGCGCTCGAGCTGATCGGCCGCCGGATGCGGGGGCTGGCCGCGGCGGCGCTGTTTCTGGCGCTCGCGCCGGCGGCGCTGCATGCCCAGTCGAGGACGGATAGATGGCTGGGCGCCGACAAGGTGAAACATTTTTTTACGACCGCGCTGATCCAGAGCTTCACCTATTCGGTGGCCCAGGTCACCACCAGGGCGCCTCGATCGTCATTACTGTTGAGTGCGTCCGTCGCCAGTGCCGCCGTTGGTATTGGGAAGGAGATGCACGATCGCGGGTCTTACGGATTGTTCAGCGTCCGTGATCTCGCGTGGGACGCCGCGGGTGCGGGAGCAGCGAGCGTGATGCTGCTTCACACTCGACATTGATGGACCTGCAGCATGCCGCAGTTTCCCGGCAGCGCGTCACGTTCTATATTGTTGACGTTGGTCCGTCATCGGCGTCGTCTCATCCAGACCGACCGTCGCCTGACATGACATCCTCGATCGAGACGTCCGAGAGCTCCGCCGGCAAGCGCATCAGCGGTGGAACGAATCGACGGAACAACCTCGTGCTGCGCGCCCTCATCGACGAGATGCTCGAGCGCGTACGGGAACTGAACCGGAGCAACGGCGTCTGGACTTCCGACGAGCGCGCGCGCGCAGAAGCGGAGCTGGACGCGATCATGGCGCGAGTCCGTCGCGTGGCCGCGCAACGCCACGCCGCCAGCTGAGACTCGACGCCGACCACCCGGCCGAGCGCTGGTAGGCCTGCCCGATTCCGATCGGGTGGGAATCGAGGGATCGTGAAGGCAACAACGAAGTTCCTCATCGGTGGCGCCCTGGTGCTCTGCACGGCTGGCTATCTCATGGCCAGCTCGATCAAGCAGACCGGCGTCTACTACGTCACTCCCTCCGAGCTGGCGACGCACGTCGCCGCCGACAACAGCTTCCACGACACGGGCGTCAAGCTGGGGGCGCGCGTCGTCCCGGGCACGATCGTTCGCGATCCGGGCGGGAAGCTGTTCCAGTTCCGCGTCACCGACGGATCGACCACGTATCCGGTGGTCTATCGGGGCATCGCTCCCGATACCTTCACCGACGGCGTGGACGTTGTCGTCGAGGGACGGCTCGGTCGCGACGGAACCTTCCACGCGACGACCCTTCTCGCGAAGTGCGCGTCGCGCTACGAGAATGCACCGCCCGGCCCGGGCGAGCAGGGCGGGCATCCCGCCTCCGTTCCGAAGTCCAGCCAGTCGTGATCCTCATCGGTGAGCTGTCGCTCTGGGTGGCCGTGGTCATGGCCGCCTGGACGGCGACCGTGTCGTTCGCCGGGGGCAAGCTGCGCCGCGCCGATCTGATCGCGAGCGGCGAGCGGGGGTTGTACGCGAGCTTCGCGCTCGTCCTGCTCGCGTCGATCGGGCTGTGGACCGCGCTCCTCTCGCACGACTTCTCCCTCGAGTACGTCGCGTCGAACACCAGCCGCAACATGCCCGCGATCTATGTCTTCGCGGCCTTCTGGGGCGGCCAGGCGGGATCGATGCTCTTCTGGGCGCTGATCCTCTCGCTCTACGGGACGCTCGCGGTCCTCTCGAGCCGGAACCGCTCCCGCGACCTCATGCCCTGGGTGACGGGGACGATCGGCGTGGTGCTGCTGTTCTTCCTCCTGACGACCTGCCTCGGCGCCAACCCGTACACCCGGCTGCCGTTCGTCCCGATCGACGGCCGCGGGTTGAATCCGCAGCTGCAGAACCCGGGGATGGCGATCCATCCGCCGAACCTCTACTTGGGGTACGTCGCGACGACGATCCCCTTCGCGTTCGCGATCGGCTCGCTCGTGACGCGCCGGCTCGACAACGAGTGGCTCGGCGCGGTACGCCGGTGGGCCCTGGTCTCGTGGTTCTTCCTCACCGTCGGCATCACGTTAGGCATGTGGTGGGCGTACGTGGAGCTCGGGTGGGGCGGGTACTGGGCGTGGGATCCGGTGGAGAACGCATCCTTCCTCCCCTGGCTCACCGGAACGGCGTTCCTGCACTCCATCATGATCCAGGAGAAGCGGGGGATGCTGAAGAAGTGGAACGTCATCCTCGTCGTGGCGACGTTCCTCCTCGCGATCCTCGGCACCTTCATCACGCGCAGCGGGATCATCTCGAGCGTCCATGCCTTCGCGCAGTCGCCGGTCGGCACCTGGTTCGCCGGCTTCCTGATCGCGGCGATCGCGGTCACGGCGTTCCTCGTCACGACGCGCCTGCGCGACCTCGAGGCGCCGGTGACGCTGGAGAGTGTGGTCAGCCGCGAGGCGGCGTTCCTGTACAACAACCTGGTCCTCTGCGGGATCGCGTTCTCGGTGCTCTGGGGAACGCTCTTCCCGATCATCAGCGAGTGGGTTCGCGGCACGAAGATCACCGTCGGCCCCCCGTTCTTCAATGCGGTCAACATCCCGCTCGGGCTGCTCCTCCTCGGCCTGACGGGCGTCGGGCCGCTGATCGCCTGGCGGCGCGCGAGCTCGGCCAACCTCAAGCGGCAGTTCGCGGCGCCCTCGATCGCGGGGCTCGCGACGGGCGCGCTCCTGCTCGCCGCGGGGATGCGCGACGCGTATGCGCTCATCTCGTACACGCTCGCCGGCTTCGTCCTCGGCACGATCGTGCAGGAGTTCTACAAGGGCACGGCCGCCCGCCGGACGATTCACGGCGAATCGATTCCCGTGGCGCTGGTCCGTCTCGTCGCCCGCAACCGGCGGCGCTACGGCGGCTACATCGTGCACCTCGGCGTCGTCGTGCTCTTCTCGGCCTTCGCCGGCCTCGCGTTCAAGCAGGAGCTCGACGTCACGCTCCGGCCGGGGGAGAGCTACACGGCGCGCGACCCCTTCGGTCACGACTGGCGGTTCGTCAGCCAGGGGATCTCGCGCTTCGAAGCGTCCAACCGCGACGTGGTCGCGATCGGCCTCGACGTCTTCCGCGACGGCCGGCGCGTCGGCGTGATGACCAGCGAGCAGCGGCAGTACCGGGACAGCCGCGGCAATCCGACCTTCAATCCGTCCACCGAAGTGGGGATCCACGGGACGTTGAAGGAGGACACGTACATCGTTCTCGCCGGCGTCACCGGCGACGAGACGGCGGAGCTGCGCATCAACTTCAATCCGCTCGTCTGGTGGGTGTGGTACGGCGGCGCGATCATGGCGATCGGCGGTCTCATCGTGATGTGGCCCGCGGCCGAGCGGCGGAGGCCGGCGAGCGGCTAACGCGCGAGCCTCGCGCCGAGCGCGG
>JABFXC010000125.1 GCA_013361935.1 Gemmatimonadaceae bacterium
GACCTGCGCCGGCTTCGCGCCGAGCCGCTGCGCGGCGCGCGCGAGCGGCCCGCCCGCGTCGGCGAGCTTCCCCGTCGCGAGCGGGAACCAGGGAATGAAGCCGATCGCCTGCTGCTCGCAGTGGTCGAGCACCTTCTCCGACTCGCGGTCGACGAGGTTGTAGCGGTTCTGGACCGTCACGACCGGCACGATGCTCCGTGCGCGCTCGATCTCCGCGACGCTCACCTCGGAGAGCCCGACGTGGCGGACCTTCCCCTCCTGGACGAGGTCGCGCATCGTGCCGAACTGGTCCTCCGCCGGCACCTTCGGATCGATGCGATGGAGCTGGTAGAGGTCGATCCGATCGAGCTTCAGCCGCTTGAGGCTCCCTTCGCAGCACTTGCGCAGGTACTCCGGACGGCCGTTGGGCGTCCACTGGTCCGGACCGGGCCGCTCGAGCCCCGCCTTCGTCGCGATGACGAGCCCGGCGGGGTACGGGTGCAGCGCCTCCGCGATCAGCTCTTCGCTGACGCGCGGACCGTACGAGTCCGCGGTGTCGATCAGGTCGATGCCGAGGTCGATGGTGCGGCGGAGCACCGCGATCGCCTCGGCCTTGTCGCGCGGCGGGCCCCAGATGCCCTTGCCCGTGATGCGCATCGCGCCGAAGCCGAGGCGATGCACGGGGAGGTCGCCGCCGATCGTGAAGGTTCCGCTCGCCAGAGCGGGCCTGCCGGTGTCGCTCGAGGTGGTAGTCATCGGGAGTGAGTGGGAGTGCATGGACGAAGGGGCAAGGCCCACGCCAGCCGCGAATTCGTCGCTGGCGCTCCTATCTCGTGGGGGGTAAGTTCGGGCAGCCCGACCGGGGGTGGTCCGTGATCGACGTGCACGACGACCTGGCCGCTGCTCTCGCCGATCGTTACGAGGTGGAGCGCGAGCTGGGGCACGGCGGAATGGCAATCGTGTACCTCGCACGCGACGTGAAGCACGGCCGTCGCGTCGCGGTGAAGGTGCTGCGCCCGGACCTCGCCTCCTCCGTCGGCGCCGAACGATTCCTCCGCGAGATCGGCGTCGCGGCGAAGCTCACCCACCCGAACATCCTCAGCCTGCACGACTCCGGCTCGGCGCCGGGCGGGCTGTTGTACTACGTGATGCCGTACGTCGAGGGCGAGACGCTGCGCGATCGCCTCGACCGCGAGCATCAGCTCCCGATCGACGACGCGCTCTCGATCGCGCGGCAGGTCGGCGACGCCCTCGACTACGCGCACGCGCACGGCGTCGTGCATCGCGACGTGAAGCCGGAGAACATCCTGCTCATGGGCGAGCACGTGCTCGTCGCCGACTTCGGGCTGGCGCGCGCGCTGTTCTCCGCGGGGTCGACGCGACTGACGGAATCGGCGGTGACGGTGGGCACGCCGGCGTACATGAGTCCCGAGCAGGCCGCGGCGGATCCCGAGGTGGATGGCCGCGCGGACGTGTACAGCCTGGCGTGCGTGCTGTACGAGATGATCGCCGGCACGCCGCCCTTCCGCGGCGCGACGGCGCAGGCGGTGCTCGCGCAGCATCTGACGGCGAGCGCTCCCTCGATCTGCGCGCAGCGGCCGCACTGCCCGAAGGCGGTGGACGCGGCGGTTCAGCGTGCGATGGAGAAGGTGCCGGCGGACCGGTTCCGGACGGCGCGGGAGTTCGTGGAGGCGATGGAGGCGACGGCTTCCACGGCCACGCCCGGGCCCGAGGCGGTGCGCGGCCTTACGCCGTCTCGACGCGCGATCGCGCTCGTCGCGGCCGCTGTGGTCGTGGGGGTCGCGGCTGTCGTCGCGAGTCGCTTCATCGGCCCCCACGCCGATACCGATCCCGACACCTACGTCGTCCTCCCGTTCAGCGGCCTGCCTGACGGCGCGGCACCTCTCGATCAGCCAATCGCGGAGTCGCTCGCCGAGTGGCAGGGCGTGCATGTGGTGGATCCGCGACGTACGTCGGAGGTTGTGGGAGGGCCCGGTGTGCGGTCGATGACGATGAACGACGCCCTCCGCGCGGCGCGGGAGCTTGGCGCGGGACGGTTGGTGTGGGGTGAGGCCACACGTGTCGGCGACTCGCTCCGCCTCCGTGTCGCCGCCTACGACACGCACGACGGACGCGAGCTACGCACGGCTCGCGCTACGCTGCGCACCGCCGAAACTCCGTCAGCGCCGCACCTCCGCGCGCTCGTTAACGATCTTCTCCGCGATCGGAGCGAGCTCCCCTGGGCACGTTCTGAGAGCGACGTCGCGCCGTCGCTCGAGGCGTGGCGCGCGTACGATCGTGGGCGCACCGCGCTCTCCGACTGGGACATCACCCGAGCCCAGAAGGAGTTTCAGTCCGCGGTGCGCCGCGATCCCGAGCATGCGCAGGCCTGGTTGTGGCTGAGCCTCACCGAGTTGTGGAGCGGAGACACGACGCAGCGCTGGCGGGGCGCGACGCGCAGAGCCTTCGAGCTGCATCAGCGGCTCACGACGAACGACTCAGTCGTCGCCGACGCGGAGCTCGCCCTGGCCGAGCGGCGCTATACCGACGCCGGCGAGCGATTCAGTGCGCTCACGAAGACCGACACGACGGGGGTCATCGGCTGGTACGGGCTCGGCGAATCCAATTCGCGCGACCCGGTGGTCGTCCGCGATGCGCGCAGCCCTTCCGGATACCGATTTCGCGGCAGCGTCGAGCAGGCGAAGCGCGCGTACTTGCACATCCTGGATGACCGGGCGCCCCCGCAGCCTGCCTTCGTTTACACAAGATTGGCTTCGGTGCTCACCACTTCGGGCAGCGTGTTGAAAGTCGGGCGACTCGTCGATGGCTCGGCATATTTTGGAGCCTTCCAGAGCTGGCAGGGCGATTCGCTCACGCATGTCCCCTATCCCCTCGCGAGCGTCATCGCCGCCGGTCCTGGCGTCTCTACGCGCGCGAAGGCGGCGGCCATCGACCGAAACCGCGCGTTGCTGCGGCGCCTCTACGTGGATTGGACGAGAAGCACGCCGTCGAGCGCGGAGGCGCATGAGGCTCTGGCTGCCCTCCTCGAAGCAACGGAGGAGTTGAGCGGTGGCGACGCCGGGTCGGCGATCGACGAGATCCGCCGCGCACGGTCTCTCACGACCGATTCGGCCACCGCTCTCGAACTGGCCCGCGACGAGCTCAGACTGCTCGTGAAGACTGCCGCATGGGATGCGGCGAGCGCGCTTGCCGATACGCTCTTCGCCAAGCCGGTGGGAGACGCTGACAGCTCGCTCGTCGGGGCGGCGGCGCTGACTGGGCGGGTTGGCGTGCTCGCCGAGATTCTCCGCGCCCATCCGGAGTGGGCGGACCTTCAGGCCACCGGACCCGATGGCACGGCGCTCGACGTCCCGCAAACGGTCCAGGAAGACGCAGCCGAGATGCTCGGCTACGGCTCGCTTGGACTCTGCAACGATCGCCTCCGCGCGATGCCGACGCGAGTGCGACAGCAACTCGAACGATATGTTCCGGACGAGCGGCGACGCGCGCAGCTGCGTGGCGCGCTCCTGCGCCGTCCGCTCACTCTGGCGGTGCCCTGCATCGGCGCGCGCGCCGTCGAATCGGTCGACGCGGAAGGGGAACCGGTGTTGCTGATGGAGCACGCGCTCGCGAGCGGTCGACTCGATTCGGTGCGCGCGATCTTCCGGCGGATCCCCGCGGCTCGACACAACGAACGCCCGGGAGACGTCGCTCCTGACTACACCTACCTCGAGAGTTGGCTCATGGCGGCAGCCGGTGACACCGCGGCCGCCGTTGCCCACCTGGACGGAACGCTCGAGGCGCTGCCCACACTTGGCAACCATGTGCTCGACTTCCCGGCGCAGAGCGCGGGGTTGGTGCGCGCCATCGTCCTCCGCGCCGATCTCGCCGCCGCGGCGGGCGACAGCGCGACCGCACAGCGCTGGGCGCGCGCAGCGGCCGCTCTGCTGAGCAGGGCCGATCGGGAACTGCGGCCGACCGTAGAACGCATGCGGAGCATTGCCTCCTCGAATCACTGAAGTCGGACTACCGGCGTTGAGTCGCGGCACACCCCCTTGCACAGGAGCGGAACATGGGACGATCGAGAGCTGGCCTGCTGACGCTGCCGCTGCTGCTGGCGCTCGGCGTGGCCGGCGGCTGCCGTGCCGACCGTGATGGCACGCGAGTGACGCGTTACCCAGCGGCGATCTATGAACGCGATGAGGAGCAGGCGACGGCCGAAGGGACGAAGCTGGGCGGACCGTGGGAACCATCCGCCGACTCGGGCAGCCCGGCGAGCACCTACACGACGCCCGATCTGCCGCAGGAGATCGGGAGCATCTCCGAGGGCGATCTCGTCAAGCATCTCAACAAGCTGATATGGGACCGCAGCGTCGAGAACGGGCAGCTTGGCTTGTTCGAATGCGAGAAGGTGAACGGCACCAACCCGCCGGGTCCCTGCCCCGAGAAATACGTCACCGCCTTCATTCAGCCCGAGGTCGGGATGAAGAACCGTGACTTCGCCAGCATCAAGAACTCGACGAATGGGGTGATCGTCGCGCGCATCGTGGTCTACGACAAGACTCCGGGCCGGATGAAGAACCTCGGAGTGGCGCGCGGACATCATGCCTGGTGGCTCGTGCGCAACGTCGGCGGTGTGCTGCACTCGATCATCATCGGTCGCAGCTCGACCCATGGCCCAACCGCCCCCGCGTACGATTCGCTGAACACGGTGGCCCTCGGGTTCAACGATTGCTCACAGCAGCAGGGACATCAGGATTGGGACCCCGCGAGCCCGACAGCGAGCCGCTGGTGGAATTGCGACATGAGCACCGTGCGATCGAAGAGCAACGCGAAGGTGTCGGCGTTCCAGTCTTGGGGCGCATTCCGTCTCGCGGTCTTCGGTCCGGCCGATCCACCGCCACTACCGGATATGATGACGACCGACGTCGCGCTCGACGGCAGCGGCTGGATCCGCTGTGGGGTCGGTTGCTGCTCCACGCAATGACCGGGAGGGCGGGACGACCGCGCCCGAGGCGCCTGCCTAACGTCGAGCCGCCGCCTCGGGCAGCTCCCGCGACATCCGCAGCCCCGTGATCGACTCGCTCGACCGCCGCGTATCTCCGCCCGGCGCGAGCGTGAAGTAGAACGTCGTCCCCTCGCCGAGCCGGCTCTCGCACCAGATCCGGCCACCGTGCGCCTCGACGATCCCCTTCGCGATCGCGAGCCCGAGCCCGATCCCGCGGCGGTCGCCGGGGTTCGCCTGCCAGAAGCGGCCGAAGATCAGCGGGAGCTGCGCGGTGGGGATGCCCGGACCGGTGTCGGTCACCGCGAAGCGCGCGACGCCGCCCGCCGGCTCCACGCGAATGGTGATGCGCCCGCCGGCCGGGGTGAACTTGATCGCGTTCCCGACGAGGTTCGAGAGCACCTGCTGCACGCGCCCCGCGTCGGCCTGCGTCGCCGGAAGCTCGCTCGCCACCGACGCGTCGAGCACGAGCTGGCGCTCGGCGGCGATCGGACGGAGCATCTCCATCGCCTCGCTCACCAGCGCCGCGGCGGAGGCGGGCTTCGGATCGATCGACAGGCTTCCCGCCTCGAACTTCGCGACGTCGAGCAGGTCCTGGATCATCCGGTTCATCCGCTCGCCGGCGCGCTTGATCATGTTCAGCCGCTTCACCCGCTCCTCGTCGCCCAGCGGGACCTCGAGCATCAGGCTCGTGCTCATCGAGATGGTGTGCAGCGGGTTGCGCAGGTCGTGCGAGACGATCTTCAGCACCTGCTCGCGCGCGTCGATCGTCTGCCGCGCCTCCTGGTACATCGACGACAGCGTCGCCCGCTCGACCTGGCCGGTGACGACGCGCTTCACCAGCGTGGCGACGCTCGCGCCGAGCGCGCCGATGAGGAGGATCGTCCCCGCCGCGAGCACGACGTGGTGTACCGCGAGCCCCGACGCCACGGCGGCGTAGACGAAGATCGCGATCGCCAGCGCAGTGCTCAGCTCCGCCGAGGAGCGCGAGAGCCGCAGCGCGCCGGCGACGGTCAGCAGCACCGCGAGGATCGCGACGACGACGAGCATCCCCGGGGGCACCGGGCTGGATAGATCCTCGCGCGCGGCAGCGGCGACCAAGAAGCCGACCCAGATCATCGTGCCGTCGAGCGCCGGCCCCGCGTACTCGATCCACTTCGGGCACCACCCGCCGCGCAGCCGGAAGGCCAGCGCCGCCGCGACGATCAGCCAGAGCGCTCCGAGTCCGACCGCGACGGCGCGCGGCGTGGCGGCGCCGGCCGACCCCCGCACCAGCGACACGACGGCGGCGACCAGATACGCCGCGACGATCGCCACGCGCAGGAAGGCGAGACGGATCTCGTTCGCGCGCGACTCGGCGAGCAGCGTCTGGCTGATCGCCGGGGCGAGCTCCGGACGCGGCGCGCTCGGCGCGAGATCGGAGAGGATCGTCCGCTCGATCGAGAACGCCAGTGCCTCGTACGAATCACGCGCCCGCATCGCTCACCGTCCCACGCTCGGTTGCCCCGCCACGCGCCGTCGCGGCCCCACTACCAATACCGTTCCCGGCGCCGCGGGGCAAGGATGTCAGCGCCGCTGCAGCCTGCGCGCCCCCGAGCCAAGCAGTGCCAGCACCCCCGACACCGCGATGATCGCGGGCCCCGACGGCAGGTCGAAAGGCACGGAGAGCGAGAACCCCACGAACGCGGCGATCACCGCCGCGACGAGGGCGACGACGAAGATGCCCTGCATGCTCCGCGCGACGAGCATCCCGGTCACGGCGGGCAGAACCAGGAAGTTGAACACGAGCATCACGCCGGCGAACTGCATCGCGAAGGCGATCACGACGCCGAGCGTGAAGTAGAGCAGGAGATTCCACCACGTGACGTTGTAGCCGAGCGTCCGCGCCGTCTCGCGGTCGAAGGAGACGAAGAGGAACTCCTTGTAGAAGACGAGATGGATGAGCAGAACCGGGATGCTCACCCCGAGCAGCACCCAGACGTCCCCCCGCGTTATCCCGAGGATGTTGCCCTGAAGGAAGATGTCGTGCGCCTCGCCCGATGCCGCCTTGGAGATGAGCAGGATGCCAAGCGCCGCGGCAACGGCATAGGTGACGCCGATCGTCGCGTCCGGCGGCACGCCGGCCCGGGCACCTCCGCCAAGACCGAAGAAGACCGCCCCTGCCATCGCGAAGGCGAGGGAGAAGGCGACCGGGTGCGCCGTCATTCCGGTCAGCCAGCCCATCCCGCTCATGAACAGCGCGAGCGCGATCCCCATGGAGGAGAGCTGCGCGATCGCGGCACCGACGAAGACGATCCGGCGGAGCACGACGTACACGCCGAGCGCCGCGCAGACGACCGAGATGATGAGCGCCCCATAGAGCGCGTCCTTGAAGAGGAGCGCTGCGCTAAGCATGCGGCCGCGCCCCCACCACCTGCTGCCCGTTCCGGCGGGCGACGACGATGCGATGCCCGTGCATCTCGTCCACGTCCACGGGGATTCCGTACATGTGCGAGAGAGTCTGCTCCGTCATGATCTCGCCGACCGTGCCGATGCGGAAGCCGCGCTCGACGACGAGCGCGATCCGGTTCACGTAGTTCGCGACCTCGTTGAGCGCGTGGCTCACCATGAGCACGGTGAGGTTGTCGCGCTCGTGCAGCTCGCGCACGAGCCCGAGGATCTGCGTGGTCGAGACGAGGTCCATCCCGTTGGTTGGCTCGTCGAGGATCAGCACCGTGGGGTCGCCGACGAGCGCCCGCGCGATGAGCGCGCGCTGCTTCTGCCCGCCGGAGAGCGCGTTGAGCGGACGCTCGGCGAGGTCGAGGATGCCGACGTGCTCCAGCGCCGTGCAGGCCAGCGCCCGGTCCTTCGCCGTCGGGCGTCGCCCGAGCCCGACACGGTCGTAGCGGCCCATCAGCACCACGTCGACGACCTTGAGGGGAAAGTTGTAGTCCACCGAGTCGCGCTGCGGCACGTAGCCGAAACGGAGCCCGGGCGTGATGCTCACGGATCCCTGCAGCGGATCGAGGCTGCCGAGGATCGCGCGGAGAATCGTCGTCTTGCCGGCGCCGTTAGGGCCGACCAGTCCGAGAAAGTCGCCCTCGGGGATGTCGAAGGTGAGGTCGGAAAGCACCACGCGACGCCCGTAGCCGAGCGTCGCGTGGTCGAAGGTAATGAGTGCGGTCATTGCGGGTCGTTATCGAAGGGCTGCCGCGACTGCCTGGATGTCTTTGGTCATCAGCGTGATGTAGTCGGGGACGTCCTTCGTCCCGCCGACGGAGGGAGGAACGACGAGCACCGCTCCGCCGAGATTCCTCGCCACGAGGTCGGACATCTTGCGGTCGTAGAACGGCTCCTGGATCACCACTTTCGCGCCGGCCTGCTTCGCGTCGCGGATCACCTCGTAGACGTGCGACGGTGAGGGCGGAACCCCCGGCTTCGGCTCCATGTACGCGACGATCTTCATCCCCGTGTACTCGGCGAAGTAGCGCCAGCTCGTGTGGTAGGCGATGACCGGCTTCCCACGGATCTGCGCGAGGTACGGGGCCCAGCTCTTCTCCGCCGTGCTGAGCCGCGCCTCGAATGCCTTCTCGTTCGCCTCGTATCTGTCCTCGTTCTTGCGATCGAGCTGGCTGAACTTGTCCTTGAAGAGCCGCGCGATGCGCCGTCCGTTCTCGGGGTCGAGCCAGTAGTGCGGGTTGCCTAACGGATGGACGTCGCCCATCGACCGGTCGACATTGCCCTGCGGGACGTCGAGCACCGGGATCGCCTTGGAGACGTCGACATACCCCGACCCCCCAGGCCGCACCCTCGGGTTGCGGGCGCCGTCGAGCAGCAGCGGCATCCAGCCGATCTCGAGATCCAGCCCGACGAACGCCCACACGTCGGCGCTCCGGAGCTGCAGGACGAAGCTCGGCTTCGCCTCGATGAAGTGCGGGTCCTGATATCCCTCGCCGATGTGCGTCACGGTGACGAGGTTCCCGCCCACCTGTCGAGCGATGTCGTACAGGTCGGGGGTGCTCGTCACGACCTTGAGCTGCGCGGCGGCGGGACGCGCCGCGCCGAGCGTAGCCAGGGCGAACGCGAGCGCGCCGATGCGCCGGATCATGTGATTCATGCTCCCTCTATTCCTCAGAATGGATGCGGCTTGTGGGGTCCGAGCGAGAAGGTCGCCTGCAGCAGGATCCGATCCTGCCCGAGCGCATCGAGCTTGCTGTGCCGCTCGTAGGCGGCGGCGAACTTCGAGAACTCACTCGGATACCACTCGAGATACCCCGAGCCGGCGGCGAAGGTTCGGCCGTTCTGCAGCGGATCCTGCACCCAGTCGTAGCGAGCGCCAAGGAAGCCGCGCGCCGTGATCTGCCAGCGCGCGAAGCCGTACGCGCCCGTGAAGTCGCGCGTCGGTCCGGCGTATCGCGGGCCGGCGTAGCCGGTCGCCGGTCCGCTCACCGTCGGGATCTCCGGCGAGCGGCCATTCAGCTGGCGCATCACTTCACCCTGCAGAATGAATGACTTGTACAGTCCCTGCTGCAGCGGGCGCCAGCGGAAGGTGAAGTCGGCGCCGATCGTCGACTGCCGCGCGAGCGCCGCGTTCGCGTCGACTCCCGATGCCTGCAGGATGCCCGCATACGTCTCGTCCAGCGGCTGCTCGCGCTTACCCGTCATCCCCGAGAACGAGAGCTCCACGTTCGCCGCCTGGGTCAGATCCCAGTAATTGCGCACGCGAGCCGAGAACCCGATGCCGCCGAGCCGCTTGTTCGCCGGCTCCGCGGGTGCGAGCGAATCCACACGCTCGCCGAGCCGGTCGACCGCGGTCGCCTGGAGCTCCTGATAGAAGCCGAAGGGCGCAAACACCTTGTCGACCCAGACGCCCGTCCCCTTCAATCCGTCGCTGCTGAGGAATCGCTGGATCACGTACGGATACTCGATCGTGTGCAGATCGTGGCGGTGCGTGGTGTTCTGCTTGCCGAACGGCATCAGGTACCGACCGAGGCGGAGCTCGAGATCGGGGATGCTCGTCGTAGTGAGATAGGCCTGCTCGATCGACAGGCCTTCGAGGTCGGAGATGCCAAGGAAGACGTCGCCGCGGAGATACGGATCGACGACGGCCTGCACCGCCAGCTCGACCTCGCGGACGCTGAAGCGAGTCCCGTCCTCCTGCGTCGTACCCTTCGGCGAGAGATCGCCGACGAAGTCGCCGACGGCACTGAAGTCGGGGAGCAAACGCGGATTCGTCGCTCCTGCCGCGCCTCCGGTCGGCTGTGGCTGGCCCTGAGGCGCCTGGGCCGGCGCGGCCTGCGCGGCCTCGATCTGCTTCATGAGCGCCAGCGAGTCCTGCACGGCCTTCAGCGAGTCGCGCACCTGCCGCTGCCGCGCGGAGTCGGCAGGAGAGGTCGGCTTGCGCGTGGTATCCGGCTGCTGCGCGCCGAGTGGCGACACGGTCGCCAGCGACACGCAGAACGCGAAAAAGAATATGGTGCGCATGATTGTCGGTTCGAGTCGGTGGACGTCGCACGGCGCCGCGCGTGATTGCATCACGCGGCCGCGACGTTCACATGCATCGCCACGGCGGTGAGCCGCGACGGATCGTGCTGGGACGTTAGACCGAACCGACGCCGGGTGGCCCGCGCGGGTCGCCCGGCCGTGGGAAGGCGCGAGCGTGCGGCACTCCGCCGCCAGGCAGCGATGCGCCGCGATCGACGCCGGCGGGCGCGGTCGCGAGCTGCCCGCGCGCGGGCGCGGCCCCCGTCGAGAGGAACTGGCAGAAGACGCAGTCCGTCTCGTGCACGCGGACGCAG
>JABFXC010000187.1 GCA_013361935.1 Gemmatimonadaceae bacterium
ATGTCACGGAGCGAGCGCCGGAGATTCTCGAACATGATCGAGGCGGACTGCAGGAGGGTGTCGGCTCGGCGTCGGCGGCGACGCCTCTTGCTCCGGATGCACTCGCATCCGGAGCGGCCGCGGGTGTACGATACAGGTCGGTCCCTCTCTCTCGCAACGCCCGGAATCACCGTGCCACGTCCTCCCCTCGTCGCCCTCAGCGCCACCACGGAGCTCCTTCGTGGACGCCCGCGCATCCGCCTCAACGAGGCGTACACGGATGCCATCGCGGGCGCGGCGATGCTGCCGCTCGTCGTGCCCCCGCTCGACACGGCGCGCGCCGACGAGATCGTCGCCGCGGTGGACGGCATCGTCCTCACCGGCGGCGAGGACGTCGATCCCGCGCGCTACGGCGCCGCGCGCCATCCGGCCACCGAAGGGCTCCACGGCGCGCGCGATGGATGGGAGATCGCGCTCCTCGCCGCGGCGCGCGCGGCGCGCCGTCCGGTGCTCGCCATCTGCCGCGGCATCCAGGTCGCCAACGTCGCGCTGGGCGGGACGCTCGTGCAGGACCTGCCGAGCGAGCGGCCCTCCGCCATCGCGCACGCGCGCTCGGACGACCGCGAGGAGCGCGTCCACGACGTCGACGTCACCCCTGGCTCGCGCCTCGCCGCCGCGCTCGGCGCGACCCACCTGCGCGTGAACTCGTCGCACCACCAGGCCCTCGACCGCGTGGCGCCGGGGCTCGCCGTCACCGCCGCCGCCCCGGACGGCGTGGTCGAGGGCGCGGAGTGGACCGGAGACGACGGCTGGTGGATGCTCGGCGTGCAGTGGCACCCCGAGGAGCTCGTCCGGACGGCCGAGGGCTGGGACCGTGCGCTCTTCGCCGCCTTCCGCGCGGCGCTCCTCGAGGGCAGCCTCGTCGGCCGTTAGGCGCTCCGGCTACTGGAGCCGGAACCCCGTCGCCACCTGGCGCATCAGCCGCTCGGGGGTGTGCACGTTCGGGAAGAGCAGCCGGTCGCTGACGTTGTTCAGCGCGGCACGCATCACTTCGAAACGCAGCGCCGCCATCGCGTACAGCGCGCTCAGCCCGTGCTGCTCGGCGAGGCGATGGTCGGCGGCGAGCTGGAAGCCGCGCTTCCCCATCTCGTCGTAATACTCGAGGTCGGGCCCGCCCTTCCGCCACCTGCGCCGCTCGATGAAGTCGGGGAAGAGCCCGGCAAGCCAGAGCGCGTAGTTGCCGAGGTGCGCGCGCACGAGCAGGCTGCGCCGCGCGTCCGCGTCGTCGACGTCCTGGGCGAGCGCCGCGAGGGTGTCGTAGTGCTCGTCGTCGGAGGGCGCGACGCGCTCCGCCCGCCCCTTGTCGCCGAAGGCGATGAGGATCGCCGCCATGTAGTCGGCGAGTCCGCGGTTCTCCTCTCCCACCTCGTGCAGCGCGTGGCGCACCGCGACGTAGGCGAACAGCGGATAGGACGCGAGCGCGCCCTGCGGGGCGGCGAGGAGCGCGGGCATCAGCCGCGGATCCTCGAGCAGCGCGTCGATCCCGCGCTCGCGCAGCGCATCCTCGCACTGCTGCAGCTCGCGGTCGTCGCCGCGCGAGATGAGCCGCATCGCGAGCTGCGCGTCGTCGCGCGTGAGTCGGTGTCTGACGTCGGCGAGAATCATCGAGCCTCCATTCGCTGGCCTCTCGTGTCCCTGCGACCTGGCGCCTCCCTTCTCTACCGCGCCGGGGTGCGTCCGTTCCGGTCTCCTTGCGTGTGACGAGCCAGGCGATTGCAGGGCACGCGCCGCTGGTAACGCCGCTCACCGAGCACTCTCGCCGCCCAAGTGCCGATGGCCCATTCCATTCGCCGCGCGCGCCGCTCATCTTGCCGGGCGATGGGACTTCGCATCCTTCACATCGACGCCGGGCGGGAGTGGCGCGGCGGCCAGCGACAGGTCTGGCTCCTCGCGCAGGGACTGCGCGCGCGGGGCCACGAGCCGCTCGTCGTCGGCATCCCCGACTCCCCGCTCCTCCAGCGCCTCCGCCAGCGTGGTATCGCGGTCGCGGCCGTCCCCATGCGCGCCGACTGGGACCTCCGCGCGGCGCGCCGTATCCGGTCCCTCGTGCGGGCCTGGCGGCCGGACGTCGTCCACGCGCACGACGCGCGCGCGCACGCCATCGCCCTCGCCGCGCTCCTCGGCTCCCGCGTTCCGCTCATCGTGACGCGGCGTGTGGCCTTCACGCCGAAGTCGGTGCGCTTCAAGTACGGCCGGCGCGTCACCCGCTTCATCGCCATCTCGCAGGCGGTGCGCGACGCGATGGTCCGCGGCGGCGTCGATCCGCGACGCGTCGACGTCGTCTTCTCCGGGGTCCCGGCGCCGGCGATCGTGCAGCGCCGCGACTGGCGCGCCGAGTGCGGCTGGCCCGCCGACACCGTCCTCTGTGGCGTGGTCGGCGCGATGACCGCCGAGAAGGGGATCGATCTCCTCGCCGGGGTCGCGACGCGTCTGCCCGAGGGCGCGCGCGCGAAGGCGCGGCTCGTCCTCCTCGGCGGCCAGTCGAGCGGGCGGTGCAACATCGGCGGCATCGACGCCTATCGCGCCGGCTTCGTCGACGAGATCCACGCGGCGATGGCCGGCCTCGACATCCTCCTCCATCCCTCCAGCGCCGAGGGCCTCGGCACCGCGGTCATCGACGCGATGGCGTTAGGCGTCCCGCCCGTGGCGTTCGCGGTCGGCGGACTCGTCGAGCTCGTGCAGCACGAGCGCAACGGGCTGCTCGTGCGCATCGGCGACCTCGCCGGCTTCGCCGACTCCGCCGCGCGGCTCATCTCCGACGAGCGCCTCCGCCGCCGCCTCGGCAACGCGGGCCCCGTTCGCGCCGCCGAGTTCGACGTCGACTCCATGGTCGAGGGCACGGAGCGCACCTACACCTCCGTCCTCGCCTCCCGCGTCCCGGCGGCAGTGTAGATTCGGGGGTCGGGGGCCAGGCGGAAGGAACTGCGTCGACTGCGGTCAACGCCGTCCCTGACGCCTGGCGCCTGACCCCGACGCAACACCCGGAAACCAAAATGCTCTATCTCTGCATCCCCGCGCACAACGAGGCCGCTACCGTAGGTCTGCTGCTCTGGCAGATCCGGAAGGTCTTTCAGGATTACTCGCGGGAGTACGAGGTCATCGTCTACGACGACGGCAGCGACGACGGCACGCGCGAGACGCTGGAGCCCTACGCGAAGGTGCTCCCGCTCACGGTGATCGGCGGTCCGCACCGGCAGGGCTACGCGCACGCCATCGACGCGCTCCTCCGCGAGGCCTCCGAACAGACCCGCTATCCGCGCCGCGACGCCCTCGTCACCATGCAGGGAGACTTCACCGATCAGCCGGAAGCGCTTCCCGAGCTCGTGAAGCGCTTCGAAGGCGGCGCGGACATCGTCGTCGGGGAGCGGGAGTACCAGCAGTTTCCCAAGGGGCCGGAGCGGAACCTCCGGCGCCTCGCGCCCTGGATCATCAGACCCTTCGTTCGGGTACCAGGAGTTGCGGACCCTTTCAGCTCGCTGCGCCTGTACCGCGTCTCAGTGGTCCGCGACCTGCTTAGGTCGCTTGGGGACCAGCCGGTGATCCGGAACGAGGGTTGGGCGGGGAACGTCGAGCTCCTCCTCCGCACGATGCCGCTGGCCCGCCGGGTCGAGACCGTCGCGCTTCCGCCGCGACCGGAGCTCCGCCCGCGCGAGAGCCGGGTCCGCCCATGGGCGGTCGCCCGGGAGCTGTATCGATTCGGCAGGTCGGCCAAGTCGACCATTCCTCAGCCGCGCCGGGAGGCCGCGCAGACGACATGACACCATTCGCCAATCTGCTCGCCGTCGTCGTGGCGCTCACGGCCCCGCAGCCGCCAGCGCCCGCGGTCGCCGACACCGCGCTCAAGGTTCCCTTCGACGTCGGCGAGCGGCTCGAGTACGAGGTGAAGTTCGGCTTCGTCAGCGTCGGCACCGGCTCGATGGAAGTCGTCGGCTACGAGAACGTCCGCGACCGCCCCACCTGGCACACCGTCTTCCGCGTGAAGGGCGGCACGTTCTTCTACCACGTCGACGACCGCTTCGAGAGCTGGATCGAGACGACCACGCTCTCCTCGCTCCGCCACAAGCAGGACATCAACGAGGGACGCCGCGACCGCGAGCGCACCTTCGAGATCTTCCCCAACCGTCCCTCGTACATCGAGGACGGCAAGCCCGAGAAGCCCTCGGTCGCGAACCCGCTCGACGACGGCTCCTTCCTCTACTTCATCCGCACGGTGCCGCTCGAGGTCGGGAAGACCTACGAGTTCAACCGCTACTTCCGCCCCGACCGCAACCCGGTGAAGATCACCGTCCTGCGCCGCGAGCGGATCAAGGTTCCCGCGGGCACCTTCGACGCGATCGTCATCCAGCCGAGCATCAAGTCGAAGGGGATCTTCTCGGAGAACGGCCGCGCCGAGGTCTGGCTTTCGGAGGACCCCAGCCGCATCATGCTGCAGATGAAGTCGAAGCTCTCCTTCGGGTCCCTCAACCTGTACCTCAAATCGTACCGCCCCGCCCAGAACACGGCGACCGACGATCGCTAGTGCCTGACGACGCCGCCCCGCGCGGCGAGGCCGACCTCTCGGCCATTCGCACCATCCCGATCGCCCGCCGTCCGAACAAGGTGCGCGCCGAGGAGTTCGCGTCCCCGCCGGGGAGCGACCGCTCCTTCGGCGCGTTTCTGCGCGCGCTCCCCGACGTCCTCGTCGCCCGCGACTTCCTCGCCGTCGTCGACGCCATCGCCACCGCGCACCGGCGCGAGCGCGGCGTGATCGTCATGCTCGGCGGCCACGTGGTGAAGACCGGCCTCGCGCCGGTGCTCGTGAACCTCATGGAGCGTGGCGTGATCACGCATCTCGCCATGAACGGATCGGCGGCGATCCACGACTACGAGATCGCCCGCTTCGGCGGCACCTCGGAGGACGTCGCCGCCGGCCTCAGGGACGGCACCTTCGGGATGGCCGAGGAGACCGGCCGCGAGCTGAACGACGCGTTCGTCGCCGGGATGAGGAACGAGATGGGGATGGGCGAGGCGGTCGCCGTCGCGATGTCGCGGCGGGAGCTCGTTCACCCCGAGCTCTCGGTGATCTTCAACGCCCATCGGCTCCGCGTGCCCGTCACCGTGCACGCCGCGCTCGGCGCCGAGATCATCCACCAGCATCCGGCCGCCAACGGTGCCGCGATCGGCGACACCAGCCATCGCGACTTCCGCCGGCTCGCGCACTCGATCGTCCGCCTCGACGACGGCGGCGTCGTGCTCAACCTCGGCAGCGCGGTGATCATGCCCGAGGTCTTCCTCAAGGCGCTCACCATCGCGCGCAACCTCAGCGGCGATGGCCGTCCGAACGGCTTCACGAGCTGCGACCTCGACATGCAGCGTCACTACCGCCCGCGCATGAACGTCGTGCAGCGGCCCACCCTCCACGGGGGGAAGGGTTACGAGATCACCGGCCACCACGAGATCATGGTGCCGCTGCTGGCGTGGGCCGTCGTCACCCGGCTGGAGGAGAGCGCCGAGGGCGAATAGCTCGAGGCGCGCCGGGCGGTATCGCTCTCGCCCGGCGCGCCTGGATCGTCTCGCTGTGCTCTCGCCCCTCTACGGTCTGGACCAGCGCTCCTTCCAGCGCCGCATGGTGTCCGGGCTGAAGATGGAGACGATGAAGTACAGCACCAGGCCGACGATGAGCGCCTTGATCGCGAAGCTGATCAGGAAGAACAGCAGCCCGACGGCGGTGCCGAGGATGACCTTGAAGGCGAAGACGCCGACGATGGCGAAGACACCGAGCATCAGGATCGAGCGAAACATGGGAGCTCCCCGCGTTGTGGTCGTCGATCCATACGGTGCAGTCTTCCGGACGGTTTCGCCAGCCGCCGGGCCGCTCCCCTCCGCCGATGCGCGCGGCTGACGTCGCCGTCGTCGGCGACGGCATCGCCGGACTCACGTGCGCCCTCGCCTGCGCGCGGCGCGGGCTCGACGTGGTGGTCGTCGGCGCGCGGAGCATCGCCGCCGCGTCGCGCGCCTCGGCCGGCGTCCTCGCGCCCTCGCTCGCCGCTCGTCCCGCAGACGATCCCGCGCAGCGCTTTCTCGTCGCGGCGCGCGACGCGTGGCCGGCGTGGCTCGAGGCGCTGGAGGAGGAGACCGGGGTGCGCGTCCCCCTGCGTTTCGGCGTGCTGGAGCTCGACCCACCCCGTGGAGAAGGAAGCGCCGCGCTTCCCCAACACTCGCGCCGCCTCGACGCCCGGGAGCTGGCCGAGCTCGAGCCCGCGCTGCTTCCCGGCGACCGACCCTCGGCGCTCCTCCACGAGCGCGACGGCGCCGACGAGCTGGAACCGCTCCTCGCCGCGCTCGACGTCGCGCTCGCGCGCCGGAAGGTCCACCGCCTCGCCGCCGGCGCACGCGCCGTCGAGGGCGGTCGGGAGGGACTGGTGGTCGACACTCCCGCCGAGCGTATCGTGGCGCGGCATCTCGTGCTCGCGGGGGGAGCGTGGTCGGGCGCGATGAGCGGCGTCTCGCTGCCGCCCGCGGTCCGCCCCGTGGCCGGAGTGACGGCGCGGATTCGCGGCGCTCCGCGGCTTCGATACGTGGTCTTCGGCGCGGGTGGATACCTCGTTCCGCTCAGCGACGCGCTCCTCGTCGGCGCGACGTCGCGCGATGTCGGCTTCGACGCGCGGATCATCGCCGAGGATCGCGGCGAGCTCGCCGCGGTCGCCGACGCGCTGCTCGGCAGCGATCCCTCGCGTCTCGGCGATCACCGGCTCGGATTCCGCCCGATGACTTCCGACGGCCTCCCGATCATCGATCGTGATCCCGCCGACGAGCGCATCGTGCACGCGACCGGCTATTCGCGGAACGGCGTTCTCGTCGCCCCGCTCGCGGCGAGCTGCGTCGCCGCGCTCGTCGCCGGCGAGCGTCCGCCCGCGTCGCTCGCGCCCTTCGGCGTGGCGCGCTTCGGACCGCCGCGTGCTTCCCGGTAGCTTCCCCCCGGCGCACCGGGTAGATTATTGACCTCCAACCGTTTGCAGCGCGCGCTCGGCCGTGGGACCGGCGCCGGCGCGCTTCGCGATCCGACGCCAGCGGAGATGGGAGACACTCTCTATCAGATCATGGGGCGCCACCGCGCCGAGCCGCTTCCCGAGCGGAAGCCGAGCTGGCTCAAGGTGAAGGCGCCCGGGGGCGAGACGTACACGCGCCTCAAGCATCTCATGCGCGAGCTCGACCTCCACACGGTGTGTGAGGAGGCGCGCTGCCCCAACCTCGGCGAGTGCTGGAACCACGGCACCGCGACGTTCATGATCCTCGGCGACGTCTGCACGCGGAACTGCGCGTACTGCGCGGTCGCCCACGGCCGGCCGCCGAAGTACGACATCGAGGAGCCCTCGCGCGTCGCCGCGGCGATCGCCGAGCTGGGGCTGCGCCACGCGGTGATCACCTCCGTGGACCGGGACGACTTGCCGGACTTCGGCGCGTACATCTTCGCCGAGACGATCCGGCAGATCCACGAGAAGCTGCCGAGCTGCTCGGTCGAGGTGCTCGTCCCCGACTTCCAGGGGAACGAGGCGTCGATCGCCGCGGTGCTCGAGGCGCGGCCGGAGATCTACAACCACAACACCGAGACGGTGCCGCGGCTGTACAAGCGGGCGCGTCCGGGCGGTCGGTACGAGCGGGTGATGAACATCTTCCGCACGGCGAAGCGGCTCGCCCCGGACATTCCGACGAAGACGGGGATCATCCTCGGGATGGGTGAGACCATCGAGGAAGTGCTGGCGACGATGCGCGATCTCCGCTCCGTGGACGTCGACATCCTCACGCTCGGCCAGTACCTGCGTCCCTCGGACGCGCACATCGCGCTCGACCGCTACTACACGCCCGCGGAGTTCCGCGCGCTGTACGAGGCGGGGATGGAGATGGGCTTCCGGCACGTGGAAAGCGCGCCGCTGGTGCGGTCGAGCTATCACGCGTGGGAGCAGGTGCAGGCGGCGGGAGTCTGACGAGGGTGGGAGCCGGCACCGGCTCCCCGATGAACGGCTGACGATCGGGCCCGCGCCGTGCGGGATGCATGGCGACCGCCCTCTTTTCCTTCAGGACACCATGGCGAAGAAGAAGTCCGACAACGGCGCGACCGCGACGGCGACCGCCGACAACCAGAAGGCCGATGCCGCGCGCGGCGACGCCGATCTCCGCAAGGAGTTCCTGCGCTCGATGCTCCTGCAGCGCCGCTTCGAGGAGCGCTGCGCCGAGGCGTACGCGTTAGGCAAGATCGGCGGTTTCTGCCACCTGTACATCGGGCAGGAGGCGGTGAGCACGGGCACGCTCTCCCTGCTCCGGCCCGACGACTACATCATCACGACGTACCGCGACCACGGCCAGGCGCTCGCCCGCGGAATGTCGCCGCGCGCGGTGATGGCCGAGCTGTTCGGCCGCAAGGACGGCGTCTCCGGCGGGAAGGGCGGCTCGATGCACCTCTTCGACAAGGCGACGAACTTCCTCGGTGGGCACGGGATCGTCGGCGGCCACGTGCCGATCGCGACGGGGGTCGGCTTCGCGATCAAGTATCGCGGCGGCGACCAGGTCTGCATCTGCTTCATGGGCGAGTCGGTGGTGAACACCGGCGCCTTCCACGAGGCGCTGAACATGGCCGGCCTCTGGAAGCTGCCCGTCGTCTACATCATCGAGAACAACCGCTACGGGATGGGCACGGCGCTCGAGCGCGCCTCGGCCATCCACGACATCTACGAGCGCGGCGCGGCGTACAACATGCCCCGCGCCCAATGCGACGGGCAGGACGTCTTCGAGGTCCGCCGCGCGGTCGCCGAGGCGATCGAGCGCGCGCGCACGGAGAAGGTCCCGACGCTGCTCGAGATCCGCACCTACCGCTTCATGGGGCACTCGATGTCCGACGCGGTGAGCGGGACGTATCGCTCGAAGGCCGAGCTCGAGGAGCACCTGAAGCGCGACCCGATCATCCTGCTCCGCGCGGCGATGCACGACGCCGGCGAGATCGACGACGCCTGGATGGCGAAGCTCGACGAGGACATCAAGAAGGAAGTGCAGGACGCGTGGGATTTCGCCGACCAGAGCCCGGAGCCGCCCCTCGAGGCGCTCTGGGAGGACGTGCTGGTCGACACGACGAGCGACGACGTCGAGGCCTCGAAGGCCGCCGCGTCCGCCTAACGATACCGACAACGAACAGATGCCAGTCATCACGTACCGCGACGCGCTGGGCCAGGGGCTGCGCGAGGAGATGCAGCGCGACGACCGCGTCTTCCTCATGGGCGAGGAAGTCGCCGTCTACCAGGGCGCGTACAAGGTCTCGAAGGGCTTCCTGCAGGAGTTCGGCGAGATGCGCGTCGTCGACACGCCGATCACCGAGCTCGGCTTCGCCGGCGTCGGCGTCGGCGCGGCGATGGTCGGGCTGCGCCCGGTCATCGAGTTCATGACCTGGAACTTCGCGCTCCTCGCGATCGATCAGGTCGTCAACGTCGCGGCGAAGACGCTCTACATGTCGGGCGGGCAGTTCAAGATGCCGCTCGTCTTCCGCGGCCCGAACGGCGCCGCGCTGCAGCTCGCCGCGCAGCACTCGCAGGCATGGGAGTCGTGGCTCGCTCACATCCCCGGCCTCAAGGTCGTCGCGCCGGGCACGCCGTACGACGCGAAGGGGCTGATCAAGGCCGCCGTCCGCGACGACAACCCCGTCATCGTGCTCGAGGGCGAGATGCTCTACAACACGAAAGGCGAGGTGCCGGACGAGGACTACATCGTCCCGATCGGCAAGGCCGACCTGAAGCGCGAGGGCGACCACTGCTCCATCATCACGCACGGCAAGATGGTCCTCGTCGCGATGCAGGTCGCCGACACGCTGGCGAAGGAAGGGATCAACGTCGACGTCGTGGACCTGCGCACGGTTCGCCCGATGGACGTCGAGGCGATCACGGCCAGCGTCCGCAAGACGAATCGCGCCGTCCTCCTCGAAGAAGGCTGGGAGATCGCCGGGATCGGTGCGCAGGTGGTGGACTACATCCAGCGCGAGTGCTTCGACGACCTCGACGCCCCGGTCGTCCGCGTCCACCAGGCCGACGTGCCGATGCCCTACGCGAAGAGCCTCGAGAAGGCCGCCAAGCCCGACGCCGCGAAGACGATCGCCGCGGTGAAGAAGGTCATGTACATCGATTGACGTCCGCCTAACGTTCCGCGCACCGACGAGCATCGCACAATGGCCACCAAAGTCGTGATGGAAGCGCTCTCTCCCACCATGGAGGAGGGGCGGCTGGTCAAATGGCTCAAGAACGAGGGCGACGCCGTGAAGAGCGGCGAGCCGATCGCCGAGGTCGAGACCGACAAGGCGGTCATGGAGCTCGTCGCCCGCACCGACGGCGTGCTGCGCAAGCGCATCCTCGGTGAAGGCACCGCCGCGCCGGTCGGACAGCTCGTCGGCGTGATCGGCACCGCGGACGAGAACATCGACGCGCTCGTCGCCGGCGGCGGCGCGCCGGCGGGCGCCTCCGCGGCGAAGCCCGCCGAGCAGACCATCGCCAACGCGAACGAGACCGCGGGCGCGTCCAGCGTCCCGCGCTCGCGCGACCAGGCGCAGGGCGAAGCCTCGATGCCGCCGCAGCAGAAGGCGGCGGGGACGCCGCCGCAGTCGCCGGGCCCCGGCGCATCCGCGCAGCAGGGCGCGCCAGCCAACGGCGGACGCGCGAAGT
>JABFXC010000165.1 GCA_013361935.1 Gemmatimonadaceae bacterium
GAAGCCGTGGTGCCGGTGCACGAGGACGTGCTCGCGCACGTGGTCTCCCTGCGCCACGCGCTCGCCGAGGGCGCTCGCTGGCAGATCGAAGGCGCGCGCGACCGCGCCCGCGACCTCGCGCGGCGGGCGTCGAGCGCCGCCGAGCGGGCGATCGAGCGCCGACGCGGCCGCCTCGAGACGTTAGGCGGGCGGCTGCACGCGCTCAGTCCTCTCGCGACGCTCGCCCGCGGTTTCGCCGTGGCGATCGGGCCGGACGGACGTCCACGCTCGCGGGCGCGGCAGTTCTCCCCCGGCGACCTGTTCGACGTCGTCCTCGCCGACGGGCGCGTCAGCGCGCGCGCGGAATCCGTGCGCCCCGGGGAGGCGACGTGACCGCCCGCCGCGCGGAGGAGCCGCGCGAGCCGACGATCGAGGGCGAGCTCCAGCGCCTCGAGGCCATCGTCGACGAGCTCGCCGGCGACGGGATCGAGCTGGACGCGGCGCTGCGGCTCTTCGAGGTGGGCGTGGCGCGGCTGCGGGCGGTGAGCGAGCGGCTCGGCGCCGCGGAGTCGCGGGTCAAACTCCTTTCCGAGGAAGCGGACGGCAGCTTCTCGCTCGACGATCTCGATGAGTGACGCCGGCGTCGCGACGAGCGCGGCCAGCCACCGCGCGTTAGGCGATGCCCGGGCGGCGATCGACGCGGCGCTGGAGGAGTTCTGCGGGCGCTTCCTCGACCGTCTCGAGCGGCCCGTGGCCGAGGCTGTCCGGTACTCGCTGCTCGGGGAGGGGAAGCGGCTGCGGCCGGTGCTCGTGCTCGCGGCGTTCGAGGCGGCGGGCGGGTCCGGCGACGCTACCCACGTCGCGGCGGCGGTGGAGGTGGTTCACGCGTACTCGCTCGTCCACGACGATCTTCCGTGCATGGACGACGACGACATGCGGCGCGGGCGCGCGACGGTGCACAAGGTCTTCGGCGTCCCCGCGGCCACCGCCGCGGGGCTGGCAATGGTGCCCCTTGCCGTGCGCTGCGCGCTCTTCGGCGCGCACACCCTCCGCCTGGACGAGGGGCACGCCAAGCGCATCGTCGCGGAGCTCATGCGGGCCTCGGGCGCCGGCGGGATGATCGGCGGCCAGCTTCTCGACCTCGAAGGGGAGGGGCGCGCGTTGAACCTCGAGGAGCTCGAGCGGATCCACCGGTCCAAGACGGGCGCGCTCATCTCGGCCACCGTCCGCATCGGCGGCATCGCCGCCCGCGCGGACGAGGAGCGCGTCCGGGCGCTCGGCGAGTTCGGCGACGCCATCGGGCTCGCGTTCCAGATCGCCGATGACGTGCTGGACGTCACGGCGACGAGCGACGTGCTCGGGAAGACCGCTGGCCGCGACGCCGTGCTGGGCAAGAGCACCTACCCGGCGCTGCTCGGCGTCGAGGGAGCGACGCGGCGGGCCGCCGCGTTGGTCGAGGAGGGGTGTGCCGCCCTCCGGCGGCACGGACTTCACACCGAGCGGCTCGAGGGCCTCGCGCGGTACGTGGTCGCCCGGCGAAATTAGAAGGTCGGGCGCCGGTCCCGGCGCCGGCCGCAACCGTTTCTTCTTCCGCGCAGAGCGGACCGCAAATGTCGCTTCTCGATCGCGTCAATTCCCCCGCCGACATGAAGTCGCTGTCCCGCGACGAGCTGCGCACGCTCGCCGACGAGATGCGTGAGCGGCTCATCGACGTCTGCTCGCGCACCGGCGGTCACATCGGCGCCGGCCTCGGCGTCATCGAGCTCACCATCGCGCTCCACTACGTCTTCGATACGCCGCGCGACCATCTGGTGTGGGACGTCGGGCATCAGGGCTACCCGCACAAGATGCTCACCGGCCGGCGCGACCGCTTCGAGACCCTTCGCACCGAGGCGGGGCTCTCCGGCTTCCTCAAGCGCACGGAGAGCGAGTACGACACCTTCGGCGCGGGTCACGCCGGCACGGCGATCAGCGCGGGGCTCGGCATGGCCACCGCGCGCGACCTGAACGGGGACGACTTCAAGGTCGTCTCCATCCTCGGCGACGGCGCGCTCACCTGCGGGCTCTCCTACGAGGGTCTCAACAACGCAGGCCACTCCGACCGCGACTTCATCGTCGTCCTGAACGACAACGAGATGTCGATCGCGCCCAACGTCGGGGCGATGTCGAAGTACCTCGGCTCCATCCAGCGCAACTCGCTCTACAACCGTGTCCGCGAGAAGCTCGGCGAGATGCTCGAGAACGCCCCCTCGCGGCTGCAGGCGGTCGGCCACCTGGTGAAGAAGTGGGAGGAGAGCGTCAAGAACTTCCTCACTCCAGGGGTGCTGTTCGAGGAGCTCGGCCTTCGCTACTTCGGGCCGATCGACGGCCACGATCTCGACTCGCTCATCGAGACGTTCACCGCCGTGCGCGAGATGAAGACGCCGCGGCTCGTCCACGTGATCACTCAGAAGGGGAAGGGATTCCCGGCGGGCGAGCACGTCGAGAAGTGGCACGCCCTTCCGCCGAATCACGATCCCGCGACGGGCAAGCTGCGCAAGACATCGTCGGCGAACCCGGCGTACACGGCGGTCTTCGGAAAGGGCCTCTCGGAGCTGATGGAGGAGGATCGGCGCGTCGTCGCGATCACCGGCGCCATGCCCAGCGGCACCGGTACCGGCGTCGTCGCGCGCACCCACGCGACGCGCTTCTTCGACGTCGGGATCGCCGAGGGACACGCGGTGACCTTCGCCGCGGGGATGGCGACGGGGGGGATCGTCCCGGTGTGCGCGATCTACTCGACGTTCCTGCAGCGCGCCTACGACAACGTGATCCACGACGTCGCCCTCCAGAACCTGCACGTGCTGTTCTGCATGGACCGCGCGGGGCTCGTCGGGGAGGACGGCGAGACGCACATGGGGTTGTACGACATCTCGTACATGCTCGCCGTCCCGAACATGACGGTCACCGCGCCGAAGGATGCCACGGAGATGCTCGCGCTGCTCCGTGCCGGCGTCGAGCACGAGGGTCCCTTCGCCATCCGCTACCCGCGCGACGCGGCGCCGGACATCGCCCCGCACATGCGCGAGATCGAGGCGACGCAGTACGGAAGCTGGGAGGTCCTGCACAAAGGGAGCGAGATCGCGATCCTCGCGGTGGGGACGATGGTCGGGAACGCAGTGGAAGCCGCCCGCACGCTGACGGCGGAGGGACTCGACGTCACCGTGGTGAACTGCCGCTTCCTCAAGCCGCACGACGAGCTGACCCTGAACGCGCTCCTCGCCGACCACAAGGTCCTCGTCACGGTCGAGGAAGGGGTCGTCGTCAACGGCTTCGGCGCCTACATCGCGGCGATCGTCGAGAAGCAGGAGCCGGCGGTGCGCGTCATCGCGCACGGCGTCCCCGACCGGATCATCTACGCGGCCTCGCGCGCGAAGCAGCTCGCGTTGACCGGGCTCGATGCCGCGGGGATCGCGGCGAAGGTGCGCGCGCTGCACGAGAGCGAGGCTGTCGCCGGATGATGCGGATCGGCGTCGTCGGCCATCGCGGCTATGACGGGCTGGCCGACGTGATGCGCCGACTGCTCGACCTCGAAAAGCGGCTCGACATCCAGTTCTCCTTCGAGGACGGGCTGCACGAGCTGTCGGAGGGTCACCCGCGGCTCGCGGCGCCCGACGATCTCGACGCGCTCCTCTCGCTGGGCGGCGACGGAACGCTCCTGCGCGGTGCCCGGCACCTCGCCGGCCGCGCGGTGCCCATCCTGGGCATCAACCTCGGCCGGCTGGGCTTCCTCACGAGCTGCGGCGTCGAGGACATCGAGGCGGCCGTCGAGCGGCTGGCGTCGGGCGAGTTTCGCGCCGAGGCGCGGATGGCGCTCGACGTCCGCGCGCTCGACGTGAACGGCCAGGAGCGCAACCGCTGGTTCGCGCTCAACGACGTGGTGCTGCACAAGGGCGGCTTCGCGCGGATGGTCTCGCTCGACGTCGAGGCGAACGGGGAGAGCGTGGCGTCGTACGCGGCGGACGGGATCGTCATCGCGACGCCCACCGGATCGACCGCATACAATCTTTCCGCCGGCGGGCCGATCGTCGTGCCCACCGTCGAGTCGATCCTGCTCACCGCGATCTCGCCGCATACGCTCTCCGTCCGTCCGCTCGTCCTCCCGCCGAGCGCGGAGGTGACCGTGCGCGCCGATGATGGGCCGGAGGAGCTATTGGTGACGGTGGACGGACAGGTGGGAACGACCTTCGCCTCCGGCGAGACGCTCACGGTCTGCCGCAGCGGCCACCCGGTGCAGATCGTGCGGTTCCCGGGTGCCACATTCTTCTCGCGCATGCGTCGAAAGCTCGGCTGGGGCGGTCTCGTCGACCGCGACGAGCGAAAGGACGGCTGACGAACACGATCGAATGCTGACCGAGCTTCGGGTCCGGAACTTCGCGATCATCGAGCAGCTCGCGCTCCCGCTGGCGCGCGGCTTCAACGTGCTCACCGGCGAGACGGGAGCGGGGAAGTCGATCATCGTCGGAGCGCTCGGCCTCCTCCTCGGCGAGCGCGCGAACGCGGATGTCGTGCGCACGGGCTCCGACAAGGCGATCGTCGAGGGCACCTTCGACGTGACCGATCGCCCCGAGCTGGCCGCGCTACTCGACGAGCGCGGCATCGACGTCGAGGAGCAGACGGTCGTGCTCAAGCGCGAGGTCGCTGCCGCGGGCCGGGCGCGCGCGTGGGTGAACGGCACTCCGGTCACGGCGTCCGTGCTCTCCGAGATCGGGCGCCTCCTCGTCAACGTCCACGGCCAGCACGAGGCGCAGACGTTGCTCGACCCGGACGAGCAGCGCGACATCCTCGACGCGTTCGCCGGCGCGCAGGCGCAGGTCGCCGCGGTGACCGCCGCGCATTCCACGCTCGCGAAGATCCGCCACGACATCACCGAGCTCCGTCGCCGCAAGGCGGACGCCGAGCGCCGCGCCGACTACCTCCGCCACGTGGTCCGCGAGATCGAGGAGGCGCGCCTCGTCGACGGCGAGGACCTCCGGCTCGACGAGGAAGCGCGCCGGCTCGAGCACGCCGAGGAGCTCCGCTCGCTGGCCAGCGGCGCGGCCTCGGCGCTCGACGGCGACGACGAGGCCGTTCTCACCCACCTCGGCGCCGTGCAGCGCGCGATCGCGTCGATCTCGCGCATCGATCCGTCGCGTGCCCGGCTCCAGGAGCTGTTCGACGCCGGGTACTACGCGCTCGAGGAGCTCGCGCGCGAGCTCGAGGAATACGAGGCCGGCGTCGAGCTCGATCCGGCGCGACTGAGCGAGGTGCGCGCGCGGCGCGAGCTCGTCTTCCGATTGACGAAGAAGTACGGTGGCACCCTCGCCGAAGTGATCGAGACGGGCACGAAGGCGCGCGCCGAGCTGGATCTCGTCGATTCGGCGGACCTCGATCTCCGCTCGCTGGAGGCGCGCGAGCAGGAAGCCGAGTCGACGCTGCGCGACGCGGCCGCCGAGCTCACGAAGCTCCGCGCCGCCGCCGCGTCGCGACTCGGCCGCGCCGTCGACGAAGTGCTCCCGTCCCTCGGTATGAGCGACGGGCACTTCGTCGCGGTGCTCGTCCCCCTCGCCGACATCGGATCGTGTGGCGCGGAGGGGGTGGAGTTCCGCGTCGCGCTCAACGTCGGCCACGACGCGCGCCCGCTGTCTCGCGTCGCGTCGGGTGGAGAGCTCTCACGCGTCATGCTCGCGCTCAAGACGATCCTCGCCCGGCTCGATCAGGTGCCGACGCTGATCTTCGACGAGGTCGACGCGGGGATCGGCGGGAAGGTGGGGCTGCAGGTCGGCGACACGATGCGCCGGGTCGCCGCGCACCATCAGGTGTTCGCGATCACCCACCTGCCGCAGATCGCCGCGCGGGCGCACCATCACATCCTCGTCGCGAAGGGGGCACGCGGCGGCGTGACCACCGCCGACGTCGCCGTCCTCGTCGGCGAGCAGCGGATCCACGAGATCGCGCGGATGCTCGGCGGCGATCCGGAGAGCCAGATCAGCCGCGCCCACGCGAGCGAGCTGCTGGAGACGGCGGTCGTTCCCGAGCCCGAGCCGCGAAGAGAGCCCGGCGCGAAGCGGCCGCGGAAGCAGGCGGGAGACGGCGGGGCTCTCGGCGCCGGCCGTTAGGCGGCGGCCGGCGCGCCGATCAGAACAGCTTGATGTAGACCCGTCCCCCGATCTGGTCGAGCCTGAAATCCGGGATCGCCGCGCCGGAGCTGCGCACGATTCGGGAATGCTGGAACTGCAGGTCCACCGGCCATGAGCCGATCGCGCCAGGTCCGGTCGAGAACACCACGCCGAACCCCGCGCGCGTCGCATCGTACTGGCCCACCGGCTCGGCGACGAATCCCCAGCCGGGCGCGGGCGCCCCTCCGCTCCAGCTGTCGGCGGTCTTCGTCCGATGCGTCACGTCGAGCGCGATCGCGATGAAGCGGGTCAGCCTGAGCTTGGGCGTGACCGAGATCGTGGTGACGTCGCCGAGATCGCGCTCGACGGTCGCGCTCCGCCGCGAGGGGAAGACCGAATCGGCGTACACGACGAGCTGGCGGTCGGGGCGCTGCACGGTGTGCGTTCCGCGCGCCGAGATCGTGAGCACGCGACCGACGCCGACGTCCGCGAGCACGCGCATCTCGATGTCGTTCTGGCCGTCGCCCGTTCCCGGATCGACGAAGACGCTAGCGTTGCGCGACGGCCCCGCGCCGAGCCGGAACGCTCCCTCCGCCGACAGCCGCAGGCGCAGCGGCGCGTGCGACGCGAATTCGTCGACGAGCCCCAACCGCGCGGTGAAATCGACGTCGCCGACGTTGGTGTGGTTCAGGCTCGTCAGCGCGGAGAGATCGGCGATCCGGATGCTGCGCGGCGGCGCGGCGGCCGCGCGCAGCCCCGTGTCGGCGGCGATGTCGACGCGCCGGCGGACGAGCGGCGCGCTCACGCCGATCGTCAGACGGCGGAGGAGTCCGTACTCGAGGGTGATCGGTACGCGCGTCTCCGAGACGGTCGCCGACAGCGTCACATCGTCGGCCGCCGCGAACCCGAGGGTCGAGCCGAGCGGCGTGCGGTCGCCCTTGCCCGCGCGCAGAGCGTCGGCGAAGAGAAAATCGGCTCGCACCCCGAAGCGGAGCGTACGCGCCGGGACGAGCGCCGCATCGTCCCCGATCCCGAAGATCGGTAGCTGCGCGCCGGCTGGCGAGGCGGCGAAAAAAACGCTCGCGATCGCGAGCGTGAGGGCGAGCCGGGTGCGCGGCCGGGCGGTGCCGCCGTGACGATGCATGTGGCGTAGGTTATCATTCGTCACTCGCGCATGTCAACACGATCGAACATTCCTCCGCTCCCGATCCCGTCGGTTCCCTGGCAGGTGACCGGGAACCACTGGCTCGCCCTGCCGTGCATCCATCCGGCCGACGGCGCTCTGCACGCGGTGGGTGTCGTGCACCGCGGCGCGCGCGCGGCGATCGAGCTCGCCGGCGATCCGGAGTTCGTCTCCGGCGCGGGGACGCCGCTGCTCCGGCCGGCCATCGTCGCCGACGGCGAGCGTGTCGAGCTGGCGCAGCACGGCATCGCCTGGGAGCGCGCGCTCAACTGGCTGCCGACGTTCACCTGCTCGGCCGGCAATCTCGTCGTTCGCGGGACGATCTTCGCGCCCTACGGCCGCGACGCGGACATGGCGGGGGCCGTCTACGCGATCAGCCTCGAGAACCGCGGCGCGCAGTCGGTGGCGGTGACGCTCTCGCTCGAGGGGCGGCTCGGGCACCGCCAGCAGCGCGTGCGCACCGCGCGTCCCTTCGTCGACGCGCATCAGGTCTCGCGCACCCCGGACGGCGTGCTCCTGCTCGAGGGCGCGGCGCTTCCCGGCGCGGTCGCCCTCGCGCTCACCGCCGACTCCGACGTCGACATCGACCTCGACGCGGGCGCCGCGACCTTCGCGCTCCATCGCGAGCTTCGTGTCCCCGCCGGCGGCCGGTCGCAGGCGGCGTTCTACCTCGCCGCCGGTCCGGAGCGCGATGGCGCGCGTGCGACCGTGGGCGTCATGCGCAGGCGTGGCTGGCGCGAGCTCCTCACCGCGACGCGCGACGCGCTGCAGACGCTGGAGCAGGCGACCGGAAACGACGAGATGGACCGGCTCATCAACCGGAACCTGCTGTTCTCGTACTTCTACTCGGTCGGTCGCGCGCTGGACGACGCGCACTACTACGTCGTGCGCACTCGCGCGCCCTGGAACGGACGCGGACTCACGGTGCGCGACTGGGAGGCGCTCGCCTGGACGCTGCCCGCGGTGCAGCTGGCCGACGCCGGGCTCGCGCGCGAGATCCTCATCCGCGCCTGCGAGCTGCACGGCTACGCGCCGGGGCAGGGAGTCCACTACCTCGACGGAACGCTCTTCGAGCCCGGCTTCTCCCTCGAGGGCGCGGCGTCCTACGCGCTCGCCGTCGACCGCTACATCCGCGACACCGAAGACGATCAGATCGTCGAGGAGCCCGTCGTCGCCGACACGCTCTATCTCTCCTCCGAGGACCTCGCGGCGCGTCGCGACCGCAACGTGCCGCTGTATACCACCGAGGTGACCCTCTCCGGCGCGCCTACCGCGCAGCCGTTCACGCTGCACGGGAACGCGGTCGCCGCGCAGGCGCTCGACGTTTTCCGCCGCACGCTCGATGAGGATACCGCGCGCGACGTCGAAGACCCCGAGGCGGTGCGCGCCGCGCTCCGACGCCACTTCGTGGTCGGCCGCGCGGAGAAGACGACCTTCGCCTCGGCGGTGGACCTCGCCGGCGGCTCCTCCGCGGACGACGACCCGCACGGATCCGCGCTCTGGCTTCCGCTCTACGAAGCGGTGGACCGCCAGGACTCGACATACCGTCGCACCGTCCGCGGCGTCACCGAAGCGCCGCGCCTGCTCGCGCAGCAGTGCGCCCGCCTCATGGGCCCCGACTCGGCGGCGGTGCTGCAATGGCTCCGCCGAGCACCGCTCGACAACGGTCTCGCCGCCGAGGAAGTCGACGACGCGGGCCGCGCGACGGGGAACGGCGGCGACGCCGCGCTGAGCGGGCTCCTCGCGTGGAGCGCGTGGTACGCGGTGCACGGCCTCGGCACCGCGCCCTGAGGACTTTTCTGATGCACGCGAGCGCGCTTGCCGGGCGCGCGGAGCGTCCTTATGATTCGCGCACGCGGGAATAGCTCAGTTGGTAGAGCACAACCTTGCCAAGGTTGGGGTCGCGGGTTCGAGTCCCGTTTCCCGCTCTCGAGGTGAACGGAGCCGACGCGGCGCACGCGCTCGGCTCCGTTCTCGTTTCAGCTGGGCCCCGATGGCGAAATCGGTAGACGCGGGGGACTTAAAATCCCCTTCCCGCAAGGGAGTGTCGGTTCGAGTCCGGCTCGGGGCATGAGCGACAGGGGCCAGGTGTCAGGAACTGCGGCAACCGCCGTTCCTCACACCTGGCCCCTGGCCCCTCGCAGCGCGAGGCGTACCGAATCAGAACGGAATCTCGTCCACCAGCGCCATGCTCGGCGTCGTCGGCGCGGTCACCGCGACTCCCTCGGCCTGCGAAGGGGCGCCCCGCTGCGGCCAGATCACGCCGTCGCAGGAACGATCGCGGCACTTGTAGTCCGGCGCCTTCGGGTTCCGCTTCGACAGCCGGTTGTCCCACATCTTGCCGGCACACTTGGGGCACGCCGGGATGTCGGGAAGCAGCGCCGCGAGATCCGCGTTCTTCGTCACCTTGCGCTCCTTCGCCGGGCGGTCCGCGACCGGCGCGTGATCGGCGGCGAGCACCTCCTCGCCCGCGGGCTCCTCGGCGATCGGCTGCTCGTCCCTGGCCGCGCGCGCGAGCTTCCGCGCATATGCGACCGCCGGATCCTCGATCGGACGCGCGAACTTTCCGTCGCCGTCGAGCTCCACCCAGTTCTGCTCGTACGCGTACAGCTCGTGCCCGATCCCGAAGCGGACCGCCGCGCGCTTGAACGCGTCGGTGGAGGCCTGCTTGTAATCCTTCCCGGTGCCCACGTCCTCTCGGATCACTCCCAGCACCTGCAGGCGAGCCTTGAAGCTCACCGCGGCACTCTCGTCCACCGCCGCTCCGGCGAGCGCGGGGAGAAGCTCGAGGGTGAGGTCCCACTCCCCGGGCACTACCGCGTCCAGGCGCTCGCGCACCGTGTTCGCCTCGATGTAGCAGACGAAGCGGGCGATGAAGCGTCCGTCGCGCTGAATGGGCCGGCCGTCCTGCCGCCAGGCGATCGTCTCCGGAGCGACGGGCATGGCCAGTCGCGCCCAGACGTCGTTGCGGTCGAGCTGCTGCGTCTCGTGTCGTGCGATCATCGTCGTGTACTCCTCTCGTCCGTCCGTTGTCATTCGCAATCCGTCCTATCGAATTCCTGCGTGCCGCATCACCGCACTCACGGCGTGACAGCTCCGACCGTGCTCGCAGTACCACCCGTGCCGGTCGTTGAACACGAGGTGGACTTGCCGCGCTCCCGCGGCCCTGCCGACCGCCATCGCCTGCTCGTCCACCCGAAAGAGCTGGACGACGCTCGTCCGGTCGCCGCAGATGCGGACCGGGTCGAGCTCCCGAATCTGAAAGACCGGGGGGAGCGGAGCGGGAGCCGCACCTTTCTTCCCCGGCTTCTTCGTAACCCCTTTCGCGGTCCGCTTCCCCGTTGCCGCGGCCTTGGCCGGGCGGCGCCGCACCGGCTTCGAGGCCTTCGCCCTGATGGCTTCCCGCTTTGGGGCTGCCGATCTCATCGCACCGCCGGCCTTCCCCGCCGAAGCAGGAGCCTTCCCGTTCCGCGGCTGCTTCCGCGTCGCCTCGGCGAGGGCTTTCTCCGATTTGACTTTCTTCATGAAGCGGCCTAGGCTTGGTTACGGATGGTGCACGAGTTCGGTGTTATTTCGGTATCGCCAATATATAGTTGTGTGTAACGTATGTCAACGATCGCGACACCCATTGGGAACGAGGAGCAGAGCCCGGTCGTAAGTGCCGATTCGGGGGCTACTTCGACGGTCGCGCCCGCTGGCGACACCGTGAGCTTCGCCACCCCGCGCCTCTCCGCGCTCGGCAAACGCATCGAGATGCTTCGCGTCGACCGCGGAATCTCGAAGCAGAGCCTCGCCCGCTCGGCCGGCACATCGCGCCAGCAGCTCTGGCGCGTGATGACCGGGAAGTCCGAGCTCACGACGAACCTCTGCCATCGGCTCGCGTCCGTGCTCGACGTCGACTCGCGGACGCTGTCCAGCGCATTTCTCGGCGACGACGCGCCCATGCCTAACGGCGTCTTGCTGCAGCGCGCCGAGCGCGCGTCCACTCCCGTCATGCTGTCCGCGTACCTCGCCAGCTCCGCGCTCGTGGTGCGGACGCTGAAGACCCTTCCCGCGGACGAGAGCGGTGTCGCGATCAAGCGCGCGCTGCTCGACGCCGTGGAGGATCAGGCGCGGGCGGCCCGCGTCGCGATTCCGGAATGGCTCTTCCGCGTGCGCGGCGCGGTGGTCGACCGCACGCTCTGACCGCGAATCGCGCGCGCATTCCGCCGGATTCGCGCTCGCTGGCCCGGGCTCTGCAAATCCATCGCCGCCCACGATACGGAGGACGACGATGGACAGAGGAATGGATTTCCTGAAGAGCCAGGTCAACAACGCGGTCATGCAGCACGAGACCTTCGTCAAGAACCTGGTCGACCACGAGAGCCAGGCCGAGGATTCGCGCTTCCGCGATCTCTGCTCGAAGTACATCCCGGTCATGCAGGGGCACCAGCGCATGCTCGAGGACTATCAGCGCGAGCTCGGCGCCGAGGCCGGCGCCGGCAAGAAGATGCTCGGCAAGGCGTTAGGCGTCGCGCGCGACCTCGCGGATGCGTCTCGCGAGAGCGATTTCCTCCGACTCGTCGGTGACATCGTCACGTCACGGCAGAGCGAGGATACCTTCAAGACCTTCCGCGAAGCCGGGCGCCAGCTGGGCATCCAGCAGCTCGCGGACATCGGCGAGAAGTGCGAGCGCGACCACGACCGCTACGCCGACGACGCGAACAGGCTCGTGCAGCAGCTGTTCGTCGAGCACGTCCGCGGGGGCCCTGAGGCAGGCGTGCGCAGTCAGTCGTACTCGTCCGCCGAGTCCAACATCGGCCGCTGATCGGCGGCGACGAATCCCGGGGCGAGGCATGCTTTCTGCCACTTCTCGACCCTCGTGACTCCTCGCGACGAACACCAGCCCGGACGGTCGGCGAGCGCCGGCGGCACCCGGTTCGGGGACCAGCCGACGCGCCCGATGGCGTGGGGCGACGAGGCGGCGGAGCAGGGTGCGGCCCGCCGCAGCTTCGCGCGCCGCATCGATTGCTCCGCGGACGAGAGCTCCAACGCCGGACCGCGGGGCAACCGCAGGCAGCCAGCCCGGGGCCGGGGCAACCCTCCTCCGACGGGGGGCCACGCGGCCTGAAGCGCTCGTGACGAAGCGCACGCGGGCGGAGAGCACTGCTCTCCGCCCGCGTTTCGCGTGGAGCGGCCAAAGTGAATTGCCGAACGCGACGGGACGCGGCTAAGTTGCGCGCATGACCGATGTCGTCTCCCTGGCCGCCGAGCTGCTCGCCATTCCATCATCCACCGGCGAGGAGCGCGCGGTGGTCGACTTCGTCGCCCGCTGGCTCGTGGGGCGCGGCTGGAACGTCCACCTGCAGGAGGTCTCGCGCGGACGCGCCAACGTCTGGGCCTCCCGCGCGGGCGGCGGTGTCACGCTCTCCACACACCTCGACACCGTCCCTCCGTACTTCGCGCCGCGCCTCGACGGCGATCTCCTGTACGGGCGCGGCGCCTGCGACGCGAAGGGGATCGCCGCGGCGATGCTCGCCGCCGCCGACCGGCTCGCGACCGCCGGGGAGCAGCGCGTCGATCTTCTCTTCGTCGTCGGTGAAGAGAAGGGATCGGACGGCGCGCGCGCCGCGAACAGGCTCTCCCCCACGAGTCGATTTCTCGTCAACGGCGAGCCGACGGAGAGCAAGCTGGCGAGCGGCGCCAAGGGCTCCCAGCGGGTGATGGTCCGCACGCGCGGAAGGCCAGCCCACTCCGCGTATCCCCACCTCGGCGAGTCGGCCATCGAGCCGCTGCTCGCCCTGCTGCCGACCGTGAAGTCGCTGCCCATGCCGAGCGATCCGGTGCTCGGGGAGACCACGGTGAACATCGGCACGATCCGCGGCGGCAGCGAGGCGAACATCATCCCGGAGCACGCCGAGGCCGAGCTCATGTTCCGTCTCGTGGGCGACGTCGCGCCGCTGCGGAAGCAGCTGCTCGCCTGGGCGAAGGGGAAGGCGGAGCTGGAGTGGGGCTCGCACATTCCCGCGCAGCGCTTCCACGTCATCCCCGGCTTCGAGACGGCGCCCGTCGCGTACACGAGCGACATCCCGCTCCTCGACCGATGGGGAACGCCAGTGCTCTTCGGGCCGGGCTCCATCCACGTGGCCCACACGCACGACGAGCACGTGTCGACCGCGGAGCTGCGTGCGGCAGTGGACGCGTACGAGCGCATCGTCCGCGCGCTCCTCGCCACGTGACCAGGCGGCGCGTCGCGGTGCTCGGCGCCACCGGCGCCGTCGGGCAGGCGTTCGTCCGCCTGCTCGTGGATCATCCCTGGTTCGAGCTCGTCGAGGTCGCGGCCTCCGAGCGCTCGGCCGGAAAGCGTTATGACGAGGCGACACGCTGGCTCGGCTCGGAGATTCCGCGCCAGGTGGCCGGGATGCCCGTGCGGAGCTGCGATCCGGGTGAAGTCTCCGCGGAGATCGTGTTCTCGGCGCTCGACTCGAGCGTGGCCGGCGAGGCGGAGCAGCGCTTCGCGGCGGCTGGGCGCTGGGTGATCAGCAACGCGAAGAACCATCGCATGGAGCCGGACGTTCCCCTCGTCATCGCCGAGGTGAACCCCGACCACATGGCCCTGCTCGAGGCGCAGCGCGCCCGCCGCGGATGGACGGGCGCGATCGTCACCAACGGCAACTGCTCGACGATCGCTCTCGTCTCGGCGATCGCGCCGCTCCATCGCGCCTTCGGCATCCGGCGCGCGGTCGTCGTGACGATGCAGGCCGTCTCCGGCGCGGGATACCCGGGCGTCCCCTCCCTCGACGCGTTAGGCAACGTCGTCCCGTTCATCCGCGACGAGGAGGAAAAGATCGAGGAGGAGACGCTGAAATTCCTCGGCACGATGGAGGGTGAGGGCATTCGCCCGGCGAACGTCGTGGTCGGCGCGCACACCAATCGCGTGCCCGTCGAGAATGGCCACACGATCTGCGTGTCGCTGGAGCTCGAGCATCCGGTCGCCCCGCACGAGGCTCGGGCCGCGCTGCTCGACTGGAAGGGAGCGCCGGCAGCGCGCGACCTTCCCACCTCCCCGGAGCGGCCGGTAATCGTCCGCGACGAGGTCGACCGTCCGCAGCCGCGGCGCGACGCCGGGAGCGGCGGCGGGATGAGCACCGTCGTCGGGCGGATCCGCGCCGATCCCGTGCTCGGCCTGCGCATGGTGGCGATGGCGCACAACGTCGTGCGTGGCGCCGCCGGAGCGGCGGTGCAGAACGCCGAGCTGCTCGTCGCCACCGGCCGGATGCCGTCGCCGTGATCGTCGTCAAGTTCGGCGGCACCTCCGTCGCCGACGCGGACGCCATCCGGCGCGCGGTCGACATCGTGCGCCAGCGGCTCGATCGCGAGCCGATCGTCGTGGTCTCGGCGCTCGCCGGGGCGACGAACGCGCTGCTCGCGATCGCCGAGCAGGCTTCGCGCGGGCAGCTGATCGGCGCGGTGCGCGCGGTCGAGGCGCTGCGCGAGCGGCATCTCGCGCAGGCGACCGCGCTCCTCGACGACGACGACGACGGACGCGAGCTCTGCGCGGAGCTGAGCGCGACCTTCGACGAGCTCGCGCACCTTGCCGAGGCGCTCTCAGTGCTCGGCGATCTCTCGCCGCGGAGCAAGGACGCGATCGCCTCGATCGGCGAGCGGCTGTCGTCGCAGCTCGTCGTCGCGGCGATGCGGAAGATGGGCGTCGACGCCGAGCACGTCGACGCGCGCGACGTGATGATCACGGACGATCAGTACTGCCGCGCCGAGCCGCAGCCGGAGGCGATCGCCGAGGCGGCGCGCGATCTCGTGCTGCCGCTGGTGCGCCGCGACCGCGTGCCCGTGCTCGGCGGCTTCATCGGCGCGACGAAGGAGGGCGTCACCACGACGCTCGGCCGCGGCGGCTCGGACTACAGCGCGGCACTGCTCGGTGCCGCGCTCGGCGCGGAGGCGATCGAGATCTGGACCGACGTCGACGGGATGCTCACCGCCGATCCTCGGGTGGTGAAGGGAGCGCGGCTCATCGAGCAGATCCGCTTCGACGAGGCCTCGGAGCTCGCGTCGTTCGGGGCGAAGGTGCTGCACCCGAGCACCATCGCGCCCGCGGTGGAGCGCGGGATCCCGGTGTGGATCTTCAACTCCCGGAATCCCGGCGGCTCGGGGACGCGCATCACGCACGAGGCGCCGCGGCGCGCGGTGAGCGCGATCGCGTCGCGCAGCGGCATCGTCCTGCTCCAGCTGCGGACGCCGCGGATGCTCCTCACCCACGGCTTCCTGCGCCGCTTCTTCGAGATCTTCGAGCGCCATGGCGTATCGGTCGACGTCGTCGCGACCTCCGAGGTGTCCGTGTCGGTGACGATCGACGAAGGGGAGGACCTCGAGGGGCTCCTGATCGATCTGCGCGAGCTCGGCGACATCTCCATCGCGCGCGACCGGGGAGTGCTCGCGGTGGTCGGCTCCGGGATCGGCGACGGCGGCGAGGCGATGGGCCGCGCGCTGGCGGCGCTGGCCGGAGTGCGCATCCACCTGCTCTCGCTCTCCGCGGCGGGGATCAATCTCAGCGTCGTGCTCGACGCGTCGGAGACGGCGCCGGCGATGATCAAGCTGCACGACGCGTTCTTCGGCGAAGGGGCGAAGCGATGACGGCTCCGGCTCGAGGCGGCCCGCGCGTCGCGGTGATCGGCGACGGGAAGATGGGGCGGACGATCGTCCAGCTCGCGCCCGAGCGCGGTCTCACGGTGTGCGCGATGATCGGCGCCCGCGCGAACGACGGTGGCCGAGGGATCAATCGGGCGGCGCTGAACGGCGCCGACGTGGTCGTCGAGTTCACCGAGCCGTCGGCCGCGGCAGCGAACGTCGAGGCGACCATCCGCGCCGGCGTGCCGATCGTCTGCGGCACGACGGGATGGTACGACGACCTGCCGCGGCTGCGCGAGCTGGCGATCGCGATGAACGGCGCGCTGTTCACCGCGCCGAACTTCTCGGTGGGCGTCGCGCTCTTCGCCCGCACCGCCGAGCGGGCGGCGCGGGCGCTGGCGCCGATCACGACCTTCGACGCGCACATCGTCGAGACGCATCACGCGGCGAAGAAGGACGCTCCTTCCGGAACCGCGGCGATGCTGCGCGACAGGATGCAATCGGCGCTCGAGCGCGACGTGCCCGTCACGAGCGTGCGCACGGGGAGCGTGCCCGGTACGCACGAGGTGATCTTCGACGCGCCATTCGAGCAGATCCGCCTGACGCACGAAGCGCGGGACCGCCGCGTCTTCGCCGATGGGGCGCTCCTCGCCGCGCGCTGGCTGATCGGGCGCACCGGCGCGTTCGGCATGAATGACCTTCTCGACTCGCTACCGACATGATGCCATCCGGCCAGATGGGCTGCGGAACCGCCCTCGTCACTCCCTTCACGCGCGACGGCTCCCTGGATGAAGCCGCGCTGCGGGCTCTCGTCGACTGGCAGATCGCGGAGGGTATCCACTTTCTCGTTCCGTGCGGCTCGACGGGCGAGGCGGCGACGATGACGCCGGCTGAGCACCGCCGGGTGGTGGAGATCGTCGTCGAGCAGGCGAGGAAGCGCGTGCCGGTCGTCGCCGGCGCCGGCTCCAACGACACGCGCAAGGCGATCGAGATGTCGCGCGAGATGAAGGCCGCCGGCGCCGACATGCTGCTCCACGTCTCGCCGATGTACAACAAGCCCCCACAGCGCGGTATCATCGCGCACTTCCACGCGATCGCCGACGCGACCGATCTGCCGATCATCGTCTACAACGTGCCGGGCCGGACCGGAAGCAACATCGAGGCGAAGACGACGCTCGAGCTGGCGAAGCACGAGCGCATCGTCGCGGTGAAGGAGGCGAGCGGCAATCTGGGGCAGATCATGGAGATCATCCGCGAGGCGCCGGACGGCTTCGAGGTGCTCTCCGGCGACGACTCGCTCACCCTCGCCGTGATGGCCGCGGGCGGAACGGGGATCGTCTCCGTCGTCTCGAACATGGCCCCGCGGCGGATGTCGGCACTCGCCGAGGCGTGCGCGGCGGGGCGGAGCGAGGGGGCGCGCACGGAGCATACGCGCCTGATGCCGCTCATGTCCGCCGCGTTCATCGAGTCGAACCCGATCCCGGCGAAGGCGGCGATGGCCATGATGGGGAAGATGCAGAACGTCGTCCGTCTCCCGCTGGTGCCGATGGACGCGCGGCACGAGCCCGTGCTTCGCGCCGCCCTTCAGAGCGCGGGAGCGCTGCGGTGACCGATCGCGTCGAATCGCTCGCCCACGAGATCGAGGAGATCGCCGCGACGCCGGGTGACCAGGCGCTGCCGGCGCGCACCGAAGTCGTCGTCCAGACCCTGCTCAACCTCCTCGAGCGCGGCGAGGTGCGCGCCGCGGAGTGCCGCGAAGGACGCTGGGAGGCGGTGCAGTGGGTGAAGCGAGGCATCCTCCTCGGCTTCCGCTTCGGCCGCCTCGTCGAGATGGAGGCGGCGCGGCCCTTCTCCTTCGTCGACAAGCATCTCTATCCGGCGCGCGAGTTCGGGCTCGAGGAGCGCGTGCGGATCGTCCCCGGCGGGTCGACGGTGCGGCGCGGCGCGTATCTCTCGCCCAGCGTCGTGTGCATGCCGCCGATGTACGTGAACGTCGGGGCCTGGGTGGGGCAGGGGACGATGATCGACTCCCACGCCCTCGTCGGATCGTGCGCGCAGATCGGCGACAAGGTGCACCTCTCCGCCGCCGCGCAGATCGGCGGCGTCCTCGAGCCGGTGAACGCGTCGCCGGTGGTGATCGAGGACGGCGTGATGGTCGGCGGCAACTGCGGCGTGTACGAGGGGACGGTGGTCAGGCGCGGCGCGGTGCTTGGCGCGGGGGTGATCCTGACGCGCGCGACGCCGGTCTACGACCTGGTGCACGAGACCGTCTATCGCGGCAGCGCGGAGCGGCCGCTCGAGATCCCGGTGAACGCGGTCGTGGTTCCCGGCGCGCGTCGCGTCGCCCGCGGCTGGGGAGCGGACGAAGGGATCGCGCTGCAGACGCCGGTGATCGTGAAATACCGCGACGACCGGACCGACGTCGCCACGACCCTCGAGCAGTGGCTGCGCTGACCGTCGGCGGCACCGTTCGCGTGCCGGGTGACAAGTCGATCTCCCATCGCGCGCTCATGCTCGGCGCGCTCGCGACGGGACGGTCGCGCGTACGCGGGATCCTCGAGAGCGCCGACGTCCATTCGACTGCCGCGGTGCTCCGCGCGTTAGGCGTCGCGGTCCCGTCGCTCGGCGCCGCATTCGAGCTCGAGGGACGCGGGCTGCGCGGGCTGCGCGCCTCGGCCGAGCCGCTCGACTGCGGAAACAGCGGGACCACCACTCGTTTGATGGCGGGCGTCTGCGCGGGACAGACCTTCGCCTCGCGCTTCGTCGGCGACGCGAGCCTCAGCCGCCGCCCGATGCGCCGGATAGCGCGCCCGCTCGAGCTGATGGGCGCGCGCGTCGAGCTCACGGACGGCGAGCGGCTGCCGATGACGGTACACGGCGCCGCCCTGCGACCGATCACCTGGGAAAGCGAGAAATCCAGCGCGCAGGTGAAGAGCGCGATCCTGCTCGCCGGGCTCGTCGCCGGCGTCCCGGTGACGGTCGGTGAGCCCGAACGGTCGCGCGATCACAGCGAGCGAATGCTTCGGGCGCTCGGTGCGGTCGTCACCGTCGACGGCGACAACCGCGTCCGGCTCGAGCCGCCCGCGTCGCTGCACGCGCTCGACGTGGCCGTACCCGGCGACCCGTCGTCGGCGGCGTTCGTCGCCGCGCTCGCCGCGCTGGCGGATCGCGGCGCGCTCACGATCGACGGTGTCTGCCTCAACCCGACGCGCACGGGATTCTTCGACGCGCTGCGGGCCATGGGCGCCGACATTCACGTGGACGCCGCGGGCGATCAGGGGGGCGAGCCGGTGGGCGCGATCACCGTACGCGCAGGGTCGTCGTTGCGCGCGACGCGCGTCGAGGGCGCACAGGTGCCGTCGATGATCGACGAGCTCCCCCTGCTCGCCTGCGTCGCCGCGCGCGCCGAGGGCACAACCGAGATTCGCGGCGCGAGCGAGTTGCGGGTAAAGGAGAGCGACCGGATCGCGGCGGTGGTGGCGAACCTCGTGGCGCTCGGCGTCGAAGCGAGCGAGCTGCCCGACGGCATGCTCGTCACCGGGAGCGATCGGGCCCTGCGCGGGAGGGCGATCACGCACGGCGACCACCGGCTCGCGATGGCCTTCGGCGTGCTCGGCGCCCTGCCGGGGAACGAGATCGAGGTGGATGATCCCGATTGCGCGATCGTCTCCTTTCCGGGGTTCTGGCGACTCCTCGACTCGCTGACCGCGCGGGTAGATTGAGCGCATGAACGACGCGACTCCGACGTACGTCCCCGCGGTCCTCGATGCGAACCGCAAGCTGGTCGTGGCGATCGACGGGCCCGCGGCGTCCGGGAAGTCCTCCACCGCGCAGTGGGTGGCCGAGAAGCTGGGGTTCCGCCACGTCGACTCCGGAGCGCTGTACCGCGCGATCACGGCGGCGCGGCTGCGCGCCGGCGGCCAGCCCGAGGAGTGGTCGGAGCCGTCGGTGCTCGCGGTCGCCCGGCAGGTCTCCCTCCGTCCGACGGAGCGCGGCTTCCTCCCGCTCATCCGCGGCGAGACCGCCGAGGGGGAGATCCGCGGCGGGGAGGTGACGCGCGAGGTCTCGCGCGTCGCGCGCATGCAGAGCGTTCGCGAGTGGGTGAACGCCGAGGTGCGGCGGGTGGCCGAGGGCCACGACGTCGTGGTGGACGGGCGCGACATCGGGACGGTGGTGTTCCCCGAGGCCCAGCTCAAGATCTTCCTCGTCGCCGATCCGTGGGAGCGGGCGAAACGCCGGCTGGTGCAGCGGCTCTCGCGCCGGCCGACGGACGCCGAGATCGCCGAGGAGACCGAGCGTCTGGTGCAGCGCGACGCGCGCGACGCGACGCAGACGGTGCAGGCGCGGGACGCCGTGCTCATCGATACGACGTATCTCACGCAGAGCGAGCAGGTGGATCGGATCGTCGCGCTCGCTCGCGGCGTAACCTCCCGTCGCGGCGCGACTTCGCCCGTTGACGGCGAAGCAGGTTCTCGCTAGGTTCAAAGGTTCCCGCCGCCCGTCCGTCGGGCGGTCCAACCCGTCGACCCACCCCATGCGGGTGCGGCACGACGCCATTTCTGCCTCGGCGCGGCGAGGTCACCTCCGCGCATCAGGAGATCCCTGCTGGGTATGCCCGAACTCGAGACCACCACTTCAACCGGCGGCACGATGACGCAGGCCAAGCGTGACCTGCAGCGCGAGAAGCGCGACGCGCAGCGCGCGCAGCTCCGCCCGCTCATCAACCGCCGCCCCGAGCTGTACGACGAAGACGACTACTCGTCCGACGAATACGATCGGATGATGGAGTTGTACAACGGCACGCTCGCGTCCATCGACGAGGGCGAGATCGTGAAGTCGCGCGTCCTGGAGATCCGCGACAACATGGTCGTGCTCGACATCGGCTTCAAGTCCGAGGGCACGATCCCGCTCGAGGAGTTCAAGGACCACCCCGACCTCAAGATCGGCGACGAGGTCGAGGTCCTGCTCGAGCACCTCGAGGACCAGGAAGGCTCGGTCGTCCTCTCGAAGAAGAAGGCGGACTTCATGCGCGTGTGGGAGCGCATCCGTGTCGCCTACGAGAGCGATCAGCCCGTCGAGGGCACCCTCGTCAAGAAGATCAAGGGCGGTGTGGTCGTCGACCTCATGGGCGTCGACGCGTTCCTCCCCGGCTCGCAGATCGCCCTGCGCCGCGTGCCGAACATCGACGAGCTGCTCGGGCAGAAGTACGAGTTCAAGATCATCAAGCTCAACAAGCGCCGGCGGAACATCGTCGTCTCGCGCCGCGTGATCCTCGAGCAGGAGCGCGCCGGCAAGCGTGAGAAGCTGATGAAGGACCTGGCGAAGGATCAGGTCCGCAAGGGCGTGGTCAAGAACATCACCGACTTCGGCGCGTTCATCGACCTCGGCGGCGTGGATGGACTCCTCCACATCACCGACATGTCGTGGGGCCGGATCTCGCACCCGTCCGAGCTCGTGCAGATCGGCGCGGAGCTCGAGGTCAAGGTGCTCGACATCGACTGGGAGCGCGAGCGCATCTCGCTCGGCCTCAAGCAGCTCCAGAGCTACCCGTGGAAGGACGTCGCCGAGAAGTATCCGGTCGGCACGCGCGTCCAGGGGAAGGTCGTCAGCATCACGAACTACGGCGCCTTCATCGAGCTCGAGCCGGGCATCGAGGGGCTCGTCCACATCAGCGAGATGAGCTGGACGCGCAACGTCCGGCACCCGTCCAAGCTGGTGTCGATCGGCGAGGCGATCGAGGCGGTGGTGCTCAAGGTCGATCCGAACGAGGAGAAGATCTCGCTCGGCATGAAGCAGACGGAGCAGGATCCGTGGATGGTGCTGCCGCTGAAGTACCCGGTCGGCACGCGCATCAACGGGAAGGTCCGCAACCTCACGAGCTTCGGCGCCTTCGTCGAGATCGAGCCGGGGATCGATGGTCTCATCCACATCTCCGACATGAGCTGGACCAAGCGCGTGCAGCACCCGTCGGAAGTGGTGAAGAAGGGTGACGCGGTGGACGTCGTCATCCTGAACATCGACAGCGACAACAAGCGCATCAGCCTCGGCCTGAAGCAGGCGGAGGAGGATCCGTGGCTCCGCATCGGCGAGACCTACCCGGTGGGCACCGAGCTCTCGGGCAAGGTCGTCCGCCTGATGGACAAGGGCGTGGTCGTGGACATCGGCAACGACATCGAGGGCTTCGTCCCGATCTCGCAGCTGCCGACGACCAAGGCGATCACGAGCCCGGCCGACGTCGCGTACGAGGGAATGAACTTCGACATGCGCGTGCTGGAGGTGGATCCGATTCACCGCCGGATCGTGCTGACGGTGACCAACATCCCCGCGGAGCAGCCCCCGCGCCCGGAGACGCCGTCGAAAATCATCCCGATGGAGGAGGAAGAGGGGCGCGTCTGACGCGATCCGCTTCCCGCCAGAAAACACGAAGCCCCCGGCCGAGTCGGCCGGGGGCTTCGTGTTGCTGCCAGGTCAGTAGTTGATCGTGATGTCGAACGTCGGCTTGGTGGCTGTCGCCGACGACGTCGCGTCGCCGCGCGCGGTGATGGTTGCCACGCGGCGCCCCAGGAGCGAGATGCTCGTGCGGGTGAAAACGTTCGTCGCCGAGCCGGGATAGCGAGCGTACAGGTCGTACACGCTCCCCGGCACCGCCACGAAATCGGTCGCGGACTTGTACGCCGTCGGGCCGCCGATCGTGATCTCCGTCGAGCCGGTTGACTGGCTCTTGATCACGAGCTGGATCGCGTTCGGCGCGTTGGAGATCGCGTTCACGAAGCGCACGTGCGCCATCGTGTCCGTGGGGATCGTCCAGTTGTCCTCGACGATGAAGGAGTCCGTCGTCTTCGTCGTCGCGTTGTAGATCCCGCTCTGGTAGAAGGAGTACCTCTTCCCATCGGCGATGTTCTGCGCGGTCGAGGCGATCGTGAGACCCTTGTCGGTCGCTGCCGCGATCCGCCCGGTGAAGGTGTACTGGCCGGGAGCGATCGCGGTGTACAGCGCACCGGCGCCGGCGTTGCCGTACGTCGTGCCGGTGGTGGATTCCACGCCGGTGGATGAGCTGATCGCCGTCACCTTGGTGTCGTTGGCGTAGAAGTTCACGCCCGGCGCGCCGACCGAGAAGTTGAAGTACTTCACCGCCGACGTCGGCTGTGGGCCGCGGACGGGGCCGATCGGATCGACCTTGTCGCCGCAGCCGACGAGCGCGCCGGCGCAGAGCAGAACTGCAGCTGCGTAATGGTTCTTCATGGCTGGCTGGGGTCGAGGATCCAGAGAAGCTTCGTGTGATAGTCGGGATCGAGGCCGCCGATGGCCTTCAGTCCGGCCTGGTTCCAGACGTACTCGGAGTTGTAGCGCGGACGGATGCGATAGACCGGCTTGCCCTGGTTGTCGACATACAGCGTCGTCGGGATCTTGAAGCCGGGGTACACCTGCTGGCCGGTAACCGGGTCGGCATCCGTGTAGTGGAAGCGGCGCATGTCCATCCACAGCTCGTTGTGCCCCCAGCCCCACTGCGCGATGTACTTCTGCGACATGATCTGCGTCAGCGTGAGCGCATTCGGGTCGGTCGGGACGATGCTCGTGTTCGCGAGGAACGCCGCCTTCTCCGTGGCCGAGATCTGGGGGATGCCCTGATTGTCGTCCGAGTTCCGCGCATTCACGAAATCGATGTGCGCGGAGATGCCCTTCGTGTACGCAGCGAGCGCGGTGACCTTGTCACCCTTCCTATACGCGGCCTCCGCCTTCACGAACTGGAGCTGCGCGTACGTCATGATCGGGATCTTCGCGTGGTCGCTGAAGAGGTACCGACCCGGGACGCCGACGCCGCCGGTGCTCGGGAACCCGTAGAAGTTCATCGGCCGCTGCGCAACCGTGAGCGCGCCGAAACCGACCACGTTCGGATCCAGCCCGCGGTAGGTCGTTCCCGCGGAGTCGAGGACGAGCATCCGGCTCAGCCGCGGATCGACGACGCCGAAATCGGTGCCGTCCAACAGGCTGACAACGAACTGCGTCTGCCGGTAGTTGGTGAGGTTGTTGCGCGTGCGTCCCCAGAAGTTCGTGTCGTCGTTGTTCGTCCCCGGGTACGTCATCAACGCGTCGTCAGCATTGCTCGTGAACGAGAGGTCGACGAGCTTGATGACGGAGTCGGGGTTGTAGCCCGGGCGGTCGGTGAAGTGGTTCAGGTTGATCGCCAGGATGCCGTAGGCGAACTTGAGCCACTTCGCGCGGTCGCCGTTGTAGACGTGATCGCCGCGGGCGAGGAACGCCTGGTCGACCGCGCCGTCGGTACGCTTGAGGTTCTTGATCGCCTCGTTGAACAGACGCTGGCTCTCGTCGTAGCCGAGCTTCTCCGTGTCGTAGTCGAAGCTCGTCCGCGTCTGATCGAACGCCTCCTTGATGATGATCGGGCCGTGGAGGTCGGTGAGCACCATCCACCCCCAGCCCTTGAGGATCTCGCCGACGCCGAGCAGGTCCCAGCGCTGCTCCGCCTCCGCCTTCCGGTTCATGTCGACGAGGTTCTGGCCGAGCGACCAGTACACGTCGCGCCACTGCTGGCCGCCGTTGTCACTCCCCGGGTCATACCCCATGCGATCCCACGTGGACAGGCTGGTGCCGGGGAGCGTCCATTCCTGCGTGTAGCGTCCGACGAAGCGGCCGTCGTACTGGGGCGAGGTCGCCATCCAGTGGAGCATCGGCGGCAGGTACAGATTGGCCGAGACGCTCTGCGGGCCGTTCGGGTTCGTGTTCACGTCCAGCCAGTCGCTGCACGCCGCGAACGCGGCGAGGCAGCCGGCGAGGACCGCGATATATCGTCTCTTCATCGATGGTCTCAGTGAGCGGTATGAGTCAGGTGTCCGCGTCATGTCCGGTTCGCGCTCGGCTCAGAGGCCGAGGCGCATGCCGAACGCGAAGGTGCGGGGCGTCGGGAAGTTGCCGAAGTCGATGCCGGCACCTCCGGAGCCACCGACCGCCGCGGTGTTGCCGTTCACGATCGGATCGAGCCCCGTGTAGTTCGTGATCAGGAAGAGATCGGTCCCCGTGACGAACACGCTCGCGTTCTTCACGTAGCGGTCGGGGAGCTGGTAGGACATGGTGATGTCCTTGAGTCGGACCCAGTTGATGTCCTTCTCGATGAACAGCTCCTCGCTGATCCCCGTGTAGTAGTTCGTCTGCTGCGAGGGGATGACGACGATGTTGTTGACCGTCGGATTGGCGGTGTTCTCGTTGCCGTCGCGAATCACGCCGGGGATGACGCGCGGCGTGTTGCGATCGAGCGTCCGCATGCTCAGCCCGCGCGCCGTGAGGTACTGATCGGTGGCGTTGTACACGTCGCCGCCCTTCCGGAAGTCGAGGAGGACGTTCAGCGAGAGCTTGTTGTAGCGGAAGGTGTTCGTCAGGCCGAGCGTGAAGTCGGGATGACGATCGTAGCCGCGATCGATGAAGGTGCTCGACCGGAGCGGAAGTCCCGTCGTCGGATCGATGAGCAGCTGGCCCTGTTTGTTTCGCAGGTAGAACCAGCCGGTGAGCGACTCCGTGGACAGTCCCGGCATGTTGCCGTTGCGGACGTTGCCGAAGAGCCACGTGTCGGAGACGTACGACTCGGGGAGATTGCGGGGCAGGGAGATGACCTTGCCGCGCGAGCGGTCGAAGTTCGCGAGCACGTCCCAGGAGAAGGCCGAGCTGCTGAACGGGGTCCCGCGGACGGTCAGCTCGAGACCCGTGTTGCGGGTGACGGCGCCGTTGAGGTTGAAGAGGATGAAGCCCGTGCCATAGCTGCCGCGGATGTCGTTGACGATCTGGTCCTTCGTCTGCTTCCGGTAGACCGTCGCGTCGACGCCGAGCCGGTCGTGCAGGAAGCTCAGCTCCGTGCCGAACTCGTACGACCGCGCGAACTCCGGCTTGAGGTCGGGGTTCGGTCCCGTGAAGCCGTATCCGAACCCGCCGAACGACGTCGTCTTGAACTCGAGCGCCGGGCGGTCCGCATAGGGCTTGGCGTCCTTGCCCACCTCTGCGTACGCCGCGCGCAGCTTGCCGGAGGTCACGTACTTCGCGAGCGCCGGGAAGGCGTCGGTGAAGACGAAGCTCGAGGAGATCGAGGGATAGAAGAAGGAGTTGCGCGGGCGCGGGATCGTCGACGTCCAGTCGTTACGCCCCGTGACCGTCACGTACAGGTAGTTGTTGTAGCTGGCCGTCGCGCTGCCGAAGGCGCTGAGCAGCCGGCGCTGATACATCGTCGTGCGCGGCAGGCGCAGCGTCGTGTTGTTCACCGAGACGAAGTTCGGGTCGAGGAAGTCCTGACCCTTCATCGCGTCGGTGGTCGACTTGTAGTCCGACATCCCGGTGCCGAGGAAGCCGCTCAGCGAGATCCCGCTGATGAGCGCGCGCTCGTTGAGGTTCAGGAGCGTCTGCGCGTTGATGCTCCGCGTGATGTCGTTGGCGAGGTCGAGGATGCCGTTGTTCGAGTAGCCGAGCGCGCTCTCCGGATGGCGGAGAATCTCGGTCTCGTTCGTGTAGGTATCCGTTCCGACGTTCGCCTTCAGGTTGCCCCACGAGAAGGGCGTGGCGAGCAGACCGAGGTTGGTGATGAGGCGGTTGTTCTTGGTATTGTTGTGGTTCTTGTTGACGCTGAAGTACGGGTTGTCCACCTCGGAGGCGAGGCCGAGCGTCGTCGCCCGGATGCGGGTGCCGGCCGGGCTGAGATAGTCCTTGGCGTTGTTGGTCTGCGGCCACACCATGAGGCCGATGAGCGGACCGTTCTCGCCCTTGAGCGCCTGGCTGTTGGTGGTGTAGGCGTAGTTCATCGTCAGGTCGGCGCGCAGCCACTGCAGCACCTGCACCCCCGACGCCCCGGTCAGGTTGACGCGATTGAGCTGGGCGTTCGGGATCACGCCTTCCTCACGCGTGAGGCCCGAGGAGATGCGATAGTTGATCTTGTTGTCGGTCGCCGCGCCGCTGAAGGAGAGGTTGTGCTTCTGCGTCAGCGCGGTCCGGAAGAACCCGTCGATGTTGTCGTAGAAGCGGGTGTTGTCCGGATACGGCGCTCCGAAGTAGAGGAAGCTCGTGCTCCCGACGGCGCTCGGCCCGTACACGCGCTGCAGGTCCGGCTGCCCGCGCGGGGCGGCGATGCTGAAGGCGTTGTTGTATTCGACCCCGCCGCCGACCCGGCCGCGCTTCGTCGTGATGACGATGGCGCCGTTCGCGGCGTCGATGCCGTAGAGCGCCGACGCCTCGGGGCCCTTGAGGACCGTGAGCGTCTCGATGTCATCCGGGTTGATGTCGACCGCGCGATTGGTGAAGTCGACGCCGCGATTGCTGAACGCGGTCTGCGACCCGGGCGCGTCGGACGCGAGGACGCCGGTGTTCAGCGTCTTGTTGTCCATCGGCAGGCCGTCGATGATGAACAGCGGCTGGTTGCTGCTGCTGATCGAGCTCGTGCCGCGGATGGTGATCGAGGTCGAAGCGCCGGGCACACCCGACGAGCTGGTGACCTGGACGCCCGCGACGCGACCCTGCAGCGCGTTCACGAAGTTGCTGCGCTGCGACTGCGCGATGTCCGCGCCGCGCACGGTCTGCTGCGCGGTCCCGATGGCGCGGATCGCTTCGGTCTGTCCGAGCGCGGTGGTCACGACCTCGTCGAGCTTCGTGGCGACGCGCTTGAGCTGCACGTTGATGACGTCGGCCGTGCCGACGGTGCGCTCCTCCGGCCCGAAGCCGATGAGCCTGAACTGGAGGACCTGCCCTGGCTCGGTACGGATGTAGTACCGGCCCTCGGTATTGCTGGTCGTGCCGAGATTCGTGCCCTTGATGATGACCGTCACGTCGGAGACGGGGACGCCCTCTTCGCTCGTGATGCGGCCCGTCACCGTCTTCTGCTGCGCGCCTGCCTGCGCAGCGAAGAGCGACACGCCCAACGACACCATCAGCACTCTGAATGTTCTCATCTGGTGTACCGGGTTGCTGGTTGGCGGAGAGCCGAGCGCCGATGTTCCGCTCGCCGCACGTGATGATGTTCGAGCCGCGATGCGTGGAAGGCCCTGAAACGCCGGATCCGGCGCGCTTCGACCTTCTCGAAGCGCGCGGGGAGGCAAGGCCCGTCGGAGGACGCGAGCGCCCGAACGCGGTGTAAGGAGCTGGTTCGCCTGCGGTATGGTGACGGCGAATGTGGCACGGGGGCAATCCTCCCGCAAGCCGCGCCGCCCGCTAGCTTTGTTCGCCATGTCCATGCGCGAGAAACTCGAGCTCCTCGGGCGCCGGCGCGCCGAGTCCGAGCTCGGAGGCGGAGCGGCGCGGCTGAAGGCGCAGCACGACAAGGGCAAGCTCTCGGCGCGCGAGCGCCTCGACGTCCTGCTCGACGAAGGGAGCTTCGTCGAGCTGGATCGCTTCGTCGTGCACCGGTCCACCGACTTCGGCCTCGACCAGCAGAAGTATTTCGGCGACGGAGTCATCACCGGCCATGGCCGCATCGACGGGCGCCTGGTCTACGTCTTCTCGCAGGACTTCACCGTCTTCGGCGGCTCGCTCTCGGAGGCCTTCGCCGAGAAGATCTGCAAGGTGATGGATCTCGCCGTGCGCAACGGCGCGCCGGTGATCGGCCTCAACGACTCCGGTGGCGCGCGCATCCAGGAAGGCGTGGTCTCGCTCGGCGGCTACGCGGAGATCTTCCTCCGCAACACGCTGGCCTCCGGTGTGGTGCCGCAGATCTCGGCCATCCTCGGCCCGTGCGCGGGCGGCGCCGTGTACTCCCCCGCGATCACCGACTTCGTGTACATGGTGCGCGGCTCGTCGTACATGTTCGTCACCGGCCCGAACGTCGTGAAGACGGTGACCCACGAGGACGTGTCGATGGACGAGCTGGGGGGCGCCGATGCGCATGGCGCGACCTCCGGGGTCTCGCACTTCACCCACGACTCCGAGCTCGCCTGCCTGCAGGCGATCCGCGAGCTGTTCCGCTTCATCCCGCAGAACAACGTCGACGACCCGCCGCGCGGCGCGGGGAGCGATCCGCGCGACCGGCGCGACGAGGGCCTGCTCGACGTCGTCCCCGACAATCCGAACAAGCCCTACGACATGCACGAGGTCATCCGGCGCGTCGTGGACGACGGGGAGATGTACGAGGTGCAGAAGGACTACGCGCCGAACATCCTCTGCGGCTTCGCGCACCTGGGCGGCCACAGCGTCGGGATCGTCGCGAATCAGCCGGCGGTGCTCGCCGGGGTGCTCGACATCGGCTCGTCGATGAAGGCGGCGCGGTTCATCCGCTTCTGCGACGCCTTCAACATCCCTATCGTGACGTTCGAGGACGTGCCCGGATTTCTTCCCGGAGTGAGCCAGGAGCACGGCGGGATCATCAAGCACGGCGCGAAGCTGCTCTTCGCCTACTGCGAGGCGACGGTCCCCAAGCTGACGGTGATCACGCGCAAGGCGTACGGCGGGGCGTACGACGTGATGTCCTCGAAGCACATCCGCGGCGACTACAATGTCGCCTGGCCGACGGCCGAGATCGCGGTGATGGGGCCGAAGGGCGCGGTGGAGATCCTCTTCCGCAGGGAGATCGCCGAGGCCGACGATCCGCGGGCGGCGATGGACGAGCGGGTGAGCGAGTACACGGAGAAGTTCGCGAACCCCTACGTCGCCGCGGCGCGCGGCTACGTCGACGACATCATCGATCCGCGGGACACGCGTCCGCGGCTGATCGAGGCGCTCGACACCCTGCGCACGAAGCGCGATCGCAATCCGCCGAAGAAGCACGGCAACATTCCTCTTTAGGGGTCAGGGGTCAGGTATCAGGTCTCGGCAGCCGCCAACTCGACCCTGCTCGCTCACCGGGAACGCCTAACGGCCGGACTTCGATGTTCTCCAAGGTTCTCATCGCCAATCGGGGCGAGATCGCCCTTCGCGTCATCCGCGCCTGCCAGGAGCTGGGCGTGCGTACCGTCGCGGTGTACAGCGAGGCGGACGCCCGAGCGCCGCACGTGCGCGAGGCCGACGAGGCGGTGCTCATCGGTCCCCCTCCGTCGAGCGAGAGCTACCTGAAGGGCGAGCGGATCATCGAGGCGGCGAAGCGCACGGGGGCGGAGGCGATCCATCCGGGGTACGGTTTCCTCTCCGAGCGCGAGTGGTTCGCGCGCGCCGTGCGCGACGCGGGACTCGTCTTCGTCGGCCCGCCGGCGGAGGCGATCGCGGCGACGGGAAGCAAGACGGCAGCGCGGCAGCTCGCCATCTCGGCGAACGTGCCCGTCGTCCCGGGGACGACCGAAGCGCTGCGCGACGCCACGGAAGCCGCGGTGGTCGCGCGGCGCTTCGGGCTGCCGGTGCTGCTGAAGGCGGCGGCCGGCGGGGGCGGAAAGGGGATGCGCGTCGTGCGCGAGGAGAAGGAGCTCGCGTCGGCGCTCGAGGCCGCGCGCCGCGAGGCGAAGAACGCCTTCGGCGACGACGCGGTGTACGTCGAGAAGTACGTCGAGGGGCCGCGCCACGTCGAGATCCAGGTGCTCGGCGACGCGCACGGCACCATGCTCTCGCTCGGAGAGCGCGAGTGCTCCGTGCAGCGCCGGCACCAGAAGATGATCGAGGAAGCGCCGAGCGTCGCCGTGAGCCCGGAGCTGCGCCGCGAGATGGGCGAGGCGGCGGTGCGCTTCGCGAAGGCGGCCGGCTACGTGAACGCGGGCACCTGCGAGTTCCTGCTCGATCGCGACGGGAGCTTCTACTTCCTCGAGATGAACACGCGCGTGCAGGTCGAGCATCCGGTCACCGAGCTGGTGACGGGAATCGACATCGTGAAGTGGCAGCTGCGCATCGCCAGCGGGGAGAAGCTTCCGTTCAGGCAGGAGGAGATCGTGCCGCGCGGCTGGGCGATCGAGTGCCGGATCACCAGCGAAGATCCGGCGAACGGCTTCCTCCCGTCGACGGGGCGGATCTCGTATCTGCACGTGCCCGGCGGTCCCGGCGTCCGCTGGGACGGCGGCGTCGAGACGGGAAGCGAGGTCGGACTGTTCTACGATCCCATGCTCGCGAAGCTCATCGTCTGGGCGGAGTCGCGCGATGCGGCGATCGCGCGGATGCACCGCGCGCTCCTCGAGCTGACCATCGAAGGGATCGACAGCTCACGCGACTTCCATCTGCGGGTGATGGAGGACGCCGACTTCCGGCGGGGGGCGATCGAGATCCAGTGGCTCGAGCGGCGGCTGCCGTCGCTGACGACGGTCGCTGCTCCGCCCGGGGGCGCGCGAATCGCGGCGATCGCC
>JABFXC010000190.1 GCA_013361935.1 Gemmatimonadaceae bacterium
CCCCCCGGCGGACCGGCACGGCCACCACGGCCGCCGCGCTGGCGACGCACGCGTTGCGCGGCGCCGGTGAGGATCGCTTCGTCGACTCGCTCCTCGCCCTCATGACGCTCGAGGAGAAGGTGGGGCAGCTCAACCAGCTCTCCGGGCTCGCCGCGACCGGTCCTGGCGGGAACGTCGCCGGCGTCGAGATGCTCAGGCGCGGCGAGATCGGCTCGCTCTTCAACGTCATCGGCGTCGACTCGATCTCGAAGATCCAGCGCGTCGCCGTCGAGCAGTCGCGGCTGCACATCCCGATCGTCTTCGGGCTCGACGTGATCCACGGCTATCGCACCGAGTTTCCGGTACCGTTAGGCGAGGCGGCGAGCTGGGACCCGGCGCTCGCGCGCCGGACCGCGGCGGTCGCGGCGATGGAGGCGAGCGCCGCGGGGCTGCACTGGACCTTCGCGCCGATGGTCGACATCGCCCGCGACGCGCGCTGGGGCCGCATCGTCGAGGGCGCGGGCGAGGACCCGTACCTCGGCAGCGCCTTCGCCGACGCACGCGTCCGCGGCTTCCAGGGGAGCTCGCTCGCCGACCGCACCTCGCTCGCCGCGACGGTCAAGCACTTCGCCGCGTACGGCGCCGCCGAGGCGGGGCGCGACTACAACGTCGCCGACATCTCCGAGCGCACGCTGCGCGAGGTCTACCTCCCGCCCTTCCACGCGGCCGTGTGCGCGGGCACGGCGTCGGTGATGTCGAGCTTCAACGAGATCGCCGGGATCCCCGCGCACGCGAACCCGCTGCTCACGACGCAGATCCTCCGCCGCGAATGGGGGTTCGACGGACTGGTCGTCAGCGACTGGACGGGGATCGGCGAGCTCCTCAACCACGGCATCGGCGCCGACACCGCCGACATCGCGGCCGCCGCGATCAATGCTGGCGTCGACATGGACATGGTGAGCGAGAGCTATCGCCACGCGCTGCCCGCGCTCGTCCGCTCGGGCCGCGTCTCGCAGGCGACGCTCGACGAGGCCGTGCGCCGCGTCCTCCGCATGAAGTACCGGCTCGGGCTCTTCCGCGATCCGTATCATGGCGCGACGGTGCAGGGCGAGGCGAGCGCGATGCTCACGCCGGCCTCGCGCGCGCTCGCGCGCGAGGCGGCGCGCGAGTCCATCGTCCTCCTCAAGAACGACGGCGGCGTGCTCCCGCTGCGCAAGGACGTGAAGACCGTCGCGGTCATCGGCGCGCTCGCCGAGGACGCCAGCGCCGCGCTCGGCAACTGGACGGGGCAGGCGCGCCATGAGGACGCGGTCTCCGTGCTCGCCGGGATCAGGGCGGCGCTCCCCGGCGCGAACGTCGTCTTCTCGCGCGGCGCGTCGGTCACGAGCGACACGACGGGCATCGCCGATGCGGTCGCCGCGGCCAGGCGCGCCGATGCCGTGATTCTCGTCGTCGGCGAGGTGCCGGACATGAGCGCCGAGGCGAGCAGCCGCGCGACCATCGACGTCCCGGGCGCGCAGATGAAGCTCGTCCGCGCCGTGCGCGCGGCGACGAGCGCCCCGACGGTCGTCGTGCTCATGAACGGGCGTCCCCTCGCGATGCAGGAGCTGAACGACGTCAGCCCGGCCATCGTCGAGAGCTGGTTCCTCGGCGTCGAGCACGGCAACGCCGTCGCCGACGTGATCTTCGGCGACTACAACCCGAGCGGCAAGCTCCCGGTGACCTTCCCGCGCGTGACCGGGCAGGAGCCGATCTACTACGCGCACAAGAACACCGGCCGCCCGCCGAACGACAGGGACAAGTACGTCTCGCGCTACCTCGACGTCTCCTATACGCCGCTCTACGTCTTCGGACACGGACTGAGCTACACGACCTTCACCATCGGCGCGCCGCAGCTCGGCGCGGCGACGATGGGCGCGGGCGACACGCTGCACGTCCGCGTGAGCGTCACGAACTCCGGGCGGATGGTCGGGACGGAGGTGGTGCAGCTCTACCTCCGCGACGACGTGTCCAGCGCGACGCGCCCGGTGCGCGAACTGCGCGGCTTCCAGCGCGTGACGCTGGCGCCCGGCGAGAGCCGCGTCGTCGACTTCGCGATCGACGCGCGCGATCTCGCGTTCCACGACGCGGGGATGCGGCGCGTCGTCGAGCCGGGAACGTTCACCGTCTTCGTGGGCAACAGCTCGGCGGCAACGCAGAGCGCGCGCTTGACCTTCACGAGCGCGAACGGGCAGCCTGTCGCGATGGCCGCGGGGTGTCCGGTGGTGAGGTAGGGGGGATCCCCCTCCCTTGGTGCTGGCAGAGAGCGCTCGCAGGCGGTAGGTTGGCGGCGTCGCGCGGCACCGGGGCTGCGGTCACCTTCCACTGGGGATAGCTCATGGACACCACTCCGCTCACCACACTCACGCCGATCGACTATCTGATCATGGCGGTGTACTTCGCCGCCGTGCTGGGGGTCGGCTGGATGCTGCGGCGACGGATGACGACGAGCGGCGAGTTCCTCATCGCCGGCCGCTCGCTTCCCGCGTGGGTGACGGGACTCGCCTTCATCTCGGCGAACCTCGGCGCGCAGGAGGTCATCGGGATGGGCGCCTCGGGCGCCAAGTACGGGATCGCGACGAACCACTTCTACTGGGTGGGCGCGATCCCCGCGATGGTGTTCGTCGGCATTTTCATGATGCCCTTCTACTACGGCTCGCGCGCGCGATCCGTCCCCGAGTATCTCCGCCTCCGCTTCGACGAGAAGACGCGCACGCTCAACGCCTTCTCCTTCGCGGTGATGACGATCTTCTCCTCGGGGATCTCGATGTACGCGATGGGGAAGCTCTTCCACCTGCTGCTCGGCTGGAGCTTCAACGTCAGCGTCCTGGTGAGCGCGGTGATCGTCCTCGCCTACGTGCTCTTCGGGGGGCTGACGAGCGCGATCTACAACGAGGTGCTGCAGTTCTTCCTCATCGTCTTCGGCTTCATCCCGCTGGTCTTTCTCGGGCTCAAGTCGGTCGGCGGATGGGACGGGCTGCAGGCGCGGCTCGCCGAGGCGGCGGTGCAGCGCGGGCTGCCTTCGGGGTCGCTGACGCACGCCTGGCAGGGGATGACCGACGCGGCGACGAACCCCATAGGCGTGGAGTGGTTCGGCCTCGTGATGGGGCTGGGCTTCGTGCTCTCCTTCGGCTACTGGTGCACCGACTTCCTCGTCGTGCAGCGGGCGATGGCCGCCGACTCGATGACCGCGGCGCGGCGCACCCCGCTCATCGCCGCGCTCCCGAAGATGTTCTTCCCATTCCTCGTCATCCTCCCCGGGATGATCGCCCTCGTGCTGAGCATGAAGGGCGTGTCGGGTGGGATGGGAATCATCCCGGCGAAGATGTCGGCGGGCGGCGCGCCCGTGCTCGACAACGCCGGCCGCGCGGTGCTCGACTTCGACCTCGCGACACCGATGATGCTCATCCACCTCTTCCCCTCGGGGATGCTCGGCCTCGGCCTCACGGCGCTGCTCGCGTCGTTCATGTCGGGGATGGCGGGGAACGTGACCGCGTTCAACACGGTGTGGACGTACGACATCTACCAGACGCACATCCGGCGCGGCGCGTCGGACGAGCACTACCTGTGGATGGGACGCGCGGCGACGGTGGGCGGGATCGTCCTCTCGATCGCGGCGGCGTACGTGGCGGGAGCGTTCAACAACATCATGGACCTCCTGCAGCTCGTCTTCGCCTTCGTCAACGCACCGCTCTTCGCGACCTTCCTCCTCGGGATGTTCTGGAAGCGGACGACGGGGCACGGCGCATTCTGGGGCCTCCTCTCGGGCACGATCGGCGCCGCGGTGCACCACGGGCTCTCGCTCCCCGCCGGCTCGACCCCCGGGGTGAAGGGCGGCTACCTCGGCGTGATGCACACCTTCCCGAGCGAGCTCGCGCAGACCTTCTGGACGGCGATCGCCGCCTGGACGACCTGCTTCGTCGTGACGATCGTCGTCAGCATGATCACCCGCCCGCACGCGGAGGAGGGGCTGCGCGGTCTCGTCTACTCGCTCACCCCGCGCCAGGACGACTCCGAGCATCGCTTCTGGCACCGCCCGGTGACGTTAGGCGTGATCGTCCTCCTGCTGACGGTCGTTCTCAACATCATCTTCCGCTGAGGAGCCGACCATGAGCACGGTGATGGCATCTGACGTCCGGAAGCCGATCGGCGGCCTCTTCACGGCCCTCGGCCTCATCCTCGTCGCCTACGGCGCCCTCCGCCACAACGACCCGGCGCACTGGGAGCGGTCGCTGGGGATGAACATCGACCTGTGGTGGGGGATCGTGATGGTGGTGTTCGGGCTCCTCTTCCTCTGGCTCGCGAGACGCGGCGTGCACCGCGCCATTTCGCTGGCGGCGGAGGAAGCCCGGGACCGGGAGCTCGCGAAGCCGCCGCGTCCGGCGCCTTGAGGCTTTCGCGCCCTGCGGCTCGGCGGGGTTGGCATCGGAACGCTCCATGCGACACGAGGGCTCCGCACCGCAACGAGCCTGATGTTCGCTTCTGATTGAAACACGAAGGCCACGAAGGACCACGAAGGTTGCCTGAGCAACATCTTCGTGAACCTTCGTGGCCTTCGTGTCGAACAGCCGTTACCGGAGAAGCTCGAAGAGCAGCTGAAATCCCGGGCCGCCAACGCGGAGCTCGGAAACGCACTCGGAGCGGTCCGATGCCAATCCGGTAATGCTTAACGCTGTACCCCGAACGCGAACACCGTCCGCGTGTGGTAGGTGTCGCCCGGCCGCAGGATCGTGCTCGGGAAGTTCGGGTGGTTCGGCGAATCCGGGAAATGCTGCGTCTCGAGGGCGAGGCCGTAGCGGTAGTGGTAGACCGCGCCGTCCTTTCCCGTGATCGAGCCGTCGAGGAAGTTGCCCGAGTAGAACTGCACGCCGGGCTCCATCGTCCAGATGTCCATCGTGCGGCCGGACGTCGGCTCGACGACGCGCACCGCGTGGGCCATCGAGTCGGCGCTCGGGTCGCGGCGGTTGAGGACGAAGTTGTGGTCGTAGCCCCCGCCGAAGCGGATCTGCTGGTTCTGCCGCTGGTCGACGCGCGCGCCGATCGCGGTCGGCGTCCGGAAGTCGAAGGGCGTCCCGCTCACCGGCATCAGCTCGCCCGTCGGGATCAGGGTCGAGTCCACCGGCGTGATCGCGTCGGCGTCGATGGTCAGCACGTGGCCGAGGATGTCGCGGCTCGCCGAGCCGGCGAGGTTCCAGTAGCTGTGCTGGGTGAGGTTCACCGGCGTCGCCTTCGTCGTCGTCGCCCGGTACTCGACGACCAGCTCGTCGCGGTCGTTGAGGGTGTAGGTGACGGTCGCCGTGAGCGCGCCCGGGTAGCCCTCCTCCATGTCCGCGCTCGTGTAGGTGAGCTTGAGCCCGACGCCGCTCGCGGTCTGGAAGGTCTCCGGTGTCCAGACGACCTTGTCGAAGCCGCGCAGCCCGCCGTGCAGCGAGTTGGGGCCGTTGTTGATCGCGAGCTTGTACGTCTGCCCGTCGAGGGTGAAGGTGCCCTTCGCGATGCGATTCCCGTAGCGTCCGACGATCGCGCCGAAGTACGGGGTGTCGCGGAGATAGCCGGCGAGGCTGTCGTAGCCGAGGACGATGTCGTCGAAGCGGCCCGACCGGTCGGCGGTCTTCAGGGAAACGATGAGCCCACCGTAGTTGGTGGCACGCATCTCGATCCCGTGGCGGTTGGTGAGGGTGAAGATCTCGACGGGCGTCCCCTCGCGCGTGGTGCCGAAGGGCGCGCGGGTGATGCTCGGCGCGCTCCTCCCGCCCGTGGCCGCCATCGTCCCCGACGACGCGCATCCGGCGGCCGCGACGAGGGCGAGCGAGGTGAGACCAACCGCGGCTCGTCCGACGCGAGCGGGGAGAGTGAAGCTCATCGGTCCTCCGTACCCAGGGTGAGAGTCCGGGAGAAGCTAACCTCGAGGCGCGAGGGGGCCAGAGGGAGGAGGCGGTCGCGTCGCGTCGCGTCGCGGGTCGCGTCAGGGCCATAGGCCATTCGAGTATCGCGCGTTTTTGTTCGAATGAGAGCACCGAGCCACCGAGAACTCCGATGAGGCTCCCGGTACCACCGAACGGGGGCGCGGAGATCCCCGCTCGGTCGTGATTCTCGGAGCCTCGGCGCCTCGGAGCCTCGGTGTCCTCCCCCTTGAACCGCGCGATCTCGCCCTCGCGGAAGCCCCGACGCGACCCGCGACCAAGCCAGTCGACCCGAGCTCACGCCCCCTCCACCTTCATCTCCACCCCCGCATCCCTCAACCTCCGCACGACCACCTCGCCTAACGCGGTCGCCGGGGTGAGCACGCCCCCGCCGGCGGGGAGCGAGTCGCCGTCGAGCGCGAGCGCCAGCGCCGACTCGCAGAGGAAGCGCACCGTCGCCCGGTTGCCGGGATCGCCGCGATGATGGATCGTGCCGCGCAGCCTTCGCCCGTCCTCCGCGACCCCGACCAGGTCGCAGCGGAACCAGCCGCGATTCATCGACTCCGCCGACGGCCCGCTTCCCGGCTTCGGGAGGAGCCGGGCGAGCACGCCGCGCAGGGCCGGCGCGCGCAGGCTCGCGTCGACGAGGCCGAGCAGCAGCGTTCCTCCGATCGCCTTCGCCTGGGAGAAAGGCGGGGAATACTTCTGGAATTCCTGATAAACGAAGTCCCGCCCGTACGGCGCGCCGCGCTCGGCGAAGAGCGCCGCGCTGCGGCGCACCACGCGGGTGTTCACCGGCGCCATCAGGAACGGGCCGACCCACGCGTCGACGTCGGCGTCGTGGCGCGGCTCGCGGACGTCGCGGCTCTTCGCGCGCTGCACCTCGGAGATCGCCGCTCCGGGCGCGAGCAGGAAAGGATCGCCCATTCGCGCGCCAGCGCTCTCGTAGGTGCCTAACGCGGAGGCGACCGTGCCGCCGTTGAAGCCGCCATTGAGCTGGTAGTAGACGCGCGACTCGGCGAGCCCCGTCCCCATCGCGTGCGCGCGCCTCGCGAGCAGGAAGGTGCCGAGGTCCGCGGGCACCGAGTCGAAGCCGCAGCAGACGACGATCTTCGTCCCGTTCGCGGCGGCGCGCGCGTGGTGCGCATCGATCATCGCGCGGATCCACGGCGTCTCTCCGGTGATGTCGGCGTAGTGCACGCCGAGCCGGACGCAGGCGTCGACGATCGGCGAGCCGTAGCGGGCGAACGGGCCCGCGGTGCTCAGCAGCACGCGCGTGCGCGCGACCATCGCGTCCACGGACTGCTGGTCCGCGCTGTCGGCGACGATGATCTCCACCGCGTCGGGCGCGAGCTTCGCCTCGGCGCGGGCGATCTCGAGCCGCGCGCGGCTCCGGCCGGCGATCGCCCAGCGCAGCCCGATGGGCGCGTGCTCGGCGAAGTACGCGACCGTCTGCCGCCCGGTGAATCCGGCGGCGCCGTAGAGGATGACGTCGAGGTCGGGCATGGTGGGTGCCGGGTGCCGGGTGCCGGGTGCCGGTTGCTGGTTGGGTTGTTGTCTTCAGATGATGCGCCTGACACGAATTTCGGCAATAGGCGGGCTTCTGCTCGCGCTCGGCGCGGCGGCCCCGGCTGGGGCGCGGGGGCAGGACGTGGCGTTCCTGCTCGGGCAGCGGGACAGGACGACGCTCATCGTCGTGCACGGCGACAGCGTCGTCGCGCGGCGCGGGCCGGGGCTCGTCGTCCCGCGGGCGAGCGGATGGTGGCGCGTCGGGGTCGATATGCCGGGCGTCGAGCATCCCGACACGACGACCGTGCCGGACACCGCTTCCGAGTCGGAGGGGCTGCCGCCGCGCGAGATGAACATGCATGGCGAGGAGCTCGGCCATCCGGCCTGCTTCGGCCATTTCGTGTGGGCCGCGCCCCTCGGCCGGATGCCGACGCCCCCCGACAGCCTCTGCGCGGAGGACGAGGAGCGCGCCGGGGAGTACGCCTTCACGTTCGTGAGCCCGGCGATCCTGACGATGTACGCCGGGATCACCACCGACTACTCGTACAACTTTGCGCGCGGGACCATCGTCTCGACCCTCGACTCCGTGGCGCGCGTCCCGCTGACGGACATGCACACCAGGAGCTGGGCGGAGGACGAGGTCGACCCCGCGCCGGCGCTGGGCGTGCCCGCGGGTGACGCGGCCTGGGAGCGCGAGGCGGTGCGCTGCAACGTCGAATACAACCGCGGCATCCGCGAGGAGAACGACGACAGCACCGCGTACGACTACGTCGGGACGTGGATCGTCCGCACGCCCGGCCGCTGGCGCTACGAGCGCTACTACGCGAACACCTCGTACGTCGGCCGCGGGAGCGAGAGCAGCTGCGTGGTGCGGCTTCCCGTGCCCGCGCGGCTCACCGGGTGGGACCGCCTGACGGTGCCGTGGTCCGCGATCCGCCGCCGCGTCCCCGGGGCGATGGACGCCTTCACGAGCCCGAACGGCGCCGTGGCGATCGTCCTCGACTCGACGTCGGCGCGGGTCTTCCGGATCGAGAAGAACGCCCTGGGCGCCGAGCTGGCGACGATCCCCGGAGACCCGTCGCTGATCCCCAGCGTGGAGAACACGACGATGTCGCAGTGGGCGACGGGCGGAGCGAGCCGGCGATGGGAGGCCGAGCTCGCGGCGGTGCTGCCGGTGGTGGTGGAGGTGCGGAAGGGCGGGGCGGGGAAGCGTTGAAAAGCGGTGGGCCGCGGGTTAGGTTGCGGGACTGTCTGCTGCGGCTCGGAGGTAGGAGCGCGGTAGCGGACGGGACGTAGCGCAGCCCGGTAGCGCACCTGAATGGGGTTCAGGGGGTCGCGGGTTCAAATCCCGCCGTCCCGATTGTAGTAGCAACGACTTACGCGAGCGGACGGGACAGGCGTTACCTGTTTGATTACCCGTTTGCCGCCGTCGCGATGTGAGATTCGTGCACCTTCCGCTCCTCGGCCATCACGGCGAGGAGCGTTTGCGTATCCGCCTGCTGGTAGCAGGTGAGCAGGGTCTCGGTGTCCTTCCAGCCCCCTGCCGCGGCGACGTCCGTGATGGGCAGATGTTTCCGCGCCGTCGCCCAGGCGCGGCGGTAAGGGTGCCATAGCCCTCCGACCAGTTTCTTCAGTCCTGCGGCCTTCTCGGCCCGCCTGAGCCAGTTGTCGAAGAGGTGGCGATCCATCGGCCGGTCGGCTGAGTGCTGGCTCGCGAAGATCCACCCGCTCATCGTCCCGAGTCGCCGCTGGAAGCGGCGCAGCTCGTTCGCCAAGGGCAGCGGCATCGGGATCACCGCCTCCCGGCGCTTCTTGTCCGCCTCGGCGCGCCAGTGGATCGTGCAGGCGGCCCAGTCGATGTCCTCCCACCGCAGCTGACGGATCGCCCCGAGCCGCCGACCGGTCGCCTCGGCGAGAACGAGCGCCAGCTCCATCTTCAGCCACCGCGCGCGAGCCGGGTCGGTTTCCTCCTCGTCGTGCAGCATCTGCATCGCCGCCCGCGTCGCCACGAATCGCTCGTGGCTGGCGATCGGCCGCCGCGGGTTTTGCTCTCGCGCGCGACGGATGCCCGCGAGCGGGTTGCCGTCGAGCAGCCGGACGCCTTTCACGCGCACCGTCGACGCCCAGTTCAGCATCTGGTGCAGCACGACGAGATCCGACTCCGCGGTGCGCAGCCGCACTGGCGCCGTCACGTACTCCGGTGAGACCTGGATGCCGCCGGCGCGGCGGGCGATGGTGTACGCCGCCTGGTCGTCGCCGGAGAGCATCCGCACGTCGCAATCCTTCCCGAAGTACGCAATGAGCGTTGCCGCGCGGACCGCGGCGTCCTGCCGGCTGTGCGGCGAGTTGTCGAGGAAGTTCTGTGACTCGCGCCGGAAGCGATCCCACAATGTGCCTAACGTGAGCACGCGTGACAGTGGTGCCTCGTGCTCCTCGCGCAACCGCGCCGCCAGGAAGGCGCGGCCCAATCGTTCTGCCTCGGCGCGATCGGTCGTCTGGAGATATTTTCGGTCCTTGCCGACCTCCGGGAGCCACACGTCCCGGTAAAACGTCCCGCCCTTTCGCATTTGAAAAAGCCGGACGCGGAGCCCGTGTTCGCCGAGCGTCCGCGTCCATCGTCCCTTGATCTGGTGCCAGCTACCGCGTGGTGCCATGCGCGCCTCCGTGTTGGAGACGGCTGACCAGGGACCGAGCATCGGCATCCGGATCATAGGACGGCTCGGCTGCCGGTGCAACGGGGCGGCGGACCTTTCAAGGGAGATCGCCGCGACGGATGCGCGGGGCGTTGGCGCGGCCGGCGTTGGCGAGCTTGCCTTCACGCAGCAATCGGCCGAGGTGATCGGCGGAATAGCCCGACTCGATGGCCGCGCGCCGCACCGAAAGGAGCTCGCCCGCCTGGTCCTCGGCGAGTCGATCGAGCTCGCCGAGCAGCTCATCGCAGAGCGTTGCGCCGTCGACGAGCGCATGCAGCCGGCGCAGCTCGTCGCGCCGAGCGGTCCAGCGCTCTCGAAGCGCATCGAGCGTGAAGGGCGCGGCGATCATCGTCCGCGCCGGTCAGCGTTCCGGCTCGTCGCGACCGAGCACGGCGTC
>JABFXC010000212.1 GCA_013361935.1 Gemmatimonadaceae bacterium
AGCGCGATCTGCGCGCGCGTCGGCTCGACGTGCGGATCCGCCGCGTCGGCGACGCTGCGCAGCGCGCGCTGCACGGGGTGCAGCCCCTGCGCCGGATCGAGATCGGCGAGCCACCCGAGCGCGTCGTCGTTCGCCGGACCGTCCATCCCCCAGATTCCCATCGCCCGAACGTAGCGGCGTCGCGCGTCGCTCGCGAGCGCGGGCGGCGCGGGGTGCGCTCCTTGCGAACGTCGCGCGTGGGCAGTGAACCGCGAGACGATCAGACGATCACAGGGAGACGATCAGATGTCCGAACGGAAGAAGCCGCATAACGGCCGCGACACCTCGGGCCAGTTCAAGGTCAAGCAGGCCGACGTCGACGATCTGCGCACCGAGCCACGCGGGGAGGAGTTCGTGCGCGACGATGTCCGGCTCGGCGGAGCGGTCGAGGACGTCGGCGCCGGCGCCGGGCAGCGCGGCGAGCGCATCGAGCGCCTCGTCGACGAGAACGAAGAAGACGTCCGGCGCGTCGTCGACGAGTCGCGGTGAAGTTCAGGGGCCAGGGGCCAGGCGTCAGGAACTGCGGTTGACGCCGTTCCTTCTGCCTGGCTCCTGGCCCCCGACCCGCTCTTCAGACGGTAGCCGACGGGGCGACGCGCGCCTCGTAGCGGTAGCGCGTCAGCGCCCAGACGATGAGAAGGGCGATCCCCATCCCGATGTAGAAGCGCCGCGCGCCGAAGGTCCAGTGACGGATCAGCGGGACGCAGACCAGCAGGATCCCGACGAGCAGCTCGATCGCGCCGTGGATGTGGAAGGCGAGGGGACGGCGCGCGCCCTCGGGAAAGTGCGTCATCAGCGTGACGATCAGGTGCACGAGCGCCAGCGCGTACGCGAGGTACATCGTGTTCCCGTGCAGACGGAACACAGTCGGCGCGACCGCGAACGCGATGACCGCGAGATAGTCGAGAATGCGGTGCACTCCCGGTGGGATGATTCCCATGCCCAGCCTCCGTTGGGGTTCGGACGCTGGAGCCTGCCTCACCCCGGACGATCGCGCAAGTGGTCGAGGCCGGGCTCGGCGAAGCGGATGGTGACCGCGCTCAGCGTCGAGCGGCCGGTGATCCGCACTCGCCCCCGCGGCGCCCGTCGGCGGCTTGCACTCGAAGGAGCCGAGCAGGCCGATGCCGTGGTTCTCGACGCTCATGCCGGCGGGCAGGGTGATCTCGACATTGCCGAGCACGGCGTCGCTCGCCAGCTCCACCACTTCGCGCGGCACTGCGGCGTCGCGCGCGATGGCGTTGCGGGGATCGGTCATGGCGTGGAGGGGGCGGAGGCCCCTGAAGCTACGCGCCGCCCGTGTAGGCGGCTATCATTCGTTGGCGCGCGCCGACGCCGCGCGCGGCCAAGCCTCATGCGGACATATGTTTGCATGATGTAAATATTACGAATTCTTCAGACCGACGTGGTGCCTGCGAGTGCCGTGTCCGGTTAGGTTTTGCGCGTGCGAATTCTCGTCATAGAAGACGACCGGGCCGTCTCGCGACTCCTGCGGGTCGTGCTCAGCGAGCAGGGGTACACCATCGACGTCGCGAACGACGGCGAGGAAGGCCGCGCGCTGGCGATGGCCAATCCGTACGACGGCATCGTGCTCGATCTCGAGCTCGGTGACCGGCATGGGATCGAGGTCCTGCAGACGCTGCGGCGCGCGGGGAAGATGACGCCCGTGCTCGTCCTCACCGGCCGCGACGACAGCGAGACCATCGTGCGCGCGCTCGATGCCGGCGCCGACGAGTATGCCGTCAAGCCGATCTCGAACGACGAGCTCCGCGCTCGCGTCCGGGCACTCGTTCGGCGCGGCGCGAGCGGCCGCACCATCGAGCAGCTCACCGTCGGGAACATCACGCTCAACCGCCTCACGCGCCGCGTGCGCGCCGGCGACGTCGATCTCTCCCTCACCCCCAAGGAGCTCGCGCTGCTCGAGCACCTGATGCTCCGGGTCGGTGAGGTCGTCACGCGCACCGAGCTTCTCGAGAAGGTGTGGGACATGCACTTCGATCCCGGCTCGAACGTCGTGGACGTGCACGTCGCGCGTCTGCGCAGGAAGCTCGAGCAGGGGCACGGTACCGTGTCGATCTCGGCGCGGCGCGGCTTCGGCTTCGTGCTCACGGCCAACGGGCACGGCGGAGAGTCCGCGACGTCGCGCAACGAGGAGCCGCCCGCTACCGCCTGACGGCGCCGCGCCGCCAGAGCAGGTAGGCGGGAATCCCGCTGGCGACGATCAGGTAGCCGATTCCCGACGTCGATGGAGCGAGCCAGGCGAGATCGACGACGAGCAGGAGCGCGAGCGCCACGTAGATCCCCGGCGTGAGCGGATAGCCCATCGTGCGGTAGGGGCGCGGCTGCTCCGGCGCGCGCCGGCGGAGCACCACCACCGCGAGGACCATCGCCGCGTACATCACCAGGTCGGCCGGGACGATGTACTCGAGCAGCTGCGTGTAGACGTTGCCGAAGGTGAGCGCGCCCCCCGCGTCGTGCGTCGCCGAGCGCGGCAGGACGAGAAGCGAGGCCCACACCCCCTGCACCACGAGCGCGGCGGCGGGAACATGCCGGGAGCTCACCCGGCCCACCCGCGCGAAGAAGAGGCCGTCCCGCGCCATCGCGTAGGATACCCGCGCGCCGGCGAGCACGAGACCGTTGTTGCAGCCGAAGGTGGCGATCACGATGGCGACGGCCATCAGCACGGTGCCGGGCCCGCCTAACGCGACGCGCATCGCCGACGTGGCGACGCGGTTCTGCGGCGCTCCCATGATCTCCGCCAGCGGCAGCGTGACCACGTAGGCGACGTTCGCCAGCAGGTAGAGGCCGACCACGATCCCGCAGCCGAGGAGCAGCGCGCGCGGCAGGTTGCGCCGGGGATCGCGCACCTCGCCGCCGGCGAAAGTCACGTTGTTCCACGCGGACTGTGCGAACAGCGGCCCGACCATCGCCTTCCCGAGCAGCAGCGCGATCGCGAGCGCTCCCCCGACCGCCAGCCCCGGCTGCGCGCGTGCCGGCGTCCACCCGTTGGCCGCGGGATCCCACCACGACGACGTGAACGCCGCCGCGCGCGCATTCCAGCCGAGCGTCAAGCCGATCACGACGAGGCCGAGCAGCGCCGCGGTCTTCGCGACGGTGAGGGTGTTCTGGATGAGCTTCCCCGTGCGCAGCCCACGCGTGTTCGCCCAGGTGAGCAGCAGGATCGAGGCGATGGCGACGAGCTGCTGGGTGGTGAGCGTGATCGCGTAGCCGCCGAGCACGAGAGGCGTCACGAGATGCCGCGTCCCCGAGACCCACGGCACGAGCACGCCGAGGAAATTCGCGAAGGCCACGGCGACCGCGGCGATGGTCCCCGTCTGGATGACGAGGAGCAGCGCCCACCCGAACAGGAACGCGGTCGCCGGGCCGTACGCCTCCCGGAGAAAGACGTATTGTCCACCGGCCCTCGGCATCATCGCCGCCAGCTCGGCACAGCAGAGGGCGCCGGTGATGGTCATGACGCCGGCGAGCGCCCACGCGGCGAGCAGCCATCCCGGCGCGCCGACGAGCCGCGACGACTCCGCCGAAACGATGAAGATCCCCGAGCCGATCATCGAGCCGACGACGAGCATCGTCGCGTCGGCGAGGCCGAGCCCTCGCGCGAGCTCCGGCTCCTCGCGCGCGGCGGCGAGCGGCGCTGCGAGCCCGGTCATCGGGCGCCTCGCGCGTCGCCGCGTCGCCCGGCGGGCGCCGCGACCTCGATCCCCGCGCCGGCGAGCGCCGCTCGGAGCTGCCGTGCGTGCTCCGCCGCGCCCGGCGTGTCGCCATGGATGCAGATCGTGTCGGCGCGGACCTTTACCTCGCTCCCGTCGATCGCGGTGACGACGCCGTCTCGCACCATGCGGACCGCCTGCCGCACCGCCTCCGCCGAGCTCTCGATCACCGCGCCCTGCTCGGAGCGGGGCAGCAGTGTTCCCTGCGGAGCGTACCGGCGATCGGCGAAGACTTCCTCGGCGACGGCGAGCCCCGCGTCGCGCGCGGCCGTCACGAGCGCGCTTCCGGCGAGCGCATAGAGCACGAGCCGCGGTTCGACGTCGCGCACCGCGCGAGCGATCGCCGCCGCGAGCGGCTCGCGAGTGGCCGCCAGGTTGTAGAGCGCGCCGTGCGGCTTCACGTGGTGCAGCGTCGCGCCCTGCGTCGCGGCGATCCCCGCCAGCGCCCCGATCTGGTAGACCACCAGGTCGTACGCGTCCTGCGGCGACATCTCGATGTTTCGACGTCCGAAGCCGGCGAGATCGGGGAAGCCGGGGTGCGCGCCGAGGGCGAGGCCGTGCTGGAGCGCGAGGCGCACCGTGCGGCGCATGACGCCGGGATCACCGGCGTGGAAGCCGCAGGCGATGTTGGCGGAGGTCACGTGGGAAAGGACCTCCTCGTCGGCGCCGTGGGTCCAGGCGCCGAAGCTTTCCCCGCAGTCCGAGTTCAGGTCGACGGTCGGCATCGCGAGAGTCAGGGTGATTGGAGCAGTCCGCGGCGAAGCGAGGCCAGCGCGCGCTCGCGCTCGAGGTACAGGCGCTGCGCCTCGTCGAGCGAGACGGGAGAGAACCGGAGCGACGCGCCGGGCCGGAGCTGCGCGACGCTCCCCAGGTCGACGCTCGCGACGTGTCCGAGCACGGGGTATCCGCCGGTCGTCTGGTGGTCGGCCATGAGGACGATCGGCTCGCCGTTAGGCGGGAGTTGGACCGTTCCCATCGCGACGGCGCTCGACGGACGCTCGGCGCGCGCACCCGCGGCGAAGCGCGGCCCGGAGAGCCGGTATCCCATCCGATCGGAGCGCGGCGTGACGGTGAACGGCTCGGCGAAAAGCGCGTGTCGGCCGTCCGGATCGAACCAGTCCATCTCGGGCACAGGGATGATGCGGATCGAGTCGCGGTAGGTCGGGCGGACCGCGGCGGCCAGCGTCCGGCGCGGTGCTTCCGCCGGAGCGGCGCCGAGCGCGAGCACGTCACCGGCGCGGAGCGCTCGTCCGTGGTGGCCGCCGAACGCGGCGGCGAGGCAGGTGCTTCGGCTCCCGAGCACCGGTGGCATGTCGATGCCCCCGCCGACCGCGAGATACCCGCGGCAGCCGTCGTGCGCCGCTCCGAGCTCCAGCGTCGCGCCGGCAACGACACGTGCCGAGCGCCACGGGGCGAGGAGGGTTCCATCGAGCGTCGCGCCGAAGTCGGCGCCGCCTAACGCCACGGTCGCGGCACGCGTGAAGCGCAGGGTGGGCCCGGTGAGCGTGATCTCGAGGAGCGCCGCGCCCTCGTCGTTGCCGGCGAGAAGATTCGCGAGGCGCGCGGCATACGCGTCCATCGACCCGCTCTCCGGGACGCCCTCGTGCTGGCAGCCGCGGCGTCCGAGGTCCTGAACGGTGGTGAGCTGCCCCGGGCGCAGCACTTCGATGGTCACGGCGACGCCACCCGCTCGTACGCGGCGCGGTCGATCGCGCGAAATCGCACCCGGTCGCCGACGGCGAGGACCGATGCGGGGTCGCGCTCGGGGTCGAAGAGCCTGAGCGGAGTGCGGCCGATGAGGCGCCAGCCACCCGGCGACGACAGGGGATACACGCCGGTCTGCTCCCCGCCGATCCCGACGCTCCCCGCGGGGACTCGTGCTCGCGGCTCGTCGCGCCGCGGCGTCGCGAGCCGCGGGTCCAGCCCCGCGAGATAGGGAAAGCCGGGAAGGAAGCCGATCATCCGCACGTCGTACGTCGCGCCCGTGTGCCGGGCGACGACCTCGCGCGCATCGAGCCCGGTGTGACGTGCCACCTCGTCGAGGTCGGGCGCGAGCTCGCCCTCGTAGCAGACGGGGATATCGACCAGGCGCGGTGACGCGATCGGGCGCGCGAGCGCATCGGGCGCGAGCGCCTCGAGCCTGCGGGCGAGCGTGTGGTGTGGAAGGTCGGCGGTCTCCTCCACTTCCGCCGGCTCGTAGTGCACCGTCACCGTCGTGAAGCCGGCGACGACGTCGCGCACCGCCGGATGCGCGCCGCGCAGGAGGGAGAGCAGCGCGTGTACGCGCGCGAACGTTTCGTCGTCGGCGCGCTCGCCGAGGCGCGCCACCAGCGCGCAGTCGCCGAGCGGATCGAAGCGAACGGGTGGGCTCGTCACGCCCACCCGTTCGCGCGACCGGCAGGCATTCTCGCGGTCAGGGAGTTGGCGACTTCGGCCGGCCGTCGGCGTCGAGCAGGACGATCTGCCCGATGCCGAGCGCGCGGATCCCCGGCTCGATCTTCTCGCGGTCGCCCACCACGACCCAGACGAGATCGTTCGGGTCGACGAGCTTCTTGCCGACGGCGTTGATCTGCGCGTCGGAGGCGTTCTTCACCTGGTCGGCGTACGTCGCGTAATAGTCGTCGGGCAGCCCGTACTCGACGATGTCGCCGAGCGCGCCCGCGACCGCCGCGCCGGTCTCCCAGCGGCCGGCGAGCGTCTTGATCGAGCGATCCTTGGCGTCGGCGATCTCCGCCGCGGTGAGGGGACGGTCGCCGACCGCGCCCGTCACCTCCTTGATCGCCTCCTGCAGCGATTCCTTCGTCTTGTCGGTCTGCACGGGCGCCATCACCATCCACATCCGCTGGCCGCGCGCGTCGATCGGGAAGCTGAAGGAGCCGTACGACCAGTGCTTGTTCTCGCGCAGGTTCATGTTGATCCGCGAGACGAATGCGCCGCCGAAGGCGTTGTTGAAGATGTCGAAGGGGATGTAGTCGGGATCGGCGCGGGGCGTGACGAGCGAGCCCGCGAACACGTACGACTGGTCGGCGCCCGGACGGTCGAGGAGGTACACGGTTTTGCGCGACCGGTTCTGCACGGCGGCGACGTTCTTTGCCGGCACGTCGCCGGCTTTCCAGCCGGCGAAGGCGCGCTCGAGCTTCGCGGTCAGCTCGGGCATGGTGATGTCGCCGACGGCGACGATCGTCGCGTGGTTGGGCTTGAACCAGGTGGAGTGGAAGGCCGCCAGGTCGCCGCGCGTGATCGCGTTCACCGACGCTTCCGTTCCGCTGCCCGTGAGCGGCTGCCCGTACGCGTGCCCTGGGCCATAGAGGAGCTGCGGCAGCACGCGCAGCCCCATGGTGAAAGGCTGCACCTTCTCCTGCTGGATGTTCGCGAGCTGGATCTTCTTGACGCGATCGAGGTCGCTCTGCGGGAACGACGGATGGAGCACCACGTCGCTGTAGATTGCCAGCGCCGGGTCGAGCTTGTCCTTGAGCGCGTTTATCGAGACGAACATCGCGTCGAGATCCGCGCCGGCGTTGAGATTGACGCCGAGCGACGCGAGCTGGTCGGCGATCTGCGGCGCGGTGCGCGACGTCGTGCCTTCGTCGAGCATCTGCATCGCCAGGGAAGCCAGCCCCGGCTTCGCCGCGGGGTCGGCGGCGTAGCCACCGTCGAGCACCATCCGCAGGCGCACCGCCGGGATCGCGCTGCGCCGCGAGAGCATCACCTTCATCCCGTTCGAGAGCGTCGCACGCTCCGGCGCGGCGAGGGGCGCGGCCGGTGGCGCGCCGACGTCGGGGAGCTTCTTCCGGTCGACGGTCGAGGCGACGGTCTCGTACTCGGGGAAGGGCTGCACCTCGAGCACGTACGATCCGCCGGCGACCCATTTCCTCATCGCGTTCTGGATGTCGGCGGGCGTCGCGCCGGCGATCCACGCCTGCGTCCTCTTGTACGTCTCGGGATCGCCGCGGAAGACCTGTCCGCGCGCGAGCACGTCGGACTTCCCGCCGAAGCCGCCGATGCGCTCGATGCCCCGAATGAAGTCGGCGCGCGCGCGCGTCTGCGCGCGCTGGAGCTCCGCCGCCGAGGGGCCGGTCGCGATGAAGCGCGCGAGCTCCTCGTCGAAGGCCTTCTCCACCGTCTTCAGGTCGCCGCCAGGCTGCGCGTCGGCGAGGAACCAGAGCTGGCTCGCGATCTCGCGGTCGTCGACGAACGACTGCACGCTCGACGCGCTGCGATCCTTGTAAACCAGCCGGTTGTAGAGCCGCGAGGACTTCCCGCCGGCGAGGATGTCGAGGGCGAGGCCGAGGTACGCGATGTCCTGCGTCCCATACGGCGGAACGTTGTACACCTTGATGAGCCGCGCCTGCGGCACGTGGTCCTGCATAATCTGCCGATGCTCGCCCTCCATCTTCGCGATCCACGCCTCGTGCTTCACGATGGGCGGCCCGGACGGGATGTCGCCGAAGTACCGCTCCACGCGCTGGCGGATGTCATCGGCGCTCACGTCGCCGGCGACGACGAGCGTCGCGTTCGCCGGGCCGTAGTACGTGCGGAACCAGTCCTTCACGTCCTCCAGCGACGCGGCGTTCAGGTCGTCCATCGACCCGATCACCGACCAGGAGTAGGGATGGCCCTTCGGAAAGGTGTTCTCGGCGACGGTGATCCACGACTTGCCGTACGGCTCGTTTTCTCCCTGCCGCTTCTCGTTCTGCACCACGCCGCGCTGCTCGTTGAGCTTCGCGGTGTCGATCGCGCCGAGCAGGTGGCCCATGCGGTCCGACTCGAGCCAGAGGATCCGGTCGAGCGCGGAGATGGGGACGTTCTGGAAGTAGTTGGTGCGATCCTCGTTCGTCGTGCCGTTGAGGTCCGTCGCACCGATCGGCTCGACCGCCTTGAAATAGTCGTCGTTGTAGTTCTCGCTGCCGTTGAACATCAGGTGCTCGAAGAGGTGCGCGAAGCCGGTCTTGCCCGGCTTCTCGTTCTTCGAGCCGACGTGATACCACACGTTCACGGCGGCGATGGGCGCCTTGTGGTCCTCGTGCACGAGGAGCGTCAGGCCGTTCTTCAGGGTGTACTTCGTGTACGGAATGTCCGGTACCGGCGACGCCGTGGCGGCGCGCGTCGCTCTCGCCGGTGCGGTGGTCTGCGCGCGTGCCGCGCCGGCGACGAGCACGAGCGCGCTCGCGGCGAGAAGTGGGGCGATCCTGCGCATGCGGAGGGTGCTCCGTTTGAGGTGCGGTAGGGGGGTGTCGCTGAGACTACGTGCCGGATTCGCGGCCGGCTAGAGGCGCATCCGCGCGATCAGGGCGTCGAACCGGGGGTGGCCCCGCATGGGATCCATGAGGGGATTGACGCGCAGATAGGCCATCCATCCGCGTCGCTCGGCGAGCGCGCGCTCGCTCCAGTCGAGGGCGCGCTCGACCTCCCCAAGCCCGAGCAGGATGGTCGCGAAGGCGACCGGCGACACGTACTCCCGTCGCAGGTGCTCCTCCAGCGAGGCGAGAATCGTCCGCGCCTCCGCGATGTTGCCCGACCGTGCGAGGGCGTAGCCGAGCGTCGCGCGCGTGTAGGTGCCGGCGCCCTCCATCGTCACCGCCTCGCGAAGCACCTTCACCGATTCGTCGACCTGGCCCTCGAGCGCGAGGGTGAGGCCGAGGACGCGGAAGGTCTCCTCGGCGTTCGGGTTCATCGCGATGGCGCGCTCGAGGTGATGACGCGCCCCGTCCCAGCGCCGCGCGTAGTAGTACGCCCAGCCGAGCGTCCGTCGTGCCGAGACCGAGCCGGGGTCGAGCTCCACCGCGGTGTGCCCCTCGACGAGCGCGTCGCCGAACGCGCCGCGCGAGACGAGGAGGAAGGCGTACCACTGGTGCGCCGGGGCGTAGCGCGGGTCGAGGTCGATCGCCCGCCGGAACTCGCGCTCGGCGCCCGCCCAGTCCCAGTCGTAGACGAACATCGCCCAGGCGAGCGATGCGTGTGCTTCGGCGAGCGAGTCGTCGATCGCGATCGCCTTCCGCGCGTATTCCTTCGCCGCCTCGAGGCCGGGACCGGCGGGGACGCTCCGGTAGTCGACGCCTAACGCGTAGGCGTCGGCGAGCCCGGTGTAGGCGAGGGCGTACCGCGGGTCCTCGGCCATCGCCTGCTCGAAGTAGTGGATCGCCGCGCCGACGCCCTCCTGCGTCCGCCGGTTCCACTCGTAGCGTCCCTTCAGGTAGAGCCGGTAAGCGGCGGGGCTCGCCCGGTAGCGCCGGGGCTGCGGCGTGCGGAGATCGGCGAAGGAGGTGGCGCGCAGGGTGTTGACGATCGTTCGTGCGATCTCGTCCTGGATCGCGAAGACGTCCGCGACGTCGCGGTCGTAGCGCTCGGACCAGAGCAGGCTTCCGTTGTCGGTCGACACGAGCTGCGCGGTGATGCGCAGCCGCTGGCCCGCGCGCCGCACCGTCCCCTCGAGGACCACGGAGCAGTCGAGGAGGGCGCCGATCGCCCGCACGTCCTGCGGCTTTCCCTTCAGCGCGAACACCGACGTGCGCGCGGCGACGCGAAGCCCGTCCACCTTCGCGAGCGCCGCGATGAGCTCGTCGGTGATCCCGTCGCTGAGATACTCGTTCTCCGGGTCGGGGCTCGCGTTGACGAAGGGGAGCACGGCGATGCCGCGCGTCGCCCACGCCGTCACGCGGCCCCGCGGCTCGCTGGGCGCCTCCAGCGCGGCGACGAAGTCGGCGACCGAGGGCCAGCGCTGCTCGGGATCCTTGGCGAGGGCGCGCGAGACCGCGTCCTCCACCGACGGCGGCACCTCCGGACGGACGGTGCGGAGCTTCCGCGCCGGCTCCGCGACCTGCTTCGCCATCGTCGCGCGCGGCGAGCGGCCACTGAACGGCGGCTCGCCGGCGAGCATCTCGAAGACGACGCAGCCGAGGCTGTACACGTCGGTGCGCGGATCGAGGTCGCGCTCGCCGCTCGCCTGCTCGGGGCTCATGTACTCCGGCGTCCCCACCGCGAGCCCCGCGGTGGTCACCGCCGCACCCGCGCCGTCGCTGCCCTCGCTCGCCGACGCTCGCGCGACGCCGAAGTCGGCAAGGAGCGCGAGCCCGTCGGCGAACAGGATGTTCTCAGGCTTCACGTCGCGGTGGATGAATCCGGCGCGGTGGACGTAGCCGAGCGCGCCGCCGATCTCGCTCGCGACCCGGAGCGCGTCGTCGATCGCGAGGCGCCGCTCGCGGCGAAGGCGGTCGCGCAGCGATCCCCCGGAGACGTACGCCGACACGTAGTAGCGCAGCCCCCCCGCCTCTCCGGAGTCGATGAGCGGGACGAGGTGCGGGTGCGACAGCCGTGCGGCGATGCCGATCTCGCGCAGGAATCGCTCGGCGCCGAGCGCGGGGGCGAAGTCCGGGTGGAGGACCTTGATCGCCACCTCACGCCGATGCTTCACCTCCTCCGCGAGATAGACGGTCGCCATCCCGCCGCGGCCGAGCTCGCGCGAGAGGCGATACCGCTCGCCGAGGAGCGTCTGGGTATGCGGAAGGGAATCGTTCTCCGTCATCGACAGGCAGGGTGCTGGTTCGACCCGAGAGGCCGCGCCGCGCTGACGGGTACGCCAGCGCGGCGCGACCTCTTCCGTCACACCTGTCGAAGTGTTGACGTTCGCGCCGGTCCGCGCAATGGCCAGGGTCGGACGACCGCGTGGGCGTTAGGCGGCTCGCTGCGGTTCGAATCAGGACGCTCGCGCTGCCCACGAGATGTCTGCGCCTGCCGGGCACGGCCGCGGCCAGCGTCGGCCGAGACGTGTCCACCACGCATGTGTGGTCAGGAAGCGGCGAGGCGCACGCCGGTCGTGCGCCGGGGCAGCCGCGCCCCGAGCAGCGCCGCCACCCGGGCGGGAATCGCGTCGAGATCGCGCCCGGTGGACATGCGCACGCAATGCGCGCTGGAGACCAGGGAGCCGAGCGCGGCGAGATGTTCCCGCGACGCGTCAGGATCGGTGAGCAGCACGTTGGGCACGAGCTCGAGCAACGCCTCGCTCGACGAGATCTCCGTGACCCTGGTGACCGGCTCGCCGCTGACGCGCGGGAGGATGAGCAGGGAAGGGACGGCCTCGCCGGCGAAGCTTGCGTCGTAGACCTGCTCGGCGAGGAGCTGATGCTTCGGTGCGCCGGGAGTGCGCTCTCGGCGCAGCAGGGGGGCCAATTCCGGGAAGAACTGGATCGTTCGGTCGGTTACGCCGATCTCGTCGGGAAATCCGAGCACACGGAGGGGATTCGGCGCGGGCGCGAGGAACGATGTGTCGTCGCCGAGCAGCGCGTATCCCGCGCGCAGGAGGGCGAGGGTGAGCGTCGACTTTCCCGCTCCGCTGTTTCCGGCGATGACGACCCCGTGCCCGTCGAGCGCGAGTGCCGCGGCGTGGAGCGAGAACAGCCCGCGGCGACGCAGCATCTCGACGAGACAGAGCGTGAGAATCGGATGCGTCGCCGCCCATCGTTCGCTCTCGCTGCCGCCGCCGATGGCGATGCGAGCGCGACCGGCGCGGGCGTCGCACTCCGCCTCGATCGCCCCATACGAGATGCGGAGACGATCTTCCCGCTCTGCGTAGCGTACGACGCCGAGTGGCGGATCGTATACCGGGCGGGCGCCGTCGCCCGCGGGGCGCATCGAGAGCGCTTCGGAGGATGCGTGGTCGTGAATCTCGATCGCGATTCCCGCCGGGTGCCTCGCATGGGTGGAGAATCTCCGCAGGCGGGCGTGAACCGCGTCGAGCAACCGTTGCTCGCTACCCGAGACGTGCACCGGCGTTCCATGCAGCTGGTACGTGCGAGTGATCATGCGGAGGCCTCGCGCAGCGGTGCGCGCGGAATCCGCAGCAGCTCGACGAACACGGGGCGCGGATCGCGGCGCTCGAGGTACGGCTCTCCCCCCACCGTGAGCCAGCAGTGGCCCGCGGCGAAATCCGGAGAATCGGCGACGCCGAACGCGAGCTGGACGTCGTGGCCGGCGCGTCGCAGCAGATAGTAGAGCGTGACGCCGCGGAGCTGGCAGCTCCGCCGGACCGCCGGCCGCACGAGTCGCAGCAGCGCGTCGACCACCGGACCGGCACGCTCCGCGGAGCGCCGATGCGAGCGTCGGGCGATCGGCACGCGCTCCAGCACTTCCGCGAGCCGCGAGGGCGGGAGGCGCATCAGCACCGGTACCGCCGCCATCACGAGCGTCGCGCGGACGACGAGAGTCGCGTCGCGGGGCGATGCCAGCGCGCGCAGCGCAGCGAGGCGGTTACGCACCGGCGCCGAGCAGCGAGGCTTCGCCGAGTCCGGCGAGCAGCTCGGCGGCATCGGCCTCGATGGCGGCGGGGTCGGCATCGTACTCCTCGCCGATCGCCACCGCGATCTCGCCGATCGTTCGCGTTCCGTCGCACAGCTCCCAGATCCGCCCTCCGACGTCGTCGAGGGAGAAGTACTCTCCGCTGTCCGGGTCTAGGAGGACGACCAGCTCACCGGCACGCTGCGTCAGGACGCGTGGATTGCGTCGCGGTCTCGTTTCCGTCGAAGTGGGCATCGTCCGTCGTTTCGGGGTGGGATGCTCGCGGCCCGCGCTGGAGGAGCTCCGGCGCGGGCCGCGATCGGCGTCAGAAGCTGAAGCGCGTCAGGCGCCGCAGCAGTCCCAGACGGCGAAGTCTGGGCTTGCTGTACTCCTTTCGTACCTTCATGGAGTCCTCCTGGTGATTGGTGGGCGCCACTCGCCGGTGGTGTACGACCGGCGAGTGGCGGTTGTCAGCATCCTGCCAACCCGGAGGAAGCCCCGGGGTACCGCACGTCAGTCATGGACGAGCACCCACGCGCTCGCGCCCTTCGCGCCGCCGGCGCTGAGGACGATCGCGTTCTTGCCCGCATGCATCGCCGAGCCGACGTCGATCGAGCGATGCTCGCCGCTCGCGAGGTTGGCGGCGGTGAAGCGCTGGCCGTTGACCATCGCCGTGACCGTGGAGACGCCGGAGGCGTCGTTCTCGACCTCGACGAAGTGCTCGCTCGCGCCGATCCTGCTGATCGTCGCGTGTGCCTCACGCGAGGCATTGTCGATCGTGAGCGTGACGTCAGCGGGATCGCACGTGGTGACGTTTCCCGCGGCGTCGGTCGCCCTCAGCTCCACCTGCGATCCGGCGGCCTGGTTGATCTTCGTCGCCCGCACGACCACCGGGCTGGTCGTGAACGGCAGGAACGCCGGGACGACGGTGTTCGCGTTGTTGGACTGCAACACGTCGATCGACATCAACCCGCTCTTCGTATCCTGCACGGTGATCTCGATGTACTTCTGTCCCGAACCGTCCGTCCCGCTCTTCGTGAGCGCGCAGGTCGGCGGCACGCCGTCGGGATTCGTCGTGACGTTCCCGGCCACGTTCATCAGGAAGTAGGCGAGGTAGATGTTGTCGTCGTTCGACGGGTTGATCGAGAAGACGTGCACCTGCGTGTCGCCGGTGTGGACGTAGGGCACCAGCGAGTACAGCTCGTCGTCGGCGCGCGGGCCGATCGCCTCGCTGCAACCAGGCGGCGGATTGGTGTTGAGGTCCCCGATCCCGCCGACGGTGATCAGCGCGCCGTTCTCTGCTTGACCGTCGTCCTGTCCGCCCGCGCAGTTGCTCAGCTCGAGGCCGTTCACATCGACGTGGCTGTACTGGCCCGCCGGCTCGTAGCTGTACGAGATGCCGAGGCCCATGTCCATGCGCAGCGCGGGGTCGGCGGCGTTCGCGATCGGCTGCGCGAGGTTCACGTAGAAGTTGTCGCCGGAGATGTTCTGCGCGCCGAACATCACGACCAGCGTCTGATCGGTGAGCTGCGAGGGATCGTTCCAGACCACCATCAGGATCGTGCCATCGATGTTGTAGGTGTCGATCGTCTCGCGGTAGTCGACGAAGTTGAGCCCCGGCGGCAGCCCGTTCATCACGGGGGCGAGCTCCGCGGTCGCATCCGCCCAATGGTTGCTCGAGCTGATGCTGCTCGGCGTGCTCAGGTCCCAGCTGACCGGAACTCCACCGATCTCGATGGCGCCGTTGGGAATGACGTATCCGGTGAATCCGGTGCTCGCCGAGGAGACATAGACCTTTCGCACTGTCGCGCCGGCGGGCTTGTTCACGCGGATCGTCGTGCCGGACGAATTCGTGCCGGTGGCATCGACCGAGACGGAGATCTTGCCCACCTCCATCGCCACCTGCGCGAGCGATCCGAGCAGCACCTTCGACGGTCCGCGGCCGAGGTCGTCCCTTCCGGGCAGCCCATCGGTGGCCGCGGCCAGCGACGGCGGTCCCGTCCGCGCCGCGGGTGCCACGGGGCCGGCGTTGTCGGCGCATGCGCCCACCAGGAGCACCGCGGCAGCCGCGCCCAGCACACCAGCGATCGATCTCGTCCTTGTTCTCATGACCGGCCTCCCGATCAGGATAGAAATGCGACCGGCAGGATTTCTGTCGGTCCGCGTGCACGGCGGACCCCGGCGTCACGCAGGAGCGTCACACAACGACAAGGCTTGCAGCGCGAACATCGCCCGCCGCGACGTGCGACCGGGCGGCAACCGTCGTTCCCCTGGTGTCAGGAGAAGGTCAGCCCGCGTAAGTGAGCCGCGGGCAATCGCTTCGACGCGAGCGCGGCGAGCGTACAGAGGCTGGCCCTGTCCGTCCAACGCCACACTCTGTGCTATGTGCGCCACGTTCGGCGCCTCAGGTGCCCTTCGGACGCGGCGAAAAATCCTGGTGGACGCCGCCCGCGGCGCATCCTACCTTCGCGACGTCGACTCCCAGACGAGCGCCGATGGACACACCCGACCCGGTCGCCCTGACGCACATCCTGCTCGGGTACCTATCCCGCGCGGACGCCCCGCCGCCCCCGACGCTCGCCGCGTGGGACGCCCTCGCCGACGAGGCGGAGGCGCAGGAAGTCGATGCCGCGATGTACGTCGTCGCGACTCGCCGCGGCGAGGTGCTGCCTCACCATCTGGAGCAGCGGCTCGCGCTCGCCGCCGCACTGAACGGGGTTCGCAACGCGCGGCGCCGCGTGGAGCTCCGCGCGATCCTCGAGGCGTTCGGTGCGGCGGGTGTCGATGCGATCGTGCTGAAGGGCATGCATCTCGCCCACCTCGTCTATCCGGACCCGTCGATGCGGCTGATGTCGGACATCGACATCCTCGTACGCGAGGCGTCGCTCGCGCGGGCGGCGGACGTGATGCGCGCCCTCGGCTACCGACAGGATCGCGAGGAGACGCTCGAGCGCACGCTGGCCGCGGCGCACCACCTCCCGGCGTTCCGCCGCGAGGAAGCCTCGCCGGTGGAGATCCACTGGACGATCTCGCGCCCGCCGTCACCCTTCGACGTCGATCTCGCCGGGCTCTGGGAGCGATCGCGGGCGGCGATGATCGGCGATGTACCGGCGCGGGTCCTCTGCGACGCGGACCTCATCCAGCATCTCTGCCTCCACCTCGCGTACAATCATGCGTGGGTCCTCCGCGAGCAGCGCGAGGCCCCACTTCGCGCGTTGCTCGACCTGGTCGTCTCCCTCGAGCGCCTCGCTCCGGAGATCGACTGGAAGCAGTCGATCGAGCGAGCGAATCGCCTCGGCACCGGCCGGTTCGTGTACTGCGCGCTGGCGGTGGTCGGTCGGATGGCTGAACGACCACTGGACGACGTGCTCGCCGGCCTGGCGCGCGAGACGGGTGACGACGCGATCGTCGAAGCCGCCTGCGCGCTCGTCTCGGGTCGCGAGACAGGGGTGATGCACGAGTCGTTGGCGCGCGTCGCGGCCATGCCCCGGACGTCGCGCGCCCGTGGCGCGTTAGGCGCCCTGTTTCCATCGCGCGAGTCGATGCGCCGGCGCTATGGACTCGCCGGTGCCGCGGACGTGACGCCCTGGCACTATCTGCGGCGGCTGGCGGGCTTCGTCGCGGGGGGCCGCTGGCTCGCGGCGTTCACCGTGCGTGGGCGAGGCGACGTCGAGCAGCTCCGGCGGCGGACGACCATAAAGAGCTGGAAGAGGCGCACGCTGGGACGAAGCTGAAGTCGCCGCCGCGGCCGCCGCGAGGTGAATTCAGCGCAAACCCTGATACCGCGCTCTTGCCGGCCGCCTGGGAAGGGCGCATTTTCGCGGTAGCAATGCGCGGCGCGACCCCCCGTCCCACCTGACACCGCTCGTCCGCCTCCCAGGAGCCACCGCATGACACACGCCCGTCGGCCACGCGTGACCATTCCGCACATCCATCTCCTGTGGACGCTCGTGCTCGGTGCGTTCGCCGCGCCGCTCGCCGCCCAGGGTACGAACATGGGCACCGTCACCGGCAAGGTCACCGACGCCGCCAATGGGCGCCCGCTGCCCGGCGCTTACGTCGTCATCGTCGGGACGCAGCAGGGCGTCGCGACGCGCGACGACGGGAGCTATCGCATCCTCCTCCGCGAGGGCTCGCACGAGCTGCGCGCGCGCGTCATCGGCTACGGCTCGGTGGCGGCGACGGTGACCGTCGCGGCGGGCGGGCAGACGACGCAGGACTTCGAGCTGCCGAAGCAGGTGGTGAACCTGAGCGAGGTCGCCGTTGTGGGGACCCGCGCGCAGGAGCGCTCGGTCACGACCGCGCCGGTTCCGATCGACGTCGTCGGCGCGGCGGAGCTGCAGAGCACCGGCGTGACGGAGACGAACCAGGCGATCCAGATGCTCGCCCCGTCGTTCAACTTTCCGCGCCCGTCGATCTCGGACGGCTCCGATCACGTGCGGCCGGCGACGCTGCGCGGGCTGGGGCCGGACCAGGTCCTGGTCCTCGTGAACGGCAAGCGGCGGCACCAGAGCGCGCTCGTCAACGTGAACGGCACCGTCGGCCGCGGCTCCGCGGGCGTGGATCTCAACGCGATTCCGATGGAGTCGATCGACCACATCGAGATCCTCCGCGACGGCGCGGCGGCGCAGTACGGCTCGGACGCGATCGCCGGCGTGATGAACGTCGTGCTCAAGAGCCAGCCCCGCGCGGACGGCGACATCACCGTCGGCCAGACGTATCGCAACGACGGCCAGACCGTCCAGGCCGGGGGGAGCTACGGGCTCGGCACCGCGTCCGGCGGGTTCCTGAACTTCAGCGGCAGCGTGCGGCACCGCGGCTTCACGAACCGCGCGAACGTCGACACCACCTCGAACTACTTCGCCGGCGATCCGCGGAACACCGATCCGAACTTCGACAACCAGGTGCGCTGGCGCCACGGCGACGCCCTGCTCAACGAGGGCGGCCTGTTCTACAACGGCGGCACCTCGCTCGCCAACGGGATCCAGCTCTACTCCTTCGGCGGAACGTCGCTTCGCGTCGGCGACTCGCCGGCCAACTTCCGCCGCTACAACAACAACGGGACCGTCCGCTACCTCTATCCGAACGGCTTCCTCCCGCACATCGACAGCCGCATCTGGGACGTCTCCGCCGTCGTCGGGGCGAAGAGCTCGTGGCGCGATTGGAACTGGGACCTCAGCACGCTCTACGGCGGCAATCGCTTCCGGTACGACGTGAAGAACAGCGACAACGCGTCGTTAGGCAACGCGTCGCCGACGGATTTCTATGCCGGCACGATGGTCTTCTCGCAGCAGACCACGAACTTCGACGTGAACCGCACGCTGAACGTCGGCCCCTTCACGAACGTGAACTTCGCCAGCGGCGCCGAGCTTCGGTTCGACCGCTACAAGATCTGGCCGGGCGACCGCGCGTCGTGGGTGAACGGCAAAGTGCCGATCATCGGCGGACCGAACGCCGGCGGGATCGCGCCCGCGGGCGCGCAGGGTTTCCCCGGCTTCCAGCCGAGCGACAACACCGACGAGATCCGCAACAACGAGGCGTTCTACGTGGACGTCGAAGGGAACGCGGCGTCGAACGTCAACCTCGGCGCCGCGGCACGCGCCGAGCGCTACTCCGATTTCGGGTCGCAGATCACCGGCAAGGTCCAGGGCCGCTGGGAGCTCGTCCCCGGCTACGCCGTTCGCGCCGCCGTCGGCAACGGCTTCCGCGCGCCCTCGCTGCAGCAGGAGTACTTCACGGCGACGTCGACGAACTTCATCGGCGGCATCCCGTACGACATCAAGACCTTCCCGGCGAGCGGGCCTGTCGCGCAGGCGCTTGGCGCGCAGCCGCTGAAGCCGGAGAAGTCGGTGAACTACAGCCTCGGCTTCACCGCGGAGCCGGTGAAGAACTTCTCGCTCACGGTCGACGGCTACCGCATCGACATCCGCGACCGCATCGTGCTGTCGGAGAACTTCACGCAGCAGGCGTTCCGCGACACGCTGCGCAACCGCAACCCCGACTTCGCGACGATCGGCGGCGGGCGCTTCTTCACCAACGCCATAGACACCAAGACCAACGGCCTCGACGTCGTCGCGCGGTACGGCCTCGTGCTCGGCGGCGCGGGCACCGTCCGCCTCACGGCGGGCGCGAACTGGACGAAGACCGAGGCGACGCGCACCTCGGCGACGCCACGGCAGCTCTCCGGTCTCGACGCGACGCTCTTCGGTCCGGTCGAGAAGACGCGCATCGAGCGCGGGCAGCCGCGCCGCACGATTCATCTCAACGGCGACTACGACGTCGGCCGGTGGATGTTCACCGCGCACCAGGCGTACTTCGGCGGCGTCACCGCCGCGACGACCCGCACGACCGATCCGAAGTACGTCGAGCAGTACTACGGCGGGAAATGGATCACCGACGCGAGCGTGGGCTACAAGCTCGGACGCGCCTACAGCTGGACCTTCGGCGGGAACAACATCTTCAACGTCTACCCCGACGACGTGAACCAGTACTTCAGCAACAACGGCGTCTTCAAGTACTCCCTGATCTCCCCCTTCGGCTTCAACGGCGGGTACTACTACACGAAGCTGATGTGGACGCCGGGGCGGTAACTGCTGGGACCAGGCGCCAGGTGTAAGGAGCTGCGTTCGCAGTACGAAGGCGGTCGGGAGAAATCCCGGCCGCCTTCGTTTTCCCGCCGACGCGGTTCCTCCCGACTGGCACCTGGCACCTGGCACCTGGCACCTGGCACCTGGCACCTGGCACCTGGCACCTGGCACCTGGCACCTGGCACCTGGCGCCTGGCGCCTGGCGCCTGGCACCTGGCACCTGCCGTTGTAGTCCCTCCGCCCGCCCGATAGCTTTCGGCCACTCAGCAGGATTCACCCGCTGCACCCACGCGCAACGTCATGGCCGATCTTTCCCGCACGCCGGTCATCGTATCGGCGGCTCGCACTCCCGTCGGCAGGTTTCTCGGCGGACTTTCCACCCTCCGCGCGCCCGAGCTCGGCGCGACCGCGATCAAGGCCGCGCTCGAACGCTCCGGCGTGCCCGGCGACCAGATCGACGAAGTGATCATGGGCCAGGTCGTCCAGGCGGGGTCCGGACAGGCGCCGGCCCGCCAGGCCGCGCTCCTGGGCGGGGTCCCGGCGACCGTCTCGGCGTTCACGATCAACAAGGTCTGTGGCTCCGGGCTCAAGGCGGTGATGCTCGCCGCGCAGTCCATCAAGGCGGGCGACGCGAAGGCGATCGTCGCCGGCGGCCAGGAGTCGATGTCGAACGCGCCGTACTACGTGTACGGGATGCGCAACGGCGTGAAGCTCGGCGATCAGCAGATGATCGACGGCGTCATCAAGGACGGGCTTTGGTGCGCGAGCTGCAACGTGCACATGGGCGGCCACGCCGAGTATACCGCGCGCAAGGCGAAGATCACGCGCGAGCAGCAGGACCAGTTCGCCGCCGAATCGCATCGCCGCGCGGTCGCGGCGCAGAAGGCGGGCAAGTTCCGCGACGAGATCGTGCCGGTGAGCATCCCCGGCAAGAAGGGGCCGACTGTGGTCGACGCCGACGAGGGGCCGCGCGCGGACAGCACCGCGGAGTCGCTCGCGAAGCTGCGTCCCGCCTTCCCGGGCAAGGACAAGAGCGAGGAGCTGAGCGTGACCGCGGGGAACGCGTCGAGCCTCAACGACGGCGGCTCGGCCCTGGTCGTGACGAGCGAGGAGTTCGCGCGCGCGAACGGCCTGACGATCCTCGCCCGCATCACCGGCTACGCGACCGGGGCGGGGAACCCGCAGGAGCTCTTCTTCGCACCGATCACCGCGGTGCGCAACCTGATGAAGAAGCGCGGGACGAAAATCGGCGACTACGGACTGATCGAGGCGAACGAGGCGTTCGCGTCGCAGGCGCTCGCCGACGGCGCGGAGCTCGGCTGGGACTGGAACCGCGTGAACGTGAACGGGGGCGCGATCGCGATCGGGCATCCGATCGGCGCGAGCGGTGCGCGCGTGCTGACGACGCTGCTCTACGCGATGAAGGACCGAAACGTGGACACGGGGCTCGCGACGCTCTGCCTCGGCGGCGGCGACGCCGTCGCGCTGAGCGTCGAGCAGATCTGAGCGCAGGGACGACGAACAATCACTCGAGGACAATGACGACTCTCACTCTCGCGCGCAGCGACCGCTACACGGTCGCGAAGGTCATCGGCTTCGCGGTGGCGCTCGCCGCCGCATCGCAGGTCGCGATCCCGATCCCCGGCACACCGGTGCCGATCACGCTGCAGCCGATGCTCGTCGTGCTCGCCGGCTTCTGGCTCGCGCCGCGCGCGGCGGTGGCGAGCATGGCGCTCTATCTCGCCGCGGGCGCGTTGGGCGCGCCGGTGTTCACGCCGATCGGCGCACCGGGCGTGGCGCGTCTGCTCGGCCCCACGGGCGGCTACCTCCTCGCCTATCCCGTCGCCGCGCTGGTCGCGTCGCTGCTCGCGCGCCGCGCGGGCGGGCTCGCGGGCCGCTTCGTCGCCGCCGTCGCCGCGATGGCGGTGATCTATCTCGGTGGGCTGTCGCAGCTGGCGATCGTGACGGGAAGCTTCACGGCGGCCGCACTCCTCGGCGCCGCACCGTTCGCGGCACTCGATCTGGTGAAGTGCGCGGTCGCGGCGCTGCTCGCCCCGAAGCGACTTAGCGAGGCGCGGTGAGCGCGTCGGCCCTGTTGATGTCCTCGCAGGGCCGGCTCCGCTCGGGATGGCGCGCCGCGCTGTTCCTTCTGCTCGTGGTCGCTCTGTCGCCGCTCGCGACGCTGCTGCTCGCGCTCCCCGCGCGGATCGCCGGGCGGCCGCTGCCGGGCGACGCGACGATGACCGTCTGGCTCGGCGGCGTAGTCGGTGCGCTGGCCGCGCACTGGGTGATGCTCCGCTTCGTCGATCGTGCCCCGTGGAGCTACGTCGGCCTGTCGCGGGCGCAGGGAAGCGCGGCACGCGTCACGCCCGGCCTCGCGTTAGGCGCGCTCGCCGTCGGCATCCCCTGCGCGATCCTGCTCGCCGCGGGCTGGCTGCAGCTGCAGGCGGCGAGCGGGAGCTGGGGGGCCGCGGAGAGCGCGCGACTCGTCGTGATGCTCCTCGTCGCGGCGCTCACCGAGGAGCTGCTGATGCGCGGATATCTGCTCAGCGCGCTGGCGGACGGGGTGGGGCGATGGACGGCCCTCGCCGTGACGAGCGTCGTCTTCGCGCTGCTCCACCTGAACAATCCCGGGATGTCTCCCGGCGCGCTCGTGGTCGTGGGGCTGGCCGGGATCTTTCTCGGCGCGGTGCGCTTCGCCACCTCCAGCCTGTACGCGGCGTGGGCGGCGCACTTCGCCTGGAACGCGGTGCTCGCGCTCGTCCTCCACGCGCTCGTGAGCGGGTCGTCCCTCGCCGGCGCCGGGTGGCGCACCGTCGACGCGGGACCGGACTGGGCGACGGGTGGCGCGTGGGGACCGGAGGGAGGCGTTCCCGCCGCGCTCGGGCTCGTCGCCGCGACATCGCTGCTGATCATCCGCCGGCGCCGCGTCGCCGGCGCCAACATCGTGACCGCTGAACCACACGCATGACCGACTCGAGAAAGATCGCCGTGATCGGCGCCGGCCAGATGGGCAACGGGATCGCGCACGTCTTCGCGCAGTCCGGATTTCCCGTGACGATGATCGACGTCGCCCAGGCCGCGCTCGACAAGGGGAAGGGCACGATCGAGAAGAACCTCGATCGCCAGGTGAAGAAGGGGACCATCGACGCCGCGGCGAAGGACGCGACGTTAGGCAGGATCGCGACGTCGACCAGCGCGGCGAGCGCCGCCGGCGACGCGGCGCTCGTCGTCGAGGCGGCGACCGAGAACCGCGACCTCAAGTTCCGCATCTTCGCCGACCTCGACCGGGCGGCCCCGAACGCGATCCTCGCCACGAACACCAGCTCCATCTCCATCACGGAGATCGCCGCGAAGACCACGCGCCCGGAGAAGGTCATCGGGATGCACTTCATGAATCCCGTGCCGGTGATGCAGTTGGTCGAGGTGATTCGCGGGCTCGCCACCTCCGACGAGACGACGCGCACGACGCTCGAGCTGGCGAAGGCCGTCGGCAAGACGCCGGTGGAGGTGAGTGACTATCCCGGCTTCGTCGCCAACCGGATCCTCATGCCGATGATCAACGAGGCCGTCTACTGCCTGATGGAAGGCGTCGGGACGCCGGAGGCGATCGACACGGTGATGAAGCTCGGGATGAACCACCCGATGGGTCCCCTCGCGCTCGCCGACCTCATCGGCCTCGACACCTGCGTCGCGATCCTCGAGGTGCTCCAGAACGGGCTCGGCGACCCGAAGTACCGCCCCTGCCCGCTGCTCCGGAAGTACGTCGCCGCCGGATGGCTCGGACGCAAGTCGGGGCGCGGCTTCTACAGCTACGCCGCCTGAGCCGCTAGCCTTCACGTCCGATGGCTCAGCCCCGGCTTCTTCTTCACCTCACCGAGGAGCAGCGCGAGATCCAGCGCGTGGCGCGGGAGTTCGCGTGCGAGCGCATCGCGCCCTTCTCGGCGCAGTGGGATCGCGACCGCCACTTCGAGCGCTCCCTCGTCGGCGCGATGGGGGAGCTCGGCTTCCTCGGGATGCTGATCCCGCCCGAGTACGACGGCCTCGGCCTCGACACGGGCACCTATCTCGTCGCGATCGAGGAGATCGCCGCGGTCGACGCGGCCGTCGCGATCCTCATGGGCGTGCACAACTCGCTGCCGACGCAGATGATCCTCAAGTGGGGGACGGAGGCGCAGAAGCGGCGCTTCCTCGCCCCCATGGCGCGCGGCGAGCTGCTCGGCGCCTTCGCGCTCAGCGAGCCGGAGGCAGGAAGCGACGCCGCCGCGCTGCGCACCCAGGCGGTGCGCGACGGCGACGACTGGATCATCACCGGCACGAAGGCGTGGGTCTCCCACGGCAACGAGGCCGACGTGATCATCGTGATGGCCCGGACGGACTCGCCCGGCGACCGGAAGGGCGCCAAGGGGATCGGCGCGTTCATCGTGACCCCCGATCTCCCCGGCTTCTCCGTCGGGACGAAGGAGGACAAGATGGGGATGCGCGCGTCGCCGACGGTGTCGCTCTCCTTCGACGGGATGCGCGTCCCCGCCGACCGCGCGTTAGGCGACGTCCACCGCGGGTTCGTCTACGCGCTCCAGTCGCTCGACAACGGCCGCCTCGGCATCGCCGCCCAGTCGATCGGCATCGCCCGCGCCGCCTTCGAGCACTCCCTGCGCTACGCCGGCGAGCGCCGGCAGTTCGGGACGATGATCAAGGACTTCGAGGCGATCCAGTTCAAGCTCGCCGACATGTCGACGCGCGTCACCGCGGCGCGCGCCCTGCTGCATGCGACCGCGGCGGCGAAGGATCGCGGGGAGTCGATCACCCAGTTCAGCAGCATGAGCAAGCTGTACGCGAGCGAGACCGCGATGTGGGTGACGACACAGGCCGTCCAGATCTTCGGCGGCTACGGCTACATCACGGACTTCCCGGTCGAACGCCTCTTCCGGGACGCGAAGGTGACGGAGATCTACGAAGGGACATCGGAGATTCAACGGCTCGTCGTGGCGAGGGAGCTGTATGCGACGACCTGATTCGGGGGATGCGGGTTCCGGGGAAACAGCGATGCGAGGGGGCGCCGCGCGCAGCGCGGCGCCCCCCCGCATCGCGTTTTCAAAACGGCACCCGCATCTCTCCTCACTCAACCAACCACTGTCTGACTAATGGAACTCTTTGACCGCCTCGCCGACATGGGCCACGAGCAGCTCGTGCTCTGCAGCGAGCCATCGGCCGGCTACCGCGGGATCATCGCCATCCACAGCACCACCCTCGGCCCTGCGCTCGGCGGGACGCGCTTCTGGAACTACGCCAGCGATGAGGAGGCCATCATCGACGCGCTCCGACTCGCGCGGGGGATGACCTACAAGAACGCCGTCGCCGGTCTCAATCTCGGTGGTGGAAAGTCGGTCATCATCGGCGACAACAAGATGCGCAACCGCGAGATGATCTTCCGCGCCCACGGACGGTTCGTCGAGTCGCTCGGCGGGCGCTACGTGACGGCGGAGGACGTCGGCACCAGCCCGAGCGACATGGACTACGTCTTCAACGAGACGAAGTACGTCGCTGGCCTCGCCGGCCGCTCGGGCGACCCGTCGCCCGTGACCGCGCACGGCGTCTTCCGCGCCGTCCAGGCGTCGGCGAAGCACAAGTTCGGCTCCGACGATCTCGACGGCCGGACCATCACCCTCCAGGGATGCGGCCACGTCGGCTACTACCTCGCCAAGGAGCTCTACCAGGCCGGCGCCAGGCTCATCGTCACCGACATCGATCCGGAGAAGGTGAAGACGGTGGTCGAGGAGACGAAGGCGAAGGCCGTCGCGCCGGACGAGATCTACTCGCAGAAGGCGGACATCTTCGCCCCCTGCGCGCTCGGCGCGATCATCAACGACAAGACGATCCCGCAGCTCAAGGTGCAGGTCGTCTCCGGCGGCGCGAACAACCAGCTCGCCGAGGAGCGCCACGGCGACATTCTCCAGGAGAAGGGCATCCTCTATGCGCCGGACTACGTCGCCAACGCCGGCGGCGTCATCAACGTCTACAGCGAGCTGGCCGGCTGGGATGCGACGCGCTCGCTGCGCAAGGCGGACGAGATCTACAACACCATCCTCGGCGTCTTCGAGATCGCGGAGAAGGACGGCATCCCGACCTACCGCGCCGCCGATCGTCTCGCCGAGCGCCGGCTGAAGTCCGTCGGCGCGATGCTCAAGACCTGGCCGCAGTGGCCCAACAAGTAGCGGAGGAACGCATGACGAGCCCCGCAGCGAAGGAACGGATCCCGATCGCCTCCGACCACGCCGGCTTCGAGATGAAGCAGAAGCTGGAGGAGGTGCTGAAGAAGATGGGCTACGAGGTGCAGGACCTCGGCGCGAACTCCGAGGCGAGCACCGACTACCCGGACTACGCGCACCCGCTCGCGCACGAGATCTCCGAGGGCGACGCGAAGCGCGGGATCCTCCTCTGCGGCACGGGGCTCGGCATGTCGTACGTCGCGAACCGGTACCCGCACGTCCGCGCCGCGGTCGTGTGGGCGCCGGAGATCGCCGAGCTGGCGCGGAAGCACAACGACGCGAACGTGCTCGTGCTTCCGGCGCGCTTTCTCAGCGAGCCGGAGGCGGAGAAGATCCTGAAGACCTTCCTCGACACCCCCTTCGAGGGCGGGCGCCACGAGCGCCGCGTCGAGAAGATCGAGCGCAAGGAAGACATCCCCGACGTCAGCGACGGAGAGATCGAATGAAGTGGTCGCAGTGGGACCAGTGTCCCCCCGGTCGTGCCCTCTCGGAGGCCGACCCCGAGATCGCCGCGCTCATCGCGAAGGAGATCCGCCGCCAGAACGAGGGGCTCGAGCTCATCGCCAGCGAGAACTTCGTCTCGCCGGCGGTGATGGAGGCGATGGGCTCGCCGCTCACGAACAAGTACGCCGAAGGCTACCCGGGCAAGCGGTATTACGGAGGCTGCGAGTTCGTCGACGGCGTCGAGCAGCTCGCGATCGACCGCGCGAAGCAGCTCTTCGGCGCCGAGCACGCGAACGTGCAGCCGCACTCGGGCGCGCAGGCGAACGCCGCCGTGTTCTTCGCCTTCCTCGAGCCGGGCGACACCTTCCTCGGGATGGATCTCTCCAACGGCGGCCACCTGACGCACGGCTCGCCGGTGAACTTCTCCGGGAAGACGTACAAGGCGATCTCGTACGGCGTGAAGGACGACGGGCTCCTCGACTACGAGCAGATGGAGCAACTCGCGCGGCAGCACACGCCGAAGATGATCATCGCCGGGTACAGCGCGTACTCGCGGACGATCGACTTCGCGCGCTTCGCCGCCGTGGCGAAGGAGATCGGCGCGCTGTTCATGGTCGACATGGCGCACTTCGCCGGGCTCGTGGCGACCGGGCTCTATCCGTCGCCGGTGCCGCACGCCGACATCGTCACGACGACGACGCACAAGACGCTCCGCGGGCCGCGTGGCGGGATGATCCTCTGCCGCGAGCCGCACGCGAAGGCGATCGACAAGGCGATCTTCCCGGGCACGCAGGGCGGCCCGCTCGAGCACGTGATCGCGGCGAAGGCGGTCTCCTTTCGCGAGGCGCTGCAGCCGGAGTTCAAGCAGTACTGCCAGGCCGTGGTCGACAATGCGAGGACCCTCGCCGCCGCGCTCGTCGCGAAGGGGCTGCACATCGTCTCCGGTGGCACCGACAACCACCTGATGCTCGTCGACCTTCGCAACCGGAACCTCACGGGGAAGGTCGCCGAGAAGGCGCTCGACCGCGCGGGAATCACGGTGAACAAGAACACCGTGCCGAAGGAGACGCAGTCACCATTCGTGACGAGCGGCGTCCGCATCGGCACCCCCGCGGTGACGACGCGTGGCATGCGCGCCGCCGAGATGCAGCAGATCGCGACACTGATCGACCGCGTCCTCGCAGCGCCCGACGACGAGGCGTCGCTCGGCGCCGTGCACGCGGACGTGAAGCAGCTCGCGGCGGCGTTTCCGCTGTACGGGCGAGGGAGCTGACCGCGCGCCCGCCACCTCCGCGAGGCGCGCCCCGCGGCTCAGTGATTGGAACACGAAGGACACGAAGGTTCACGAAGGGGTGCTCGAGCGACTTCCTTCGTGCCCCTTCGTGTCCTTCGTGGCTTACTGCCGAGCAACTTCCCCGCGGGGCCGGCTCGGACTCGACCAGGTGATCCCCGCCGCTTCGCTTTCCAGGGCGACCTGCCGATACTTGCCCTAGACGCGGCCGGGGCCGCGTCCGATATTTCCCCGACGTTCGAGAACGCCCCCTCACCAGCAGAGTAGAGCAGAGCAGCAGTGTCCGAGCTGGCTTTCCGTGACGGCATCATGGACCGCATTCGCCTGCGCGAGCCGCGGTTTCACGAGCACGCGTATCTCTTCGTGCTCGGCGCGCTCGAGTATTGCCAGGCGCGCCTTCAGGAGCGTCGTCACATCTCCGGACGCGAGCTGGCCGAGGGGTGTCGCGCGCTCGCCCTCGACCGCTACGGGGTGATGGCGCGCCTCGTGCTGGAGCACTGGGGCGTCCGCTGCACCTCCGACATCGGCGACATCGTCTTCACGCTCGTCGACACCGGGCTTCTGCTCAGCCAGCCTAACGACACGCGCGACGACTTCGCCGACGTCTTCGACTTCGAGGACGCCTTCGAGCGCGAGTACCCCTGGTCGAACGTGCAGCGCGCCTGAGCGGACCGGCCGCGCGCGGTGAGGGTGGGGACGGGACGGGGAGGACGGTCATGGACGCGATGCTTCACCTGCCCGAGTGCAGGAAGTGCGAGAAGGGAACGCTGCTCCCGCTGAGCGACTACGGCCGCGACGGCGCGCCGATCACCTACAAGGCCTGGGTGTGCAGCAATCCGGAATGCGGCTTCAACGTTCGCATCGACAACGGTGAGATCGGGTTCGGCCGTGCCATCGGCCCCTCGCACAAGTAGCCGCCGCGGGTGGACGCTCCCGACGCAGCCGCGATGACCGCCACCGCTCCCGACCTCGCCGTGGTCCCGACCCGGCATCCCGCCGTCAGCGGGACGTTCTATCCCTCGCTTCCCGGGCGCCTCCGCGCCGACCTGCGAGAATATCTCGCGCGCGACGACGCGCCCAGGCGCGCCCTCGGCGTCGTCGCGCCGCACCCGGCGCTCGTCTACGGCGGACCCGTCGCCGGCGCCGTGTTCGGCGCCGTCGTCGTTCCCGACACCGTCGTCGTCCTCGCGCCGAATCACACCGGCCGCTCCACCTCCCTCGAGGGGGGAAGCATCCTCCTCTCGCGCGCCTATCGCACCCCGCTCGGCGACCTGCCGCCGGACCGGGAGCTCGGGGAGCGATTGCTCGAGCGCGCGGGCTCGCTGGTGGTCGAGGACATGGTCGCGCACTCGCAGGAGCACGGCGTCGAGGTCCTGCTCCCGTTCCTGCAGATGCGCAATCGCGACGTGCGCATCGTCCCCCTCGTGATCGGCTGGCGCGACTGGAGCCGGAGCCGCGCGCTCGCCGGGGCGCTCGTGGAGGCGATCGGCGACCGCGACGTGCTCGTCGTCGCGAGCAGCGATCTCTCGCATTACGAGACCGCCGCCGACGCCGAAGCGAAGGACGCGATCCTCATCGAGGCGATCGTCGCCCTCGACGGCGAAGCGCTCGCCCGCGCGGTCGCGATCGAGAGCATCTCGATGTGCGGCGTCGCGCCCGTCGCGGTGGCCTGCGAGTACGCCCGCCTGCGCGGCGCGGCGGGTGGAGAGCTCGTCAGCTACGGCCATTCGGGGATCGTCACCGGCGACGTCGAGCGCGTCGTCGGGTACGCGGGCGTGCTGCTCGGGGCCGAGTGAGAGGCGGGGGCGCGGCGGGTCGGGAAGGGCTGATCCGCGTCACCGGGGCCGCGGAGAGCGCGGCCCTCGACGCAGCGGCGATCGCGGCCGGCACGCCGGCGCGCGAGCTGATGCGCCGCGCGGGCACCGCGGCCGCGAAGCGGATCGCCTTCCATTTCGGCGCCCTCGCCCGGAACGGAGTCGCCGTCTACGCCGGTAGCGGCAACAACGGCGGCGACGCCTGGATCGTCGCCCGCGAGCTGTCGCGCCGCGGCTTCACCGTTCGCGTCCGCGAGACCGGCCGGCCGTTAGGCGCGGACGCCGCCGCCGCGCGCGACGAGGGGAAGCGCGAGATCCGCGCCGACGAGCCGCGCGGCGACGAGGCGATCGTCGTCGACGGGCTTCTCGGCACGGGGAGCCGCGGCGCTCCGCGCAACGACGTCGCCCGCTCGATCGAGGACATCGACGCTGCCCGCCAGCGCGGAGCGCGCGTCGTCTCGCTCGACGTGCCCAGCGGCCTCGACGCCACCACCGGCGGGGCCGAGGGCGCGGTGCACGCCGATCTCACCCTCTGCTTCGCGACGATCAAGCGCGGCGTGCTCGTCGCCCGCGATCATGCCGGCGCGATCGAGATCCTCGACATCGGGGTGCAGGCGCCCCGTTCCTCGGCGCTCCCGCGGCTCGTCGACGCGCGCTTCGTCCGCGAGTCGGTGCCGACGCTGAGCGCCGTCTCGCACAAGGGAATCCGGAAGAAGTTCGTCGTCGTCGGCGGCCAGCGCGGGATGGCCGGCGCGGCCGTCCTCACGGCGCGGGGCGGCTTCCGCGCGGGCATCGGCATGGTGCGACTCTGCGTGCAGCGCGAGAGCCTCGCGCCGACGCAGGCCGCCGTCCCCGAGGCGAGCGCCTTCGACTGGCCGGCGGACGAGGAGACGGCGAAGTCGATCGCCGAGTGGGGGAACGTGATGGTCATCGGTCCCGGGATCGGCGACGGGCGCCGCGACCTCGTCGAGCGGATGCTCCGCGCGTCGAAGCTCCCGGTGGTGCTCGACGCCGAGGCGATCACCTGCTTCCGCGGCGACGTTCCCGCGTTAGGCACGCTCCTCGCCGGCCGTCCGGCGATCCTCACCCCGCACCCCGCGGAGCTCGCGACGCTCATCGGCGCCTCCACGAGCGAGACGCTCGTTCGCCGCTTCGAGGCGGCGACCGACGTCGCCCGCGCGACCGGTGCCGCCCTCATCACCAAGGGAACGCCGACCGTGATCACCGCGCCGGACGGGAGCCGGCTCGTGACCGCCACGGGGAACGCGTCGCTCGCCGTCGCCGGGAGCGGCGACCTGCTCGCCGGAATCGCCGCGACGATGCTCGCGCAGATCGAGAGCGACCCCCAGGCGGCGGCCGCCTGCGCCGCCTGGGCGCACGGGCGCGCCGCGGAGCTCGCGCGCGGGATGCGCCACACCGTCCGCGGCATCACGCTCGGCGATGTCGAGCGGGCGATCGCCGACGTCTGGGAGCACTGGCCGGAGCCGCTCG
>JABFXC010000005.1 GCA_013361935.1 Gemmatimonadaceae bacterium
TGGAGCCGGCGCGGTCGCCGCTCGTCAGGGTGTTGCTCGCCGAGCGATCCTTCTTGTACATCGACCCGGTGAGCCGGACGCGCAGGTCGCTGTTGAGCTGCTTGTCGACGCCGAGCTTGGCGAGGTACGTCGGCCCACGCTGGCCGGGCGCCGTCACCTGACCCTTGATCTCACCACCCGTCATCCCGACCATCGCCATGTAGCCGCTGCTCCGCAGGTACGCTTCCGCGCCGATCTCGGTCGTGAAGGCATCGATCACGAAATTGCCGACGAAGGGATTGTAGATCGTCTGCCCGTTGTCGCTGCGGCGGAAGTGCTGGTCGCCGTAGTTCACCTCGAAGTGACCGACCTTGAGCGTCGCGTATTCCATGATCTTGTCGAGCAGCGCGTTCTCGATCGGCGAGCCGTCGATCTGGAAGTAGCCGTCCTTGACCCACGCTTCGTTGTGGTGCCGCGCTGACAGGTACGACTCCACGGCGACGCGGATGCCGCGGGCCAGTTGCACGTTGAGGAAGAGATTCGCGTTCGCGGTGTTGAAGCCCGAGCCGATCGGGATGAGCGCGTTCGCGTTGACGCCGTTCACCAGCCTCGGCGCTGCCGTGTTCTCGTGCGTGAGGTTCTGGAACTCCTGCGAGAAGGCCCCGCCCCAACTCAGCTTGAGGCCCGTGTAATCGGCGCCCTCGCTCTTCGGCGACTCGAAGACGTTGAGGCCGCGCACGTCCGCCTTGCGGATGTACTGGATGTCCGAAGACGGGGCGATGTAGCGCGGCAGGCGCATCTTCGCCTTCTTCGCGGCGGCCGCGCTGTCGGTCTTCGTGGAGTCCTTGGCGGCACCGGCAGGGGCGACGACGTACTGCGAGTCGCTGGCCGCGGGCCGCGCCTGGGCGCGCACCGTCGCCGGAATGGCGGCGAGCAGCGCGACGGCCGTCAGCAGTCGGTAGGTGTGAATGGTCGTCATGGGAGTGTCCTCGAGGTTGAGGCGGGAGTTGGCGAAAGGGAGGATGAAGTTCAGCTCTTGAGCACCAGGTCGAACTTCACCTGGATCTTGTCACCAACTTTGATGCGGCCGAACATCAGGCTGGGGCGCTCGAGGTCGAAGGCGCTGAGCGCCACCTCGTAGCCGCCGACGATCCGCATGGCGCCGTTGCCGGCGTCGGTCGCGACCGCGTTGACGTCGATCGGGTGGGTGGCGCCGCCGAGGGTCAGCGTGCCGCGCAGGGTGCCCTGCACGCCGTCGCCGGCCTTGGCGACGTCGTACGACGCGAGGGTGAACCGGATGGTCGGGTTCTCCTCGGCCTTGACGGTCTTCAGCATGTGCTCGTTCATTCGGCCGTTGCCGCAGTCCATCCTGGTGGCGGGGACGGTGAGCTGCACCGTGCGCACGGCCTTCTGTCCGCCGAGCACGGCGGTGACGGCACCGATGCCCTCGGCGTCGACGGTCAGCGTGAATTCAGGGACGGAGCACTGGAAGCTGCGAATCGTCGACGTCCCCTCGATCCACATCCTGCTCTGCGGCTGCACGGCGAGCTGCTCGGGCGCGATCCGAATCGGGACGAGGACGAGGGCGGCGGCGAACGCGTGGGTGATGGGAGAGCGCATATCCGAATCCCTCTCGTGTGGTGACGGCGGTCATTCGTCGTCGTGAGAGAAAGATCGGAGCGGCAAGAGGTCCCACCCGCCGGGAGAACGACTGAACTTTTCGGGGGCTTTTCGCGGCGTTGGCTGGGTACTTCTCCCGACACGGCGGAGCGCCGCTACAGTCGGGCGGTGCAAACCGCGGTGACGCCCTCGTACGAGCGAAGGTCGAGTGTCGGCGAGCCCGCACCAGGCACCTGGCTTTCCAGGCGCAGAATCAACCGGCAGCGGTCGTCGGACAGATGGATGCGGATGGTCCCTTCGCCGCGATATCGCCGCGCGTCGCGAACGCGCATCTCCACCACGATGGCCCGGAAGCGGCCCGCAGGGACCTCCAGCTCCTCACGTCCCACGACGCGCACGATGGTAGGATTGCGCGCGGGGTCGAAGTGCCGGGCGACGGTGAGCGTGTCGTCGGAGCGCAGGGGCAGCGTGCGCACGTAGTAGAGGAACGACAGCTCGTCGAGCGGCGCGCCGGTCGTCGTCGTTCCCTCTGCCCCCTCATCGCTGCTCCAGCGTCTCTCTCCGAGAAAGATGTCCACCCCCTCGTCGTGCCTGGAGACGATGTGGCGCTCGCGCGCAGTGTAGCGCAGGGCGGTCATCCGCACGGGATCGAGCCAGGACGCGGTGCGATCGGTCGCGCGGAAGGGACCGACGCGGCCTTCCATGTCGGAGTGAAGCAGCCACGTCTGGGTGCCGCGCAGCTCGACCGGGCCTTCGACCCAGAGCGAGCCCTCCCCCGTGACGCCGGCACGCACGCGGCCGGTGAAGGTCAGGCG
>JABFXC010000155.1 GCA_013361935.1 Gemmatimonadaceae bacterium
TCGGCGATGTTCAGCTGCGCCATGATCTTGAAGCGCGAGATGAGCGCCGCCGTGAGCTTCATCGGCGGCTTCATGACCTCGCTGAGCGCGCCGTCCACGCGGTAGCGGACGCGGAGCTCGTGCTCGAAGCACTCGAAGTGGATGTCGGAGGCGCCGCGCTTGACGGCGTCCGAGAGGATGGCGTTGATCAGCTTGACGACTGGAGCGTCGTCGACGGCGCTGGCGAGCGCCGCGGCGGACATCTCCTCTTCCTTGTCCTCGACGACCTCGACGTCGCCGTCGCTCTCCGATTCGATGTCCTTGAGGAGCGTCTGCATCTGCATGTCGCTCGACTCATAGTACTTCTCGATCGCGTTCCGGAGCGTGTACTCGCCCGCGATGACCGGAAAGATGTCGTAGCGGGTGATGAACTTCAGGTCGTCGATGACGCCGAGGTTCGTCGGGTCCGCCATCGCGACGGTGAGGGTGCGGCCGTCGCGCTTGAGGGGGAGGACGAGATGCTTGGACGCGAGATCGGTGGGGATCAGCTTCGCGATGCGCGGGTCGACCTCGAACTTGGAGAGGTCGACGGCGGGCATGCGATACTGGCGCGCGAGCATCTTGGTGAGCTCGGTCTCCTGGATGAAGCCGAGCTTGACCAGATTGTAGCCGACGCGCGTACCGTTCTGCCGTTGCTCCTGAAGCGCGCGGTCGAGCTGCTCCCTGGTGATGAGCCCCTCACGCATGAGGAGATCACCGATGCGCTCACCGGCGGCGGCTGGTGCGGCCATTGAGGACCCTGATCGGAAAGAACGACCCACCGGCGTCGGTGCGCCGCGCGGGAGGGCGCGGCGCTGACATCGGCAGCGGATTACGGGGGCGCCGGACGGCGCCGTCCCGGCGCGACTTTTCTGGGGCCGTCGCGCCCGGCTGAACCCGCAATGGAGGGACGCGGGGTGCCTGAAAACGTCACACTGGATTGGAGCGCGGCGGCCATCGCCGGACCGACCCCGCGGACGCGCTGGAGCCCCTCCAGCGAGCCGAAGGGACCGTTCGCATCTCTATCCGCGACAATGCGCTGCGCGAGCGCGGGCCCGATGCGCGGCAGCGCCTCGATCTCGTCGGCGGAGGCGCGGTCCATGTCGACGGGACCCGCAGGCGAGGCAGCCCGCTTCCCTTTTCTCTTCGCCTCGGGTTTCGGGGGGTCGAAGATGCTCGGGCTGGACACCACTGGCGCGGTCATGGCGCTATCGAGCGCGGTGACCGGTTTCCCGCGCTTCACCCGCGCCGGCCGCCCGTTCTTCTTCCGCCGCTCGGCGGCTCCGGCGGACTCGCTGGCGACGATCTGACGCCGCAGGGCCTCGCGCGAGGAGGCGTCGGCCGCGGATGCGTGACCGACGGCCTGCTGCATCCGCACGCCGGCGCCGAGGAGGGCGAAAGCGGCGAGGAAGGCGAGGGCCTTCTTTTCAGAGGGAGTTGGCATGGGCGCGAAGATGAAGCGCTCCGTGTGATGCGTATCATCGGGGGGATGCGGGGCGTCGCGAAACAGCGATGCGAGGGGGCGCGGCGCGCTTCGCGCGGGCGCAATACTGCGATACGAGATGCCGAATACGTGAAAAACCGCAGCGATACGGGACTGGCCGAGCGCGGGCCGCCGTTGGCGCCGCGCTCGGCCCAACCCGCATCATGGTGGTGCCCGTATCAGGCATCCCGTATCGCGGTATCGCCGCGCGCAGCGCCGGCCACCCCGCATCGCTGGTTCCCGTGTTCCCGCATCGCCGAACGCCCCCCATACTTGGAGGGTGTACTCCCGCTGCCTCTTCTGCGCGCACGACCTCGGGAAGAACGACGTGGTCGAGCACTTTCCCGTGGGCCGGCGCCTCGCGTTCGATTCGGCGAAGGGACGGCTCTGGGTGGTCTGCCCGCGCTGCGAGCGGTGGAACCTCACGCCGATCGAGGAACGCTGGGAGGCGATCGAGGAGTGCGAGCGGCTGTACCGCGGGACGGTGATTCGCGCGTCGACGGACAACGTCGGGATCGCGTACCTGCGCGACGGGACGCGGCTCGTCCGCGTCGGGAAGCCGCTGCGGCCGGAGTTCGCGGCGTGGCGCTACGGGGATCAGTTCGGGAGACGGCGGCGGCGCGCGGCATGGCTCGGCGCGGGGGGCGTGGTGACCGCGGGCGGGCTCGTCGCGTTAGGCGCGGGCGCGATCTCGACGGGCGGGCTGGCGCTCCTGCCGGCCATCTTCGTCGGCGCGTGGTCGCTCGGCGTCGTCGCGATGCTACACGGGCGCTCGCTGGGATCGGCGCCGCGCGGGATGAGTCTCGTCACCGTGGAGGGAAAGCGCATCGACCCCGTGGCGAACCCGATCATCAACTTCGAGGCGCGCGACGACGGGCACGGGCAGCTCCGGCTGGCGCTCGATTACGGCGTCGTGAAGTGGAACGGCATGCAGCGGCACGTCGAGACCGAGCACGGCACCCTCGTCGGTCCGGAAGCGCGCTGGGTCGCGGGCCGGCTGATGCCGCGCGTCAACGGGGTCGGCGCGAGCTCGAGGAGGATCCGCGGCGCCGTGGACTGGGTGGATCGCTCGGGCGGACCGGAGGGCTTCTTCCCCGCGATGTTCGCCGAGACGCGCCGCCTCGGTCTCGCCTACTCGGCCGTCGATTCCTTCCCCGCCGAGCTGCGCCTCGCGCTCGAGATGGCCCTCCACGAGGACGCCGAGCGCCGCGCGATCGAGGGCGAGCTCGCGCAGCTCGAGGAAGCGTGGAAGGACGCCGAGCATATCGCCGCGATCGCCGACAATCTGTTCGTCAGCCCGGAGGTGAGGGCAAAGCTGCGCGCTCTGAAGCAAAGGAAGTGAGCGCCCCGCCCCCGCCCCCCGCGCCGCAGTATCTCGCTCCCCGCCCCGCCCTTTCCAACGGAACCCCTCTCCCGCCCCTACCTCCCCGAGACCAGCGAAACCGCCACATCCCCAACGACCTGCAGCGACTTCGACGAGACCTTGTCGATGGTATCCATCGTCGTGTGGTGGTAGTTCTTCTGCTGGGACACGTAGTCGATGTCGACGACGTCGATCACGCGAAGGCCCTTCTTCAGCAGCGGGACGTGATCGTCGGTGACCGCGTAGCCGGGCTCCTGGGGGAAGTACTTGTCGTAGCCGAGATCGTCGGCGACGCCCCACACTCTCGCGACGACTTCGGGGGCGGCCTGCACCGAGTTCGCTTCCTCGGGGAGACGGAGATCCGCGTCGGCGATCATGTCCCAGAGGACGCCGAAGAGCGGACGGTAGTCGGCCTCGGGGAGATGATCCGCGAAGTATTTGCTCCCCAGGAGGACGTCGGTGTCGGTGCCGAAGTCGCCGTAGTCCTCGCCGTCGACGAAGAGGAAGTCCACGCCGAACTGCGGTGGCGTCTTCTTCAGCACTCGGGCGATCTCGATGAACATCGCCGGCCCGCTCGCGCCGTCGTTGGCGCCCATCACGGGCTCGCGTCGCTTGCCCGGATCAGGGTCGCTGTCGGCGACGGGGCGGGTGTCCCAGTGCGTGACGTAGAGGACGCGCTGCTTCTCGTTCGGCCGGATGCGGGCGAGGATGTTGCGCAGCGGCAGCGTGTCGCCCTTCGCGGTGACGTGCGTCCACCTCTGCTCGACGACGGTATCGACGAGTGGCTTCATCTGCGCGACGATCCAGTCGCCGGTCTTGCGCGCCCCTTCGCTGCCGGGGATGCGCGGCCCGAAGGCGAGCTGCGTCCGGATGTGCCCGAGCGCCGCCTTCCCGTCGAAGTCGGTCTTCGGCCGGTCGCCGCAGGCGGCAGCTGTCGTCAGTGTTGCGAGCAGGGCGAGGACGGTCGCGCGGCGCGAGGAGATCATGTTCGAATGGTTTCCGGTTGCTGGGGGCCAGGCGCCAGGCGTCAGGAACGGCGGTAACTGCAGTTGGCGCGGTTCCTTCCGCCTGGCCCCTGACCCCCAGTATAGCTCCGCGCTCAATGCGTGGGCCCTGAAAAGAACTGCATCTGCAGCGCCGCCGTGATCACGGTCTGGTTGAAGCGGCGGTTGTAGTTGCGGTCCATCGTCGCGGTGCGCGAGCCCTGGAGGGAGAAGCTCATCGTCTCGTTGAGGTCCGTGTCCGCGCTCAGCGAGAACACTCGGCGCGCGTTGTCGGTGAGGTTGCGGAGCGATCCCGCGAGCGTGTTCTTCGTGCGCTGCTCCTGCCAGCCCAGCCGCGTGCGCAGGGGGCTGCGCGCGTTCCAGGAGCTCGGCAGCTTCCAGCTCCGGGCGACGTCGGCGGAGCGCTCGTTGGTGAAGCCGTGGGTCGCGCTCCCGGGCAGGGAGTCGTCGCGCACCGACCAGGAGAGCCCCCCCGTCGTCGAGAGATCGCCGAAGGGCCAGAGGATGGTCGCGTTCACCGGGTAGACGCGAATGCGCGAGGCGCGGAGGTCCCCTTCCCCGCCGGCCTGCGGGGTGAGCGCGGTGACGCGGGTGTTCCGCAGCCCCGCCGACGCCGAGACGCTGCGCACCGCCTTGCCGAAAAAGGCGCTCGCCCCGCGCGATCCCGGAACGAACGACCAGCGCAGCGTCAGGTCGGGATAATCGCGCTGCAGGCCGTCGATCGCGTCCTGCTGGTCGTCGCTGCGCCGGTACCAGCTGCGCGTCGTCGTCAGCGAGTAGCGCGGGAGGAAGGTGAAGCCGAAGGGCAGCACGAGCGAGCTGCTGCCGCTCAGCGTGTTCGTCAACCCCGCGGTCGTGGCCGGACGGCCGCGCAGGGAGCGGAAACTCGTCGGCCCGCCTAACGCGAGCTGATAGCCGAGCGAGGGGGAGAACGTCTCGTCGTCGAAGGCCGAGATCAGCGAGCGGCTGACGCTGACGTCGATGGGGGTGATCGCGTTGCTCAGCGCGCGAAGGAAGCCGACGCGCTGCCAGAAGACGCGTCCCATCGTCTGGATGTCGAGCTGCGCGGCGGCGGTCGCGGTCTGGGTGTTGCCGAAGCGCCGCGGGAGCACGGCGATCGAGTCGACGAAGGTGGTGTCGCGGCGTCGCGCGTCGATCAGCGCGCGCGCGTTGGGGTCGCGCACGAAGGTGAAGGTGCTCGCCAGGTCGAGCCGCGGCTTGAGCCACGACGCCACGGGCGGCGCGAAGGTCGCCGCGGCGCTCATCTGCCGGTCGCGCTCGAGGCCGATGTCGCTCCCGAAGAGCGAGCCGCGCTCGCGCCGCGCCGCCGCCGCGGTCGAATCGCCGGGCGCGTCGCCGTAGTTCCGCAGGTCGCGCGTCTGCGTCGCGTCCCAGCGCAGCGAGAGCGCGTTCACCGGCCGCAGCTCGACGCCGAAGACGTTGCGCCAGAGGTGCGTCTCCGCTCCGACGCGCTGACCGGTGTCGTTCCCCGCCGCCGCGGGCTTGAGGAAGCTCGTGCGGTCGTCGGTGGTGCGCGCGAGCCCCGAGGAGAATCGGATCTGCGAGGGATTCCATCTGAGCGACGCGCCTCGAATGGCGCGACCGAGCTCGCTCTCCGAGAGCCAGGGGGGGAGGATGCCGATGGCCTTCTGCACCCACGCGGGGATCGCCCGTGCCCTCGGCTCCGCCGCCACCGCGTAGTCCACGGTCGCGCTCCAGTTCTTCGCCCCGCCGTCCTGATACTCGCTGCGCGCGCTCGCCGTCGACAGCGCGCCGTTGAGCGTCACGTTGTCGAGGATCGCGCCGAGGATGGGGTTGCCTAACGGCGTGAGCCGCCGCGCCGAGACCGCGTACGACGTCGCGCTCGTCTTCGGCGTGCGCAGCCCGGGCACCTGGTCGGCCCGCAGATCGGATCGCTCGAGGAGCACGGGATCCGCGCTCGTCCCCGAGTAGGCGATCGTCACCGGCAGCGACATGCCCAGCGACGCGGGGAGCAGCTTCTCCAGCCGCACGGTGCTCGTGAGATCGAGCGCCCCCGCTCCCACGTAGCTCGGCTGCTCGGCGAGCTGGCGGAAGTACGCGTCGCGCCTGCTCGTCACGATGCGGATGTCGGCGATCCCGCCAGCGCGCACCTCCAGGCCGATCTGTCCCGCGTAGCCCGGCGTCTTCTCGACGTCGCGCAGGCGGATGTCGTCCACCCAGAGGTCGAGGGTGTCGACGGAGGCGAAGGTCTGTGCGCTGTCCACGCGGAGCATCCCGACGGCCAGCTCCTGCACCGCGGCGAGGTTCGGCGGCGTCACCCCGGGCGACACGGTGTAGGCGATGTAGCCGTTCGCGCACGCGGCGTACACCTGGTTCGTCGCGAGCAGCGCGTCGCGCGCGGTCTTCGCGACGAGCGCGGAATCGGTGCCGGTGCAGGTGATGGCGGGCGTCCCGCGCAGGTAGGCGTCCTGGATGCGCGCGCGCAGCGCCTGGAGCTGCGCGAAGTCCACCTTCACGTCCGTCCACGCGTCGCCGTAGGCACGGGTGTGGTAGAGGTAGAAGTTGCTCGCGTCGCGGCCGATGCGGATGAAGAAGTCGAGATCGCCGCTGGTCCCCCACCCGCGGGTATTTCCGCCGCGCGCCCACACTCTCAGCTCGCCGTAGCCGAGGAAGTTCTTGGAGCCCTCGGGGAACCGGTAGTACGCCTCGGCGCGCGACAGCGCGGGGACGCTGGTGGCGAGGACGCGGAGCGAGCGCTCGTTGGTCTGGATCGCCTGCTGCTGGTACTTCGAGACCTTCGTGTCCGCGTCGTCGCCGAGGCAGGGCGGATGGACGTACCCCGGGTCCTGGGTACTGATGGTGGCGACGCTCACCGAGCCGCGCGGTCCGGCGACCGCGACCGAGTCCCCGCCGACGCCGGCGAGGGGCGCGTCGGCGCGCTTGAGCCAGAGCGGGCCGGCGAGCCGGAAGCGGGCGATCGGCGTCGTGATCGTCTCGCCGTTAGGCACCGTCGCGCCGGCGACCATCGTCAGGCGGAGCGCGCGGATGCGGCGGCGCAGCGGCGCGTTCACCGTATCGCGCGCCGCGTCGAGCGGGACGCGGACGCGGATCCAGCAGAAGGGACCGCCGCCGCCCGCATCCTTCTGCAGCGTGTCGGTCATCGACGAGAAGCAGCGTCCGCGCGGCGCGGCCGCGGTGTCCTGAGAGAGCGCGGCGAGATCGACGGTGTAGCGGAAGAAGCTCTCGCTCCCGCGCTGGGCCTCCTTGTAGTTCAGCGCGTAGTCGAGGTCGATGTCCTCCTCGTCGAGGCGGTTGTTGCGCACCGTGCAGTTGGTGCGCTGGTCGCCGACGCGCTGCGGGATGCCGTATTCGGCCTGGCAGATGGGGACGTTGGTGAGCGTCGTCGTACCAGCAGGGCTCACCACCTTCAGCCGGTCGACGACGTCGGGCGCGATCCCGACGTCGTTGAGCGAGGCACTGAACGAGCGCGTGATCGGGTCGCGCTCGGTATCGAGGGAATCGAGACCGACCACGCGCCGCCCGCCGAAGGTCGAGTCGGCGACGCCCGCGCCGGGGACGACCAGCGAGTCCGGCGAGATCGCGAGGGTGTTCTCGGAGACGTCGCCGAGGTCGATGACGAAGGTCGGGTTGCGATCACGATTGTTCGAGCGCGTGTCGACCATCGCGAAGAACTCGAGCTGCTCCACCTGCGAGAGGTCGGCCCCGCTCGGCGAGAGCACGGTGCGGATCGACCGCCAGCGGCGCGCACCCAGCGGCATCGCGGGGGTGCGCCAGCGCGCCCCCGGGCGCGCCCAGCCGAGGGTGTCGGGAAGGAGCGACAGCCAGAGCACCTGCTCGGCGAAGTGCACCGTCCCGTTGTAGCTGATCCGCACCGTCGGGTCGATCTGCTCCACGACGTAGCGCGCGGGGACGCCATCCGCTCCGACGACGTTGGTCTGCCAGACGAGCGACGCCGCCGCGTTCGGGTCGAAGAGGTTCGGGCGGATCGCGTTCGACGCCGGGGTGTCGAGCGGCCGCGAGGAGAGGAACCAGCTCGGGTCGAGCGTCGAGATGCCGATCCCGCCCTCCCCCGCGAAGTTCTCGATCCACGCCTGCCCGACGCTGTTCGGCTGCGGGCGGCTCGTCGCCAGCTCGGCCTGGAGCGCGATCCGCGACTGGCCGGGGCGCTCGCTGAGCAGCGGCAGCTTCGCCAGCGCGTCGCTGAGCAGCGGCGCGTCCCAGCTCCAGTTCCCGCTCACCCCGGCGACGAGCGACGACGCCGGCTCGAAGCCTAACGGCGGACGCGTGTAGAGCGTCTTCTGTCCCTGCGCCATCGCCGTGAAGGTCACCTCCCCCGCCGGCGCGGCGAAGGTCGACGCGATGCCGAAGACGTTCGTCGCCACGTTCTGGAAGACGGGATTCTCCTCGTACTGCACCGTCACGGTGCGAGGCCGCGGAAAGAGCGTGTCCGGCCGCGCGAAGCTCACGCGCCCAAGCTCGTAGTCCACCGTGTAGTCGAGATCGCGGACGAGCTGCACCCCGTCGACGCTGATCCGCTCGGAGTTGCGGCGGAGCTGCACGGCGCCGAGCATGAGCGAGCCCTGGTCGCCGCCGCCCTCGGTCTGGTAGCGGAGCTGCAACCGGTACACCGCGGTCGGGTGCTGCGTCGAGTAGAGATACTCGTCCGGCGTCGTGTAGATCGGATCGTTGGTGAGGTTCCCCGGCTCGACGCGCCCGCCCTTCGTCGTCTCCCTGAAGGGCTGCACCGATGGAAGCACGACGAAGTAGTCGCCGATCACCCGCGACGATCCGCCCCCCGGGGCGATGGACACGTTCGGGTCGCTCGGCCGCGGCCAGACGCGATTCTCGGCATCGAACGCCGCGGGGTTCGTGGACTGCGCGAGCCCGAACATCTGCAGATACGTCTGCGCGCTCCCCCCGCTCGGCTTCTCCTGATCCCCCGCCGCGCCGGCGACGACGCGCAGGTTGATGGTGTTGCGCCGCACCTCCTCGCCGCCGATGCGGTACACCGAGCGGATCTCGCGGCGGAAGGCCGGGTCGCCGGGGTTGATCGAGTGGTCGTAGACGAGGTTCGCGTACTGGCCGTGGCCGCTCTGCGTCGCCGGGATGTACTCGACGTCGGGCGTCCCGCCGGTGGTCGTGTCGACGACGCCCGCGCCGTCGCCGGCGGTGTAGGCGACGACGATGCGGTCGCGGTCGAGGCTCGGCGTGCGCACGAGCGCGAACCAGAGCAGCGAGGGGTCCATGTAGTAGTCGACGCCCTCGCGGAGCAGCTCGTACGGCTGCTCGCCCCGGTTCGCCGAGGTGAGCCCGTTGACGATGAAGCGCGGACCGTTAGGGTTGGCCGGCTGGCTGCCGATCTGCAGCCGGTAGACGCGGACCTTCGCCGGGCGCTGGTTGGCCGGAAGCTGCGCGCGCAGCGAGGCGAGCTGCGCGTGGTTCAGGATGTCGACGTTCGGGTAGCCGGGAAAGAGCGCCGGATCGACGGTGAAGAAGAAGCGCCGCGGCTCGATCTGGTAGTCGTCGATGTCGCGCGACTCGCTGCGCTCGGTGCGGTCGCCGACGGTGAAGCGGGCGTCGTGGACGAGCTGCCCCTTCTGCTGGGCGGCGATCGCGCGGAAGCGCATCGGTCCCACCTGGCCGAGCGCCTGAACGCCGTAGTTTCCGCTCGGGATCCCGGCGGTGATGAAGCGCGAGGGCGGCGGCGCGAAGGTGACGTTGCCGACCTCGAGCCGCTGCAGCACCTCGTTCGGCTTTCCCTGGTAGTAGATCGACAGGTTGTTCGACGCGTCGAACTCGCGCTGCGAGTCGTAGTCGACGTCGACGTGAACGCGGTCGGCGACCACGCCGCCGGAGAGCACGTTGAACTGGAAGTTGAAGTTCGGGACGAGCGGCGACCGGCAGGTGCCGAGCGACGCGAGCTCGATGGTGAGGCAGGGGGAGGTCTGCGCGCGCTCCCCCTTGAGTTCGAGGCGCGTGTTGAGCTTGAGGGCGAGGTCGGCGTAGTCGGTGACGGGGACGGACCCGGGCAGGGTTTGCGAGGGCAGGCCGGCGACGGTCGTGTCGCGCGGGAGGAGCGAGGGCTCGGGCCGGACGCGCGGCGGGGGAGCGAAGCTGGCGACGGTCGGCGCGGGGACGCGGCGGTCGCGCGCGCCGAGCCAGGCCGCGGTCATCACCCGTTCGCGACCGGCCAGCGCGCGGCGCACCGAATCCGCCTGGATGGCGGCGATGGCGCTGGCCGGGAGCCGCCCCACGGCGAGC
>JABFXC010000124.1 GCA_013361935.1 Gemmatimonadaceae bacterium
GCTCTTCCGATCTCGCGAACGCGTGAGCGTCCGACTGGAGCCGCTCGCCGACGCGACCGCGGCGCAGAAGGCGCGGCTGGCGCGCTGGCTCGCCGGCCGTTAGGCGGCACCGGTGCTCAGCCGGCGAGCGCGATCAGCGCCGCGCCCGCCGTCACGAGCGCGGCGCCGGGGATACGCGCGGCGCCCCCCCGCTCACCGAAGAGCAGCACCGCCCCTACCGTCGCGATGAGGGTGCTCGTCGAGCTCAGCGCGAGCACGTACCCGCTCTGCGAGCGCTGCAGCGCGAAGAGCAGCGTCGTCACCTGCAGACAGAACGGCACCGCGGTGGCGGCGACCATCGCCAGCCAGCGGGTGCGCGCGGGTGGCGGCGGGAGCGTCGCCGTGTGGACGAATCCGAACGCGAGCGCGAGCACGACGCCCGATGCACCGGCGACGCTCATCGACCACATCAGCGGCCCGACCTCGGCGCCGCCGCGCTTGTGAAGGAAGGGCGTCACGCTCCAGAACACCGACGACAGCACCGCGTACCAGCTCGCCCGATGGTTCGCGAGCGCGCGCAGCGGCTCGAGCAACGAGTGGCCGCGGCGAAGGCCGACGGTGTAGATGCCCAGCGCGACGAGCGCGATACCGAGCGCGGCGAGCGGCGTCGGGATCTCGTTGGCGAAGAGAATCCCGTTGATCGTGACGAAGATCGGCAGCAGCCCGGCGATCGGCTGCACGCGGGAGACGTCGCCGCCGCGCAGCGCGAGCGTGAGGAAGAGCATTCCCCCGATCTCGGGCACCATGAGGATCGCGAGCGTCTGCCAGTACGCGGGCGTCGCCGGGTGCCACGCCTTCGCCGCGGTGACGACGAGCGCGAGGAGCACCGCCGCGACGAGGCGGAACCCGATGGTCGAGAGCACCGCGTCGCCGAGCGCCACGGTCCGTTTGAGCATGAGGCTCGTCCCCGCCGAGCCGCACGCGGTGAGAAGGCCGAAGAGGATCCAGGTCACGGGCGAGGCGCGAGCATGGGAGGAAACATACCTGGCTCATTCACCGGCGCGCGATTCCATTGACATCGGCCCGCGAGGCGACAGCTTCCCGGCGAATGCTCCATCACGTCAGCCCGGAGTCCCGATGCGCCGACTGCTCCAGCGTTCCCTCTCCGCCGCGCTCGTCGTCGCGGCGGCCTGCGGGTCCACTCCGCGGCCGCAGGAGGTGAAGCCCGCGGCGACCGTCGAACGCCTCGACCCCGCGCTCGACGCCCTCGTCCCGCGCGACGCGCGCGTCGAGCGACTGGCCGGCGGCTTCGCGTGGGCGGAGGGGCCGGCCTGGCGGAAGAACGGCGGCTATCTCCTCTTGAGCGATGCGCCGCACAACACGATGTGGCGCTGGAAGGAGGGCGAGGGCCTGAGCGTCTTCCTCCGGCCGGCGGGCTACACGGGGACGAACCCGCCGGGTCGCGAGCTCGGGAGCAACGGCATCACCATCGACGCGAGCGGTGCGGTCGTCTACGCCGATCATGGCAACCGCCTCATCGCGCGGCTCGTCGACTCGAACTACACGAAAGTCACGCTCGCCGACCGCTATCAGGGCAAGCGCTTCAACAGCCCGAACGACCTGGTCTTCCGCGCGAACGGGGATCTCTACTTCACCGATCCACCGTACGGGCTCGCTGGGCAGGACAGCGACCCGGCGAAGGAGCTGCCCTTCAACGGCGTCTACCGCGTCACGCCGAGCGGCGAGGTAACGCTGCTGACGCGCGAGCTGAGCCGGCCTAACGGCATCGCACTTTCCCCCGACGAGCGGACGCTCTACGTCGCGAACTCCGACGCTGCGCACGCGGTCTGGATGGCCTACGACGTGAACGCCGACGGGACGATCGCGAACGGTCGCGTCCTGTTCGACGCGACCGCGCTGGTGAAGCAGGGGAAACCCGGCCTTCCCGACGGGATGAAGGTCGACCGCGACGGAAACCTCTTCGCCGGCGGGCCGGGCGGAGTCCTCGTCATCACGCCGCAGGGGAAGCACCTCGGCACCATCGTCACCGGCCAGCCGACCGCGAACTGCGCATGGGGCGACGACGGCTCGACGCTCTACATGACGGCCAAGGACCAGCTGTTCCGCATCCGTCTGACGACGCGAGGCGCGCGGTTCTGAGTCCCGACGCGCGCTCCGGGGCTCAGAGCAGGGCCACGGGGTCGCGGTCGATCGCGACGCGGAGCTGCGCGCTGTTCGGCACCACGAAGTGCTCGGCGAAGTATCGCGTGATGCGCGTCATGTCGTTCGGATGCGCCGACTTCAGCACGAGGTGCCACCGCCAGCGGTTCTTGATCCGCTCGACGGGACAGGGCGCCGGGCCGAGGACGCTGACGCGCACCGGATGCTCGGCGAGGACGCCGCGGAACCACTCCACCGCGGAATCGGCGAGGTCCGCGGTGGCGCGTTCGGTGATCCCGCTGAAGATGAGGTTCGTCACGCGCACGTTAGGCGGGTAGGCGGGCTCCTTCCGCCCGGCGAGCTCCTCCTTCACGAAGGCGTGATAGTCGTGCGTCACCGCGCAGCGTACGGCGTGATGCGTCGGCAGCCGCGTCTGGATGAGCACCTGCCCGCCCTTCGGCCCGCGGCCGGCGCGCCCGGCGACCTGGCTGAGGAGCTGGAAGCACCTCTCCGATGCGCGGAAGTCGGGAAGGTTGATCCCGACGTCCGCGTCGACCACGCCAACCAGGGTCACGTTCGGGAAGTCGAGCCCCTTCGCGATCATCTGCGTGCCGAGGAGGATGTCGACCTCGCCGCGCCCGACGCGATCGAGGATGGTCGCGTGCGCCCATTTTCCGCTCGTGGTGTCGACGTCCATGCGCGCGATCCGCGCCTCGGGGAATCGCTCTGCGAGAATGCGTTCCACCTGCTGCGTCCCGAGGCCCCGCTGGTGCAGCGTCTTGCCATGGCAGCGGGCGCAGCGCTCGCGCACCGGCTCCTGGTGCTGGCAGTAGTGGCAGACGAGGCGCTCGGGGGCGCGATGATAGGTGAGGGTGATCGAGCAGAAGGGACAGGTGGCGACGTCGCCGCAGTCGTCGCAGATGATGAACGACGCGTAGCCGCGGCGGTTGAGGAGGAGGATGGTCTGTTCGTGGCGGTCGAGGGTCTGGCGGATCGCGCCGTCGAGGGCATCGCTGAGGATGGCGCGCGCGGGGGAGCGCGTCGCATCGGCGATGCGCGTGTCGGTTGGGTGACGGGCGAAGGAGGCGGCGGCGGTATCGTGTTTTTCGGGGGGGGCCCCCCGTCGCAGATCCACCACCGCCACCGTCGGCAGCCGCCCCCCCGCCGTCCGCTCCGGCAGCTCCAGCAGCAAGTACTTCCCCGCCTCCGCGTTCACCCAGCTCTCCAGGCTCGGCGTCGCGCTCCCGAGCACCGTCACCGCGCCTTCCAGCTTCGCGCGCATGATCGCCGCCTCGCGCGCGTGATACCGCGGCGACTCCCCCTGCTTGTAGCTCGACTCGTGCTCCTCGTCGACGACGATCGCTCCGAGGTCGCTCAACGGCGCGAAGATCGCCGAGCGCGCCCCGACCGCGATCCGCTTCTCCCCGCGCTGCAGGGCACGCCACTCGTCCAGCCGCTCCCCGTCGCTCAGCGCGCTGTGGAGCACCGCGATCCGGTCGCCGAAGACGGCGCGGAAGCGGTCCACCGTCTGCGGCGTCAGCGCGATCTCCGGCACGAGCACGATCGCTGACTTGCCCAACGTTCCGACGACGTGCCGCAGCAGCTCGATGTAGACGAGCGTCTTCCCGCTCCCCGTGATGCCGTGGAGCAGGAACACGTCCCCGGGCGCGCCGGCGCGCAGCGCGTCGATCGCCTGCCGTTGCGCCGGGGTCGGGGTCAGCGCGGGCGCGACGCCGGCGGGACGCGAGGCGAATGGATCGCGCGCGACGACCTCGTTCACGATGCGGATGATCCCCTTCTCGGCGAGCGCGGTGATCACCCCCGGCGTGACGCCCAGCTGCTCGACGAGATGCTCGACGGTGGCGCGCCCCCCGATCGCCTCGAGGAGCTCGTAGACCTCGCGCTGCTTCTTCGCGCGCGCGAAGAGCTGGTCGCGCTCGAGGAGCGAGGGCAGCTCGCGCGCGATCTCGGCGCAGCGCCGCGTCTTCTGCGCCGGGACGGGAACGGCCGCGCCGGTGAGCGCCGCCGGGAGCATCGAGCGCAGCACCATGCCCAGCGGGACGACGTAGTACTCCGAGATCCATCGTCCGAGCGCGAGGAGGGGCTCACCGAGCGCCGCCTCCGGATCGGGCACGTCGACGATCGCCTTCGTCTTCACCCCATCGGGCGGCGGCTCCGCGGGCCCCAGGCAGATCCCGATCGCCCGCTTGTTGCGCAGCGGCACCACCACGCGCGACCCGGCGACGAGCGGATGCCGCGGCGTCCCGTCCACGCGATACGTGAAGGTCTGGAAGAGCGGCAGGGGGAGCGCGACGTCCACGAACATGCGTGAACGCTACCGTGGCGCGCGGGCCCGCGGGAGCGCTTGCTTCGCGAGGGGCCAGGCGTCAGGCGTAAGGAACGGCGTCAACGGCAGTTGCCGCCGCTCCTCACGCCTGGCCCCTGGCCCCTATCGGCGCGACACGCCGAGCCCGGGCTGGGCGCCGAGCGCAATCCGACCCCCGGCGATCGAGACGCCGACGAACGGGTCGTCGCGCAGGAGGGCCGCGCCGTCGAGGTCCGCGCAGTCGAGCAGCGGCGCGAAATGCGCCGCCGCGGCGATGCCCAGCGTCGTCTCGATCATGCAGCCGCACATGACGAGCATCCCATGCGCGCGCGCGGTGGCGATCATCTTGAGTGCCTCGCGCAGCCCGCCGCACTTGGAGAGCTTGATGTTGATCCCGTCGACGATCCCCGCGAGCTTCGCCACGTCCGCGGCGACGATGCAGCTCTCGTCGGCGACGATCGGCAGCGGCGAGCGGTCGCGGACGAAGCGCAGCCCCTCGAGATCGTGCGGCGGCAGCGGCTGCTCGACGAACTCCACTCCGTAGTCGAGACAGAGCTCGATCATCCGCAGCGCGTGCTTCGGCGTCCACGCCGCGTTCGCGTCGACGCGGAGAATCTTCTCCGGCGCGGCGAGACGCACAGTCCGGATGATCTGCGCGTCGCGATCGGTCCCGAGCTTCACCTTGAGGATCGGATACTCCTTCGCCTCGGCGACGCGCGCGCGCAGCGTCTCGTCATCCGGCGCGATCGCGATGGTGAAGCTCGACGGCGGGGTCGCGGCGGGGTCGAGCCCCCAGAGCTTCCAGAGGGGAACGCCGAGGCGCTTGCCCATGAGATCGTGGAGCGCCGCGCTCACCGCGCTCTTCGCCGAGCCGTTCCGCCCGATCGCCCGATTCATCTCCGCCTCGACCGCCTCGAGGGACCAGCTGCTCGTCCCCTCGAGCGCCGCTGCGATCCTGCCTAACGCGGCGATCACCGTCTCCGGGGTCTCGCCGTAGAACCGGCTCGGCGCCGCCTCGCCCCACCCCTCGTGCCCGTCGCCGTCGGCGACCTTCACGAGGACCGTTCTGTGCTCGCTCGATCCTCCACGCGCGATGATGAACGGGTGCGTCGTGTGTACCGTGAGGATCTCGTGCGAGAGCTTCATACTTTCGTCGGGGCGAGTCCGGGTCGTCGTGCCAGCCAGGCTGCGCGGTGCTCGGCGGATGCCTCCGCCGAGACGTTAAGATAAGCGATCAGCGCGTCGGCGAGCTCGTGGCCTCGCTGGTAGCGGTCCCCGGCGTGCTTGGACAGGCAGCGCATGATGATCTCGGAGAGCGCGGGCGGCGTGCGCGAGTCCACGACCTCCGGGGCGACGGGCTGCTCGTGGACGTGCTTGTAGCCCACCGAGTAGGAGTCCGCGCCGTCGAAGGGCGGGAAGCCGAGGAGCATCTCGTAGAGCATCACGCCGACCGCGTAGAGGTCGCTGCGCCCGTCGACCATCTTCCCCATCGCCTGCTCCGGGGACATGTAGTGCGGCGTCCCCATCGCCCGCCCCGTGCCGGTGAGCTTGCTGTGGAAGCGCGCGGTCGCGATCCCGAAGTCGGTGATCACCGCGTTGCGATCCTCGTCGAAGAGGATGTTGTCGGGCTTCACGTCGCGGTGCACGACGCCGCGCCGGTGCGCGTAGTCGAGCGCCGCCGCGACCTGCACCGCGATCGACGCCGCCGTCGCCGGGTTGAGCGTCCGCTCGCGGCCGATCAGGTCGGCCAGCGAGCCGCCCCCGAAGTACGGCATGACGAGGAAGACCGAGCCGTCGACGTCGCCGTAGTCGAGCATCGCGCAGATATGCGGATGCGAGAGCCGGCACGCCGCCTCCGCCTCGCGGCGGAAGCGCTCGCGCATCTCCTCGTCGCGCGCGAGATGCGAGTGCAGCACCTTGATGACGACGGGGCGGTCGAGCTGCGCGTGCTCGGCGTAGTAGACGTGCGCCATGCCGCCGCTGCCCAGCCGGCGGACGACGCGATAGCGGCCGCCCGTGTTCGCGCGGAGCTGCGTCAGCTCGGCGTCCGGCTTCTCCGACGGGGTGCCTGCCAGCTCCGGGAGCTCGTCGTCACAGCGCGTGCAGCGCGCGGCGCTGGCTCGATTCCACGTCCCACAGTCCGGGCAGAACACGCGTCGGCTAGCCTCCGAGATCCAGCTTCACGAAATCGTAGGGGGGCCATGGCCCCGTCATGCGAACGTCGAGATCCTCGTGCGCGCGGGCGTTCGTCCCCACCGCGCTCGAGAACACTCCCCACTTGTCCCGCTCGACGAGGAACGCCGCGCTCAGCACGATCCCCGTCAGGTGCTCCGTCTTCAGCGTCACCATCGCCGCCGCCTGCGTGCGCAGCGCCTTCATGATCTCCGCCGCCGGCGCGGCGAGCGCCGTCCCCGTCTCGGCGGGCTGCGCGTCGCGCTTCACGATGTGCACCCGCGCGACCACGCGGCCGTCCAGATAGGACAGCGACTCGTGCAGCGCGTGGTAGTGCAGCTCCAGCCAGCGGGTCAGCGCCGCCCGATCGCGGAACACCGTCCCCACCGGAGCCGGGGCGATCGCGTGGCGCGAAGCGACCCCTTCAAGGACTGCCGCGTGGCGCTCGAGGTCACTCTCCGTCGGCGCGATCCGCTGGTACGGCGCGCTGGCCGTGACCGCGGCGAGGTCGCGCACCGTCACCAGCGTCGTTTCCGGCGCCAGGACGCCGTTCTCGGTGCCGTCGAGCAGCGCGACACCGTACACGAGAACCCCGTCGCTCACATCAACCTCCATTTTCTGAGCCCGAGCACGAGCGCGAGCCCGAGCCCCAGCTGAAGGGCGAGCATCCACCAGAAGCCGTTGTGCACGCCGGAGAGCGGGATGTGCTCGAAGTTCATCCCCCACATCCCGCTGATCACCACGAACGGGATGCTCATCGTCGCGACGACGGAGAGGCTGAGCGTGATCTTGCCGAGCCGGTTGGAAATCTGCGACAGGTAGCTGTCCAGGGTGCTGCTCAGCAGCTCGCGGTACGTGTCGAGCGAGTCGTTGATGCGCAGCACGTGGTCGTAGACGTCGCGGAAGTAGACCTGCGTCTCCGGCGGCAGCAGGTTCATCGGCCGGTTCGCGAAGACGTTGAACACGTCGCGCTGCGGCGTCAGGTGCCGGCGCAGACCGAGCACCAGCCGCTTCACGGCGAAGATGTCGCGCAGCGCTCCCTCCTCGAAGCTGGCGAAGACGCGCTCCTCCAGCCCGTCGACGAACTCGTCGATCTGGTCGAGGATCGGGAAGTACGCGTCGACCTGCGCGTCCATGATCGCGTGCATGATCCGCGACGGATGCCGGAGCAGCAGATCGGGAGTTCGCTCCAGCCGCTGCGCCACCTCGATGATGCTCGGCGAGGGCTCGGCGTGCACCGTGACCAGGTAGTTCTTCCCGAGGAAGAAGTACTGGTTGAAGGTCGTGATGTCGTACGGGTCGTCCGTCTCGTCCTGGAAGCGCACCCCGCGCACGATCGCGAAGAGGTAGCCGTCGTACTCTTCCTGCTTCACCCGCGACGCGGGGTTGAGCGTGTCCTCGATCGCCAGCGGATGGAAGTGGAAGATTTTCTCGAGCACCGCGTGCTGGTGGCGGTTCGTGCTGTCGACGTCCACCCACAGATCGCCGACGCCGGAGGCGAGCGCGGCGACGAGCTCGCGCGGATTCAGGTCGACGTGCACCTTGCCCTCCGCGTCGCTGTAGACGCTGCGAGGAAAAGCCTGATCGCGCGCGGTGTAGCCGAGCTCCAGGGACGGGCCGCCGTTCACCGTCTTTTGATCGCCGGAGCCGTTCACGTCTTCGCGTGCGGCCACTTGACCCCCTTGAGGAGCTGGAAGCCGATGGTGCGCTCACGCGAGAGCTCGCGGAGCAGCGTGGTCTCGCGCTCGACCGCGTTGCGCGCTTCGCGCCATCCCCAGCGGCGCCACGCGCGGCCGACGATCTGCATCTTCTGCTGCCAGGTGAGCGGGTTCTCGTCCACCGAGCGCGCGTTCCCCGTCTGTCGCGCCGGTCCGCCGCTCGTCCAGTCCTGCACCTGCAGCTCGACGATCCCGGCGTCACGCAGCATCTGCTTCCATTCCATCAGAAGCCGCGGCCGCAGCCCGAGGCGCTCGACGAGCATCTCGCGAGCCCCGCTCGTCAGATCGGAGCTCCACGTCGGCTCGAGGAGCACGACGACGCCCATCGGCTTCACGACGCGTACGAGCTCGGCGATCGCGCGCGATGGATCCTCGAGGCCGGCGAGCGTCGGCTCGCCGACCGCGGCGTCGAACACCGCGTTCTCGTAGGGGAGATCGTCGAGGCGGCTGAGCTGGTAGCTCAACGTGCTTCCTCGCGCCGCTTCTCGCGCGCGCCGCTCCGCCGCCTCGATCCGCTCGCCGTCGGCATCGACGCCGGTGACGGTCGCGCCGGTGCGCACGGCGAGCCATTCGGTGGTGACGCCGTCCCCGCACCCGGAGACGAGCACCTCGCGCCCGGGCGCGGCCTCGGTGAGCGCGGCGACCTCGCGATAGAGCTCCTCCCCCGTCGCGCGCCAGCGCCCGAGCACCGCCATCTGCACGAGGCGAAGCACGGCCGGCGCCGGCGGGATGCGGCCCGCTTCGCTCATCGGCCGAGCGCTCCGAGATGCGCCACCGCCGCGGTCCCCAGCCGCTCGGGAGCGTAGCCTCCCTCCAGCGCGCTGACGACGCGTCCGCCGCACCAGCTCTCCGCGCGCTCGACGATGAAGCGCGTCAACGCGACGACGTCCTCGATCTCGAGGGTGAACCCGCCGAGCGGATCGCCGGCGAGCGAGTCGAACCCCGCGGAGATGAGCACGAGATCGGGAGTCCACTCGCGGGTCGCCGCCTCGACCGCGCGGCGCAGCGCGTCCACGTACTCGGCGCGCGGGCGGCCGGCGGGCATCGGCGCGTTCCACACCGAGCCGTGCGGCCCGCGATCCTCCGCCGCGCCGGTGCCCGGGTACCACGGCCACTGGTGCATCGACACGAAATGGATCGACGCCTCGTCCTCGACGAGCGCCTGCGTCCCGTTCCCATGGTGCACGTCCCAGTCGACGATGAGCACGTGGTTCGCGCCATGCTTGCGTCGCGCGTAGTGCGCCGCGATCGCGACGTTTCCGAAGAGACAGAATCCCATCGCCCGGTCGCGCACCGCGTGATGGCCGGGCGGACGCACCGCGCAGAAGCTCCGCACGCCTTCGGCGAAAGCGAGGTCGACGCCGTCGAGCACGCACCCCGCGCCCGCGCGCGCCGCGTCCCACGAGCCCTCGCTCGTCACCGTGTCGGCGTCCAGCCGGCCCCCGCCCGACAGCGAGAGATCCCGCACCGTCGCCACGTACATCGGATCATGCGCGAGCTCGAGCTCGGCCTCGGTGGCGTGCCGCCCCTCGAGATGCCGCACGGAGGCGAACAGCTCGGGCTCCTCGCGCAGCGCGCGGGGAATCGCCCGCAGTCGGCCGACGTGCTCGGGGTGCCCCCACCCCGTGTCGTGCCGCCCGCAGTCGGAGTGGGAGATGAACGCGGTGCTGCTCAGACGCAGCGCCTCAGCGAACCGGGCGGCGCCGGCGGTAGGTGGCGAGAAAGATCGACCCGTCCACCGCGCCCGTGTCCGCGACCGACGCGCTCTCGTTCAACACCTCGAACCCACGCAGCTTCATCACGATGTCGTCCGGGTCGACGCCCGCGCCGAGCAGCGCCGACACCGCGGCGCGCTTCACGTCGCTCACCGGAGTCGACGGCGAGGTCTCGACGACGACGACGTCCCATACCTCGGGGGCCTGCACGCGGAGCGTCAGGCTCGGCGCCCCGCTCCCGACGCGGATCGCGCCCTCGCGCGTGCGCAGCTCGGTGACGAAGGGACGCGCGGTCACGACGCGCTCCCCGCCGGCGCGGCGGTCTCGCCGGTGCGCATGGCGTTCCCCTCGGCCATCGGCAGCGTCGTGAAGAAGCGGGCGACCTGCATGTCGAAGAGATACGTCGATCCGGTGACGCGCGTCCCGCCGTCCGCGGGCGCGACGCCGATCACGATCTCCTCACCGCCCTGTCCGCGGAAGGTCGCGAAGTTCTCCCCCTCGCGGTCGATGAAGGCGGAGTAGATGCCCGGCCGGCGGGCGAAGAACTGCTTCGCGGCGGCCAGCACTTCGGCGGGCGCGAGCGTCGTCACGCATTCCTGGAGCGTCGGTACGGTCTTCATGGTCCTGAAGTCTAGCGGGGCGCGCGCGGAAGCGTAGCGCGGGCCTCGACGTCGAGCGGCAGCTCGACGGTGAAGGTGGATCCCTCGCCCGGGATCGACGCGAGGTCGATCTCCCCGCCGAGGAGGCGCGCCATCCCGCGCGCGAGAGCCAATCCGAGCCCGGAGCCTCCGTAGCGGCGCGTCATCGAGCCGTCGCCCTGCCGGAACTCCTCGAACACGATCTCCTGCGTCTCCACCGGGATGCCGATCCCGGTATCCTGCACGAGATACACCACGCGCCCGTTGCGGACGTCGACCGACACCCGCACCTCGCCCTGCGGGGTGAACTTGTACGCGTTGGCGAGGAGGGCGCTGAGGATCTTCGTGATCTTCCGACGGTCGCTGCGCATCTGGGGCAGGAGCTGCTCCGGCACCGAGAGCCGCAGCTCGACCCCCGCCGGCCGCCCGCCGGTGATGACCACCGCCTCGTTGAGCGGATCGCGCGGGTCGAAGTGGTCGACCGAGGCCGCCGCGTCGCCGCGCTTGAGCTGGGTCAGGTCCAGCAGGTTGTCGATCAGCTCGAGCAGCCGCTCGCTCGCGCCCTTCACCTGGCGCAGCGTGGTCTGCTGCTCCTGCGTGACCGGACCGGCGAGTCCCTCCTCCATGATCGACGTGTAGCCGATCACGGCGGTGAGCGGGGTGCGCAGCTCGTGGCTGACGTTGGCGAGGAACTCGTCCTTCACCCGCCGCGCCTCCAGCGCGTGCAGGTACTGCGACTCGAGCTCCGCGTTGGTGTCGACGAGCGCGGCGTTGGCGCGGCGCAGCTCTTCGATCAATGCCGCCTTCTCGGCCGTCGCCGCCATCTGGTCGGCGACGAGGCGGAGGAGGCTCCGCGTTTCCGCGGTGAAGCCCCCGGCGTTCGCGAAGTAGAAGGTGACCGCGCCGAGCACCTTCTGCCCCGCCTGCAAGGGGATGGCGACGATCGCGCGGAACCCCATCTCCGACGCGACCTCCTGCCAGTCCTCGAGCGAGGGATCGGCGAAGACGTCGGGCACCTCGATCACGCGACGTTCGCTGGCGGCCTCGCCACTCGGTCCGAAGCCGAGCCGCACCTTCATCTCACCGAGGAAGGGGCGCCACTGCTCGGGCCAGTTGTACGCGGCCACGAGGGGCATCAGCTCCGACGCGCCGTCGACGAGGTACACGCTCGCGAAGTGCGCGCCGACGAGCGGGCTCACGCGATCGAGCGCGAACTGATAGACGTCCTGGGGACGATCCGCGGTGAGGAAGGCGTGCGCGATCTCGCGGACGGCCATCAGCTCGCGGACCGCCGAGTCCGACGCTCCTCCCGCGCCTCCCCCCGGCGCCCCGGTGACCGTTCGGGTGCTGGTCATCGGACACAAATGTACTGACGGGCGGGTCGGTAGGCCAGTAATTCCTTGTAGCGGCGATAGTTATCGCAGATTTCCGCTCCCGCTTCCCGCGCTCCCGATTCCCTGTCCCTAATCCCTAACCCGATTGGTTTGGGACGAGGAGCAGGATGAGGAGCAGGATGAGGAGCAGGTTGAGGGTGAGCGATGTGGGACGAGCAGGAATTCCACATTCCCCCTCCTCATTCTGCCCCTCATTCTGCCCCTCATTCTGCCCCTCATTCTGCCCCTCATTCTGCCCCTCATTCCAGCCTCACGACGAGTAACGAGAGACGAGGGCCATTGCGCCGAATATCACTCGAACCCCGAACCCCAGCGACGCGACGGGGACCCGCTCGTCGTGGCCGTGCATCCGGTCCTCGTCGTTCTGGTCCATCGGAAAGGGGAGGATGCCGAATGCCTGGATGCCGAGCTGGCGGAGGCGGGCGCTGTCGGTCGCACCCGTGCTCATGTAGGGCACGACGGCCATCGCCGGATCGACCGCGCGCGTCGCCTCCGCGATCGCGCGGAACATCGCCGACTCGAAGTCCGAGGGCGGGGCGTCCTCGCCCCGTTCCACGACGCGGAAGTCAACCTGGTCGTCGTCCACCGCCGCGCGCAGCCGCGCGATGACGTCCTCGAGCGCCGCGCCGGGAAGCGTGCGGACGTTGAGCGTCGCGACGGCGCTGGTGGGGATGACGTTCGAGCGGATCCCTCCGCTCACGATCGCCGCCGACACTCCGTTCCGGAGGAGCGCGTCGAAGACCGGGATCGCGGCGAGCACGTCGGCACCGCGCGCGCTCCTGCGCTCGTCGGTCGAGACGAGGTCGGCCATCGCTTCGCGTTGCGTCGCGTCCGGCGAGACGCGCGCCAGCTGGCCGAAGAACTCCCGCGTCGTCGGGCGCAGCTCGAGGGGCTCGCGATGCGCCCCGATCGCGGCGAGCGCCCGCCCCAGCCGCCAGAGCGGATTGTCGAGCAGCGGCACGGAGGCATGCCCCCCACTTCCCGTCACGTGCATCTCGACCACGTGCGGCACCTTCTCCGTGTTCTGGATGGCGAGATAGAGCGGCACTCCGCCGACGACGCGCGTGCGTCCCCCTTCGTTCACCGCGAACTCCGCCTCGAGCAGCTCGGGATGGTTGCCGACGAGCCATCCCATCCCCCAGTCGCCGCCGGCCTCCTCATCGGAGTTGGCCACGAACACGACGTCGCGCGCGAGCACCACCCCGCGGTCGACGAGGGTGCGCTTGAGCAGCAGCATCGTCTCGAGGTTCGCGGCGAGCATCCCCTTGTCGTCGATCGCGCCGCGTCCGTAGACGTAGCCGTCCTTCACGATGCCGGCAAAGGGATCGACCGACCAGCTGTCCTGCTCGACGCCGACGACGTCCATGTGCGCCATGAGGATCACCGGCTTCCGGGTTCCGTCGCCGCGCAGCCGCGCGACCACCGCCCCCCGGCCCGGCGCCGACTCGAACACCCGCGTCTCGATGCCTTCCGCGCGCAGCTGCTGCTCGAGGTAGCGCGCGACCACGATCTCGTTTCCCGGCGGATTGACCGTGTTCATCCGGAGCATCGCCCGCAGGTGCTCGACGGTCTCCTCCGTCGCGGCTGCCCAGTCGGGCTCCGCGGGCTGCGTCCGGGTTCCCGACGCGCGCGGCGAGGTCCCCGTCATCCCTCGACGAGCCGCTCGATCGCGGTGATCAGCGGAGCGAAGTCGAGCGGGCGGCCGGCGACGCGAGATGCGAGCTCGCCCGCGGTTTCGCGCTGACCCTCGGCGAACAGATTGTCGCGCAGCCATGGGCCGCTTCGCGGATTGCGCCACCAGTCCTCGTCGAAGCTCTCGGTCAACGTCCCCGCGAGGATCGACTGCAGCTGCCACGCCTGGAGGTAGCGCCCCGCGTAAAAGCGCGGGTCGACGTCGGCGTACGCGTCGTCGGGGCTGTAGCGGAAGCCCGTCGCCGCCGTGAGGCGCTCGGCGTAGAGCGCGGGGACGTCGCTCTCGGAGACCGCGCCGCCGTGGAGATCGAGCTCGTAGAGGAGCTTCGCGCAGTATCGGCGAAGGAATCGGAGCTCCTCGAAGCCCGCGCGCCGGAGAAAGCGCGACAGCTCCGCGCCGGCGAGCCCCGTGTAGCGGCGCAGCCAACCCTTGTCCTGCATCCGGTGATCGAAGAGCATCGCGTAGCCCTCGGTCACAGAGTTGTCGCCGAGCCAGCGGTGCTCGAAGGGAAGCTCGGGGCGGACGTTGGCGAAGTGCAGCGCGTGCCCCGCCTCGTGGAGCAGCGTCGTCCAGTCGCTCGCCCCGCCGTGCGGGCGGAGCACGAGATGGACCTCCTCGGGAATCCGGACCGGCGCGCAGAACGCACGCGCGCGCTTCCCCTCCCGCTCCGCGGTGTCGTAGACGATCCGCCCGTTCGCGTCCGGCGCGAGCCCCATCTCGCCGAGCTGGCGGGCGACGGCGGGCTGGAGGTCCGCCGCGGGAAAGGCGGCGTCGAACTCGGGGGCGCGGGCGAGGGCCAGCGCGTCGGAGCGCGCGGCATCGGCGGGATCGATGGCCAGCTGCCGCTTGAGGATCGTGGAGAGCAGCTCGCGCGACATGGCCTCCGTGTCGCGGAGGAAGCGGGCGCACTGCTCGCCTAACGCCCGGAGCGGGAGCGCGGAGATCGTCTCGATCGCGTCGATGTAGCTGGGCGCGACGTCGAGCGCGTCGACCACCTCGCGCTCCCGGGCGAAGCGCTCGCGCCGCAGCGGCGCGAGCTCGCGGGCGACCACCGCGCCGCGCGCCGCGTCCATCTTCAGTCGCTCGGCGCGGTCCGTCGCGTTCGAGATCTCGATGTGCGCGCGCTGGTACGGGATCGCGCGCCCGTCGTCGAGCCGAACGGTCGCCGTCGCCTCCCACGCCAGCTCGCGCTCCTCGAGCTGCGCGGTCGCCCGCGCCGCGCGGGCCTCGATCTGCCAGTCGAGGAGCGCGCGCGCCGAGCGGTGCTCCTCGCTCCCGGGGGCCGCGTCGCGGAACGCCTCGAGCGCCGCGGCGAGGGACTCGTCGCTCAGCGCATCGGCGTGCGCCGCATAAATCCCGCGAAGGTCGATGTCGGACGTGTAGCCCGCGCCGACGAGCCACTGCGCGCGGGAGAGCTCCTCCATGAAGGGCTCACCCAGGCCGCGCAGCCGGTCGAGCGCCGCGGTCACACGCCGAGCTTCTCGGCGAGGAAGCCGGCGAGCCTGTCCGCGGCGATGCGGTCCTGCTTCAGCGTATCGCGGTCGCGAACGGTCACCGTCCCGTCGTTCGTCGAGTCCCCGTCGATGGTGACCGCGAACGGCGTCCCCACCTCGTCCTGCCGGCGGTAGCGCTTGCCGATGCTCCCCGTCTCGTCGTAGTCGACGGGGAACTTCGCGCGCAGCTCCTTCTCGATCCGCCTGGCCATCTCCGGCTGTCCATCCTTCTTCGTCAGCGGGAAGATCGCCGCCTTGATCGGCGCGAGCGAGGGATGGATGCCGAGCACGACGCGCCCCTCGTCCTCGCCGGGGACGGTCTCCTCGCGGTAGCCGTTCACGAGCACCGCGAGCGTCGTGCGGTCGCAGCCGACCGACGTCTCGATGACGTACGGCAGGTAGCGCTCGTTGTTCGGCTGGTCGAAGTACTCGAGCTTCTTGCTCGAGAAGGTCTGATGCTGCGTCAGATCGAAGTCGCCGCGGTTGTGGACTCCCTCGATCTCCTGGAAGCCGAGCGTTCCGCCGAAGTCGAACTGCACGTCGAAGGCGGCGCGCGCGTAGTGCGCCAGCTCCTCCTTCGTGTGCTGGTGGAACATGAGCCGGTCGTCGGCGAGGCCGAGCGAGTGGTGCCACTTCATCCGCTCGCCCTTCCAGTACTCGAACCACTCCATGTCGGTGCCCGGCTTGACGAAGAACTGCATCTCCATCTGCTCGAACTCGCGCGTGCGGAAGATGAAGTTCCCGGGGGTGATCTCGTTGCGGAACGCCTTGCCGATCTGCGCGATGCCGAAGGGGACCTTCTGCCGCGTGCTCTGCTGGACGTTGAGGAAGTTGACGTAGATCCCCTGCGCGGTCTCCGGCCGCAGATAGACGACCGACGCGGTGTCCTCGACGGGCCCCATGAACGTCTTGAACATGAGGTTGAAGAGCCGCGCGGCGGAGAGCGTCCCGCGGTTGCCGCACGCGGGGCAGACCACGTCGGGCGTTCCCGGCGTCCCCTTGATGCGCGGGTCATCGGCGCGAAAGCGCTTCTTGCACTGCTTGCAGTCGACGAGGGGATCGGTGAACCCGGCGACGTGCCCGCTCGCCTCCCAGACGCGCGGATGCATGAGGATCGCCGCGTCGAGCCCCTTGATGTCGTCGCGCATCCGGACCATCGCGTTCCACCAGCGGTCCTTGATGTTCTTCTTCAGCTCGACGCCTAACGGCCCGTAGTCCCAGACCGATCCGGTGCCCCCGTAGATCTCGGAGGACTGGAAGATGTAGCCGCGTCGCTTGGCGAGCGACACGAGCTTGTCCATGACGTCGGGATGAGCGGATGCGGGCATTGCGGATGGAGAGTGGGATTGGCGGAAATATAGGGGATGCGGGGCGTCGGGAACCAGCGATGCGAGGGGGCGGCGCGCTTCGCGGCCGCGAGACTGCGATGCGGGATGCGGGATGCGGGATGCGGGGCTGTTTGTCTGGTTTGCCATTGCTCCCGTTGGGCGCCGATCACGTCGGGGCTCGTCGCGTCGTCCGGCATCGCGCGGTTTGGGCGGGAAGTACGGCGGAAGAAGGGCGGAAGCGCGGCGGAAGCGCGGCGGAAGCGCGGCGGAAGCACTGCCCGTGACCCGTCATCCCCGTTCGCACGGGGGGGAAGCCGTGTGGCATCCCGCATCCCGCATCGCAGTCTCGCGCCCGCGCAACGCGCGCGGCGCCACCACGCATCGCTACTTCCCGACTCCCCGCATCCCCCCCGACACCAGCCGCCTCACGATGACCTCCCCATGCCCCCGTCCGTTCTCGATGAACGTCTTGTTCGCGTCGTATCCCGACGCGATCACGCCGGCGATGAAAACCCCGGGCACCGTCGTCTCCATCGTCGACGGGTCGTGGGCGGGGATCCCCGTGGCCGGGTCGAGGGGAACGCCGAGCTGCTCGAGCAGTCCCGTCTCCGGCATGTAGCCGATCATCGTGTAGACGCGGTCGGCGCGGACGCGCTCTTCTCCCGTCGGGCCGGCGACCACCACGTACTCCGGCTCGATGCGCGCCACGCGCGACTCCCAGCGCGCGCGGATGCTGCCCTCGGCGATGCGGTTCGTCAGGTCGGGGAGCACCCACGGCTTGATGTTGCGGTCGAAGCTCGGCCCGAAGTGGACGAGCGTCACGCGCGCGCCGGCGCGGTACAGCTCGAGCGCGGCTTCCACCGCCGAGTTGCCGCCGCCCACCACGACGACGTCGCGATCGAAGTCGTCGTGTCCCTCGCGAAAGCGGTGCGTGACGTGGGGCAGCTCCTCGCCCGGAACGCCCAGCCGGTTCGGCCGGCCGAAGTAGCCCGTCGCGACGACGATCGCGCGCGCCGCCGTCTCGCGCAGCTGGCCGGCCTCGGTGCGAGAGCGCAGCAGGAAGCGCGCGCCCTCCGGCCCACCGACGGGCTCGGCGCGCTCCACCCGCTCGTACTGCCGGACCTCGAGCCCGAAGTGCTTCACGAGCGCGCGGTAGTAGGCGAGCGCGTCGCGCCGCGTCGGCTTCTCCGTCGGAACGACGAAGGGCACGTCGCCGATCGAGAGCCGCTCGGCGGTCGAGAAGAACGTCATGTACGTCGGATAGCCGGAGATCCCGCTCACCACGCAGGCGCGGTCGAACAGCAGCGCGTCGAGCCCGGCGCGCTTCGCGGCGATCCCCACCGCCAGGCCGCACGGTCCGGCGCCCACTATCGCGAGATCATGCACCGGCGCCGCCATCCTATCCCACTCCGTGCAGCCCGATGATCTGGTCGCGCCGCGTTCCCACGCTCACGTACGAAATCGGCGTCTCGCACAGCTCCTCGATCCGGTCGATGTAGCGGCGCGCGGCGCCGGGGAGCTGCGAGAGACGGCGCGCCTCGTTCGTCGGACGCTTCCAGCCGTCGAACCACTCGTATCGCGGCACGAGCTTCTCCAGCGCGGCGACGTCGCCCGGGAACTCGGTGTGCACCTCGCCGTCCACCTCGTACCCCGTGCAGATCGCCAGCTTGTCGAAGGTGTCGAGCACGTCGAGCTTCGTCACCGCGAGTCCGGTGAGGCCGTTCACCCGCGCCGCGTATCTCACGACCACGGCATCGAACCACCCACAGCGCCGCGGACGGCCCGTCGTCGCGCCGAACTCGTTGCCCAGCCGCCGCATCTCCTCGCCTAACGGCGCATCGAGCTCGGTGGGCATCGGACCGTTGCCGACGCGGGTCGTGTACGCCTTCACCACCCCGAGCACCGCGTCGAGCGTCGTCGGCGCGACGCCGGCGCCCACCGCGGCGCCCCCGGACGTCGTGTTGCTCGACGTCACGAACGGATACGTCCCGTGATCGATGTCGAGCAGCGACCCCTGCGCGCCCTCGAGGAGGATCGCCGCGCCTCCCTTCTGCGCGCGGTGCATCACCAGCCCGACGTCTTCGGCGAGGCCGAGCAGCCGCGGCGCGAGACGCTCGAGCAGCGCCAGAGTCTCCTCGACCGAGACGCGCTTCCCGCTCTTCCCGTGCTCGAGCTGCGCGTTCGCGTGCTCGACGCCCCGCTCGACGAGCTGCCGGAGACGCGCCGGATGGCGGAGATCGAGGACGCGGACGCCGCGCCGCGCCACCTTGTCCTCGTACGCCGGACCGATCCCCCGCCCCGTCGTTCCGATCTCCTTGCTCGCCGAGCTCTCGCCGTCGACGAGCTTGTGATAGGGGAGGACGAGGTGCGCGCGGTCGCTCACGTAGAGCCGCCCCTCGACGTCGACGCCGTCCTCGACGAGCTCGTCGATCTCGCTCATCAGCGTATCGGGATCGAGCACCACGCCGTTCCCGATCGCGCAGCGCACCCCCGGGTGCAGGATCCCGCTCGGGATCTGGTGCAGGACGAAGCTCTTCTCGCCGATGTGGACCGTGTGGCCGGCGTTCGCCCCGCCCTGGTAGCGCACGACCCAGTCGGCGCGCTCGGCGATGACGTCGACGAGCTTCCCCTTCCCCTCGTCTCCCCACTGCGCGCCGACGACGACGACGGTGCGCTTGTCGCGATCGAACATGACCGGGCCGGAAAAAGTAAACGCCCCGGGGGCCCGGGGCGTTGTTGAAATGTAGACCGAGGACGACCCAAGTCAACCGAATCGGGTCGCTCAGGGCGCCGGCGGCCCGACGGTGAGCGTGTAGTCGCCGAGGTTGGCGATGGTATTCCCCGCGGCGACGATCATGTACGTCCCGCCCTTGTCGGACGGGCCGGTCAAGTCGAGCGAGACCTGCGACGCGCCGCTGGCCACCGCGCGCGTCCAGGCGCTGGCGTCGCGCTCGAAGGCCCCCACGACGATCACTGCTCCGACGAAGGTGCTACCGCCTCGTGCGGCGAGCGTCACCCGCTTCGTCTCGGCGCGGTTCACGTACACGACGAAGGTCTCCGCGTGCGCGCTGTCGGCGTCGAGCCAACGGTCGTGGACGACGCAGTCCGCCGCGTCGATCGTTCCCTCGGCGCCGACCGTCTGGGAGGAGAAGATCTCCGTCGAGCTGCCCCCGCATATCTGCGAGTGAAGGGTGTACGCGCCGGCGCCCGAATCGGCCTCGCGAACGCGGAGCGTGAAGCGCCCGCTCTGTGGGGCAACGTAGAGCATCTCGGCGGTGGTGCCCGCCTCGCCGGCGCCTGTCACCCACCCGCTCCGCACGAACGCGCCAGTCGAGGGGTCACGAAGCTCGAGGAGCGGCTTCCATGCATCGCTGCTGCGCAGGGTGAAGACGTACCGCTCTCCCTCGGTGAGATCGACGTCGTAGTCCGCGTAGGCGCGCGTGGCGCTGCCTTCGGTCGTGGTGCAGGCGCTTCCGGCGATCGTGCTCTCGACGCCCGTCCCGCGAGCGAGCGTGCCGCGCGCACAGGGCAGACCGCGCGGGCCGACGGGAGCGTCGGAGCACGCGGCGACGAGGACGAGGGCTGCCACGGAAGGTACGAGGGTGCGCATGGTGCCTTACGGTGAGAGTGGTGCCGCCATGGCCGCCGGATCTCCGGCGGCCATGACCGGGCGAAAGCAAGAGCACGTCCCGCGACGCGTCTCCTCGTATGACGCGGCGGGACGCGGACTTTGCTCACTTCGTGCGGAACGGGGTCGCGGGCGTCGATCACTTTTCAGGACGGCTCGCTGCGCAGCGCGCGGGACAGCGCACGCCGCGACGTACGGCCTGGAAAACGACGACGGCGGCGGTCCCTTGTGGGACCGCCGCCGTCGTTCAGGTGATGTCTGGCGCTAGGGGTTGAGCGGCTTGTCGACGATCAGGACGACGCCCGGGTTGGCGGTCGCGCTGGTCCGCGCCGGAGATCCCGCCGTCGTGGCCGGGAAGAGCACCGCGGTCATCACGGAGCCGGCGATCTGCACCCCGGGCTGGGGGCCGTACGAAGCGCCCGCCGGCGCGGTCGCGCCGCGCTGCGTCGACGTCGACTTGAAGGCCATCGTCGCCGAGCCGGTCGGGAACACCTGGAACTGATAGAGACTGTCCTTGGGCGTCGCGGTCGGAAGCGCGGGGATGTTGACGAAGCCGCTGTACGAGCGGAACGGCGTGTTCGTGATCATCGTCGCGAGCGCCGCGTAGACGTTGCGGGGCTGCGGGACGGTGTCCGCGCCGACGCCGCTCGGCTTCACCGTGTCGGTGGGCGCGAAGCGGACGTCAGCGGCGCCCACGGTTCCGTTGAGGTTCAGGGCGCGGATCGCGATCTGCCCCGCCGGCGGCGTCGGGAAGGTGAGCGGATCTTCGATCACCAGAAGGCGATCCGCGTTCCCGCGCGCGGCGCCCTCGTAGACCAGCGTGTAGCGCGTGTCCGCGTTCAGCGTGATCGTCGTGTCGATCAGCCGCTTCTGCGCCTCCACCGGATCGGTGGAGTTCACGAAGACGCGCACCGGGCGCGCGCCCGGCGAGACGCGCTGGTACACGCCGCTCGCGGCGCGGACGCCGACGCCGAGGAAGGTGGGCAGGTTCTCGACCTTGTCGATGAACCGGAAGTCGACTGTTCCCGTGTCGAGGCTCGCGTTGATGAAGCGGATGAGCGCCGCCGGCGGAATCGGCTTCGCGTCGGTCACGCCACTGTTGTCGCTGCATGCCCCCGCCCCGACGGCGATCAGCCCGAGAGCGAGGATCGTTTTGAATCGCATGTATGGGACTCCAGGAAGTTCGTGAAGTTTGAGTCGTGCGCCGGTCCGTCCCTGCATCGAGAACCGGCTCATTGAGTCTGGTGATCGGGAGGAAGCCGGCCGTCGCTCGTGCCCGTGCCGAAGCCGTTCACCGCGATCGTCGTCGCCAGCGCCGCGACGCCGACCGCGATGCCGACCGCGATCCAGCTCCGCGACTTGGAGAGCCTGCGCTCCGCGAGCCCACTCACGTAGTCCCGCGGCACGCTGATCTGCTCGCCGTTCCATTTCGCGGCGGCGCCCGTGCCGACGTACGCCACCTCGTTGACGCCGATCACGAACGCCGAGTCGGTGCTGCCGACCAGTCGTCCGGTCACCTGCCGCGCGCCCGGCCCGAGCGGGCCGGCGAGCGCGATGCGTCCGCGATCGCTCAGCCCGAGCGAGATCTCCGTCCCCGGCTGCGGCGACCCGTTCCAGAGCGGCACGTACGTGTAGCAGCCCGTCGCGCCGGGAAGGAGCAGGAGCCCGGCGAGCACCGCGCGCGCCTGACGGGCACGCGCGCGGCGTCGCTGGGAGGTCATCGGAAGGTGCATCGGCGGCTGATCCTGCTCAGAGCTGCTTGCCGCCGATGACGCTGCCGAACCCGTACGTGCTCACACCCGCGTGCTGCGGGAGGCTCGGCCCGCCGAGATCGTAGATCGGCTTCACGCGCGCGTCGAGCTCCTGATACGGCACGGGCCACTCGAGCGCGGTTCCCTCGGGCAGATCGCCCCACCCGCGCGAGTCGAAGTACCACGCGCCGAACGTCGTGTACGCGGTCTCCATCCGTTTCTCCCACTTCATCGCCTCGAAGATGTTTCCGCAGGCGGTGGTGGTGAACGTCGGGCTCACAGGCACGCGCGGGACGCATCCCGCGCCGCCGGGCACCGGCTGCGTCGCCGTCGTGACGACCCCCGTCAGCGCCGCGAGGCCGTTAGGGACGCGCGTCTTGTCGATGAGCGCCGCCGCCGCCGGGATGTTGTTCGTGCGGATGTAGCCTTCCGCGGCGAGCATGTCGTTTTCGGCGACCGTGAAGAACGGGAGATCGGCGCCCCCCGTCGCCTTCGTGTCGGCGAAGGCCCGGAAGCGGTAGTGATCGTAGAACGAGGCGCGCCAGCCCACCGCAGCCTGGTCCGCGCCAGGCGGACGATTGCGGATGTAGCGCGGGAGCCCGAGCGGAACGTCGCCCGTGACCTGGTCCGCGCGCGTGTTGCCCTGCGGGAAACGCAGATCCGGCGTATGAATGACGAATGGCGTGCGGTTGTCGCGATCCGCCGAAAGCCAGGTGTCATACGCGCCCGTCGTATCCGCCATCCCGATGACGTAGTACGTCATCTGGTGCCAGTTCGCGTCGCGGAAGTGCAGCCCGGTGTCCAGCCAGTCGTAGTTCCACCCCTGCGATGGGTTCATCCGGACGACGAGGTTCGACGTGATCCCGTTAGTCGCGTCGGCGATCACCTCGGCCCAGTTCACGGCCGCGCGCTCCTGAGGATCGCGCGCGACGCCGGCGCGGATGCGCGCCTTGAAGGAGCGGATCACGCGCGCGAAGTTCGACGCCGACACCGTGGCGCCGCCCGGACCGGTGAGCCAGTTCGCGGGGAGCGAGCTGGTCCCACTCTTTTTCGCGTACGCGAGCGCCGAATCGAGCTCGCTGAGCGCGTAGGTGGCGGCCGCCGTGCGCGACTCGAGCGGCTGCACCTCGGTCGTCACATCCTCCGGCCGCGGCACACCCAGCGAATCATAGGTCATCGCCAGATAGCCGATCGCGACACCGTGGACGAAGTGCGCGAACGCCTTGAGCCGCTGCTCGTCGCCCGTGCTCGTGAGCACGAAGCCCGGTGCCTTCGCGCGCGCGAGCACGTCCGACTCGGCGCGCGCGGCGAAGGAGAGGATCTGGAAGGTGTTGAAGTTCTCCGAGGCGTACGCGTTGCCGCGCGAGTTGCCGATGGAGGTGCGCGGGAGCGCGCTGCGCGGACCGAGCCCGTTGTTCGCCAGCGCCGACGCGTTCTCGAACGACGCCGTCATCATTCCGGTGTTCACGCGGTTGATGCTGCCGATCGTCGCGCTGATCACCTGCTGGAACTGGCTCGAGCCCACGGCCTCGACGTCCGACGGACGCTTGAGCGTTCGCGTACGGTCAGGGTTGTTCTCGTTGTCGACCGCGACCATGTCCTTGCACGCGGCGAGCCCTCCCACGAGCGAGGCGACCGCAACCAGCTGTTTGAATCGCATCATATGTCCTCGTCCCTCGCTCGCCGGGCTTCATTCCGCCGCCCGGCGCCGAAGGATGAATGGAAGGGTTAGAAGCCGGCGCTGATCACGAACGACACGGTACGAAGCTGCGGGAAGGTGAACGCGTCGACCGCGTTGATCAGCCCCGATCCGGACTGGCTGTTCGTCGCGCCCGCACCGACCTCGGGATCGAAGCCCGTGTAGCGGGTCCAGGTCTTCAGATTGCGGCCGATGACGCTGACCGTGAAGTCCGCCGGCCCGTAGTTGCCGACGTGATACGACCCGGAGACCTCGCGCAGCTTCAGGTAGCTCGTGCTCTCCACGAACCGGCTGTTCGGGCCGAGGATGTCGTAGAAGCCGCCGATCCCCGCCGCACCGTCCGCCGGACCGGCGCGGTAGTAGTAGCCGATTGGCTTCGCCGTCTGCAGGCTCTTGCCGCCCTGGTCGACGTCGTGCGAGAGGAAGTCGAGGTACGACCAGTGACGACCCTGATTGTACGCCCGGCTCCCGAACGCGCCGTCGACCAGCCCGTAGAGCGACAGCTTCTTCCAGGTGACGGTATGCGACATCCCCGCGCGATAGTCGGGGAGCGAGTGGCCGAGCGGACGCACCGCGGCCGGGCAGGTGCCCGTCGCGCAGTTGTCGCGGACCAGCATCGGCATCCCCCACGAGAGCTGCGCGCCCCACGGCGCGGCCCCGCCGGGAAGCACCGCGTTCCACAGGTTGTCGGTGATTCCCATCCCCGCGTTGTTCCCCTGGCCCACCCAGACGATGTACCCCTCGTCGTTCTTCTGGAACGCGCTGCCGTTCCCGCCGCACTGCGACTGGAAGTTCGAGGGGAGCTGCGAGCAGCTCGTCACGAACTGATGGCCGTAGAAGGTGCCGAACCGCTCACCCTGCGCGACCTTGAACAGGGTTCCGGTGCCTTGCAGGTCGGTGCCGATGAAGAACGGCACGACGTCCAGCTTCGACACGATCGCGCGGTTGCGCGAGTAGGTGAAGCGGCTCGTCCAGCCCCAGTCGCCGCCGCCCGTGATGAGCGGCAGCGTGAGCGCGGCTTCCCATGTCTTGTTCTGCAGCGTTCCCGCATTCTGCCAGATCTGCGGGAAGCCCGTCACCACCGAGCGCGGCACCGGCAGGATCTGGTTGCGCGTGTCGGACTTCGCGTACGTGAGCGTGAGCCCGTAGCGGTTGAGCAGCTCGATGTCCGTCCCGAGCTCCACCTCGGTCGCGACTTCGGGCTTCAGGTTCGGGTTGCCCTGCGTCACCGGCGAGAGCGTGCCGCCCGCGCCGATGGAGTACGTCTCGTACTGCGCGACGAATGGCGGCGTGTTCCCCGCCGATCCAACCGACGCGCGCACCGTGAACTGGCTGATCGCCGACGTCGGGAACCACGGCTCGCGCGCCACCAGCCACGCCGCCGAGCCGCGCCCGTACGTCTGGAAGCGCTGCTCCTTGCCGAAGCGCGAGTTGCCGTCCTCGCGGACGAGGAGATCGACCGTGTAGCGGTCGAACATGTCGAAGAAGGTGTTCCCCGAGAGGCTCACCTGCCGGGTGGCCTGCACCGCGGAGAAGATCGACTGGATGTTCGTCGCGTTCGAGCCCGACGTCACGCTGCCGACGCGGAGCTGATTGCCCTGGAACTGCCGCTGGTCGAGATCGATCCCTTCGTACGACGCGCGCACGTTGAAGCGGCTGTTCATCCACGACAGCAGCTGCCGCCGCGCCGTGACCTGCGCGCTCGAGTTCACCGACTGCGTGTTCGCCGCGCCGTTGAAGATGTTGCCGTTGTTCGTCGCCGGCGACGAGTTCGTCGTCCGGTAATTCTTGTTCGAGAACTGCCGGTAGTTCAGGTTCAGCCGGTCGATGCTGAAGTTCCCTTCCGCGTCGAGCCAGTCGAGCGGGGCGTACTTGAGCGTCGCGCCGCCGAGGAACCGATAGCGCAGATCCTGCCGCTGCACGTTCTCGAAGGAGTAGAGCGGGTTCTCGTTCTGCACGCCGCCCGAGCCGAGGTTCGTGCGGATGTAGAGGCGCCCGAACTGGTCGCGCTGCGTGATGTCGACGATCGCCGGCGTGCGCGTCAGGCGGAAGAAGCCCTGGCCGCCCTCTTCCTGGTTGCTGCCGTCCTGGTCGCTGCGGCTGAAGTAGCTGTTCGCCGAGAGCGACCACTGGTTGTTGATCTGGTGATCGAGGTTCATCCGGGCGTTCACGCGATTGTAGCCCTTCAGCCCCTGGATCGCGCCGCCCTGCTGCGTGTAGCCGGCGCTCGTGCGGAACGTGGTCTGACCGTAGCGGCCGGCGACCGAGATGTCGTTGATCGACACCGGCTTCGGATCGACGAGCTGCTTCACCGCGTCATACGTCTTCCCCGGATACGTGCCCGAGACGAAGGCGCGCCGCAGGATGTTCCCGCTGGTGACCGCGCCCGGGTCCACCGGGAACGACGGCGGGCCGGCGGCGAAATCGCCCGGCGTGTTGTTGATCCGCGCCTGTTCGGCGCGATAGTCGATGGTGCGCGAGCAGACGCTGTTCGTCCCGTACGAGTCGAGCACGCAGAAGCGCGTCCCGGTCTCGTCGAGCAGGAACGGCATGTTGCGCGCGATGCCGAAGTTGCCCTCGATGTTGTTGAGGCCGTACTCGGCGCGCGCGGTCGTGCTGATGCCGTCGCTCCCCGAGCGTCCCTTCTTCGTCGTGATCTGGATGACGCCCGCCGCTGCGCGCGAGCCGTAGAGCGACGACGCGGCCGCGCCCTTCACGACCTCGACGCTCTCGATGTCCGCGGGATTGATGTCGGCGATGCTCGAGCCGAGAATGATCCCGTCGACGATGTACAGCGGCTCCTGCCCGCGTCCCTGTCCGTTCAGCGACGTCGGGCCGCGGAGGATCACGCTCGGCGCCACGCCCGGCCGGCCGCTCGTCGCCGCGATGTTCGCGCCGGGCACCTTGCCCTGCAGCTGGCTGAGCGGGTTCACCGCCTGCACCGGCATGTCCGCCGAGTCGACGCGCGCCACCGTGAACGGCACTTTCTGGCGCTCCGTCTCACCCGTCACGCCCGTGACGACGACTTCCGAGAGCCGCGTCGGATCGATGACGAGGGTGAAGTCCTGCGCGTGCGTTCCGGCCGTGAGCGCGATCGTGCGCGACTGCGCCTGATACCCGATGAAGCGCGCGCGCACCGTGACGGTCTGGCCGTTCACGCGCGCCGCGGGAATGAGCAGCGTATAGCGGCCGGCCTCGTTGACGAGGACCCCCGCGTTCAGCTCCACCACCTGCACGGTCGCGCCGGTGAGAGGCCGCCCTCCCTCCGCGGTCACCTGACCGCTGATGACCGCCGAGCCCTCCTGCGCCGACGCGGGCATCGCGAACAGCAATGCCGCGAGCGCTCCGGCTGCCAGCAGTCTTCCCTGATTCTCCTTCGACATCGCGTCCCCCACTGAATGGAGTGGTTATGGTCTCGTTGAGCTTCGTGCGTGCGATGACGGCGCGCCGAACGCGCGCGTGGCGATCAGGCCGACGATAGCTGAGTCATCTGATGCTCCTCCCCCCCAGGCGGATGGAAATGCGGTCGCGGGCGCGCTCCCGTGGCGCGTCCGCGTGGGTCCATCGGGTTCGTCGGGCGAAGTCGGCGGGACGTTCGACGACGTCTAGGCACAGCGAGCTCGCGCTCGCGAAAGGCTCTGGAGCAAAGCGGGCGCGGCGGCGCGCCTCGATCGGATGCCGTCGGTATGCGGCAATGCCGGTCGCGACCGAACGCGCGCCGGCTACCGAGCCGCGAGATTACGCGACTCCCACTCGGATGTCAAGAAGATGTAAGGATCGAGTACGGCTGGCGTCCGGGGAGGGTCCCGGCGATCTCTCAGCGCATTCCGGGGGCGGCGAAACGGAAGCGCATCTGGACGATCTGCCGCACCGCCAGGCCGGCGCGCCGCGCCGGGACGAAGGTCGCGCCGCCGAGCGCCTCGTAGACCGCCCGCGACATCAGCACGTGCGGAGACGAGAGCACGGCAAACTGGTCGGGCTCCATCCGGCCGGTCGTGTCGACCACGAACTCCGCGACCACCAGTCCCCCCAGCCCGGCGGAGTACAGATCGGGGGGATAGACGAGCGCCGCGACGTTCGCGTCGGTCGGCCGCGCCTCGGTTTCCACCTCCGTGGCGGCGAACACGGCTCCTGCCAGGTGCAGCGAGTCCATCTGGTCGGCCGCGGCGACCACGGGAGCGCGACGCCGCTCGGTATCGAGCCCGCGCGACCAGAGGAGCAGCGTCCCGCAGCGTGACTCGTCGCCGGTACCCTGGTAGCGGGCGGGCGCCCCGGACGCGCTGAGGTAGACCTCGACCCCCTCGATGGAGTTGGGCGCGAAGGTGTTCAGGTCGACCTCGCCCGCCGGCATCGCCACCCCGTCGATCCAGACGAGGGGAGCGCAGGAGCGCCCGCGCAGCCGTACCCGCCCGCCACGAACGATGTCGACCCCCGGCGCGCGGCGCAGCACGTCGGTGAGCTGCCGCGGATTCCCGCGCTCGATGTCGTCGCGGGTGATGAAGTAGCCGATCGCCCGCGACTGCAGCCGCTCGTAGTAACCGGCGAGCCGCCCCACGTACCGGCGCCTGTTGCCGCGCACCGCGACCGTCTGGAGCAGGGTGGGCGCGAGCCGCAGGACGAAGCGCGCCGACGCTCCTCCTTCCGCGACGACCACGCGCAGGGTCTCCGGCCTGAAGCCGAGCCGCCGCGCCTCGAGCAGGATCGCGCCGAGCGCGACGCCCGGCAGCACGTACGCGCCCTGTTCCCCACTGCGCACGCGGAGCGTCGTGCCTAACGCTCCGACCTCGGCGCCGGACACGGGAAGACCGGTCGAGTCGGTCACCGTCCCGCTCACGCTCGCCGTCGTCCCCTGCGCCCCCGCCGACGCGCCGAGCGCCGCCACCGCGGCGAGGGCGGCCATCCACCGCGCGCGCCCGGCCGGGCGGCGAAGGATCGCGCGGTGGAGCATCCTCACACCACGGCCGCCCCGACCACCCACGCCGCCATCACGAAGCCGATCCCGACCTTCATCGCCGCGGCGGCGACGCGGCCGAGCAGCGCGCCCGTCGCCACCTTCGCCGCGGGACCGGCGCGCGTCCCCCCCGCGAGCTCGAAGAGCAGCGCGCCGGCGAATGCGCCGACGAATGCGCCGATCATCGAGCCGACGAACGGGATCGGAATCGGGATGCCGACGATCGCGCCGACGGTGCCGCCGACGATCGCTCCCCAGCTGCCGCGCTTCGACCCGCCGAACCGCCGCGCCACGCGCCCGGTGAGCATGAACTCGAGCGCCTCGCCGATGATCGCGAGAACTCCGATCAGCACGATCGACACCCAGCCGATGCTCTCGTGGGTCAGCGCCGCGTAGCCCACCGCGACGCCGAGGATCAGCCACGTCCCGGGCAGCCCGAGCGGGATGAGGAGGATGCAGCAGAAGAGCAGGAATGCGAGCAGCAGGACGCCCATCGATCTCTCCCGCGAGGATGGCGATACGAGCCTCTCGCTGTTCTACGCCACGCTCCCAACGGTGTTTCGCTCAGGCGATCTCGCGCACCGCCTGCGCGAGCAGGCGCGCCATCTCGTTGATCCCGCTTCCGCGGACGCGCGACGCACGATCGCCCGGACGGTGGATGCGCGCCAGGGTCGCGAGCGTGCCGCGGCTGAGCGTGACCGCGCTCCATCCGGCGTTCGCAAGCGCCACGCCGTCGGTGAGGATCCCGGGGATCGTCCGCCGCTCGCGCACGCGCATCGCCAGCGCCTGCGCGGCGTGCGCGACACCGATCCGCGGACGCGCCGCGCGGCCGTGCCGCATGCAGACGATCCCGCCCCGATCGTCGACGCCGTCCACGTTGAGGGCCGACGCCGGCCGCCGGCTGCTCGCGAACGCCTGCGCACCGGCCATCCCGAGCTCCTCCGCGCTCGACAGCAGCACTCCCACCGGAAGATCCCGCGGCAGCCGGTCGATGGCGAGGAGGACCGTCGCGACTCCCGACGCGTCGTCGATCGCCCCCGGCGACCGTGCCCCCACGACGCTCGCGATCACGGGGAGAGTGGCGAGCGCGCCGGCGAGCGTCACCGCGTGCCAGACGCGCTCGGCGACCTCCGCGCCCCCCGCCGCCCGGATCCCGAACCAGGCGAGCGCGAGGAGCGCGAGCGCCGCGACGACGATCCCCGCGACGCGCGCGAGCATCGGCACCGGCTGCGACTTGCTGTCGAGGTGCGCGACGAGCCAGGCGCGCGGGATGCCGCGCGTCGCGACGAGTTTGATCCCGACGTCGCGGGCGATCGGGAGCGTGGTCACGCGGGCCGCGAGCGCGCGTCCCCCGAGGGCGAGCACGCCCGCCGCGAG
>JABFXC010000063.1 GCA_013361935.1 Gemmatimonadaceae bacterium
GGCGGATACGCGCCGCTCGGCCGCGCCGAGCTGCTGCCGCGCCGCGTGCAGCCGCGCGCCGGACTCCTCGAGCATCCGCGTGACCGTCGCCGCGTCGGGCATCCCCGCGCGCAGCCCGTTCGCCTCGGCGACGATGCGGCCGCGCTGCTCGCGCACGAGATCCTGCGCCTGCTTCAGCTTCTCGTAGCCGAGCACCTGGGAGAGGAACTTCGCCCGCTCCGCCGGCTGCATCGCCGCCATGACGGCGAGCTCCTTCTGCCCGGTGAAGTAGGTGTTGAAGAACTCGCGCTGGCTCATCCCGAGCCGCCGCTGGAGGAGCTCGGTGACGCCGGTGAGGGAGTTGGCGATCGGGTTCGCCGAGTTGTCGAGATAGAGCTCGGCGCTGGTCAGCCCGCGGACGACGCGATAGCGGTGGCCGCCGAGCTCGAAGTCCAGCTCGACGCGCACCTGGGCGCGCGCGCCGGCTCGGGCGAAGCGGATCGACTCGCGCGTGCCGCGCGCCGCGGCCTGGCCATAGAGCGCCCAGGCGATGCCCTCGAGGATGGTCGACTTGCCGGAGCCGTTGGGACCGATGACCCCCGTGAGCCCGAGGTCGAAGTCGATCTTCGTGTCGGCGTGCTGCCGGAAGTTGACGAGGTGAAGGGAGTTCAGCCTCACGTGGCTCCCTCGTTCACCGGGTGCAGCGCGATCTCCGCCTTCTCCACCTCGTCGAGATAGCGGATGCCGAGGTCGACGAGCGCCTCGCGCGACAGGTCCGACTCGATGATGCGGCCGCGGAGCTTGTCGCGGACGACGTCGCGCAGCGAAGGGCGGCGGCCGGGCGCGCCGTGCCCATGAAGGCGGATGACGTCGGGGCGGCGCGTGTCGAGATGGAAGTGCAGCGCCCGGCGGCGGTACTCGCGCAACGCCTTCTGGTCGAGATCGCGGGCGATGTGGCGCGGCACGTCGCGGGCGAGGAGCCGGACGACCTGCTCGTCGATGCCTCCCTCGCACTCGTCGATCGAGCGGCGGATGTGCGCGTCGAGCTCCGCGGAGGAGAGCCCGCGCCCGGAGAGGGCCGCGAGATCGACCCAGCGGCGCACGGTGGGGAGCCGGTGGAAGCGGTGCTCGCCGGTGGCGAGATCGTGCTCGATGATTCCCTTCCCGCCGATCCCCGCCTCGCGCTCCTCGGCGAGCTCGCCCCACGCGTTCGCGCTCGTGTAGTCGATCGAGCCCGAGTAGTACGCGTTAGGCGCGACCTCGCGGTAGACGTGGTAGTGGCCGAGCGCGACGTACGACCACCGCGGGGCGCCGAGCTCCTCGTGCGAGATCGCGACCGACGCGCGATCGGTGGCGCGGGCCTGCTCGGGGATGACGCCCTCGACCTCGCCGTGGAGGAGAAGGACGTTGTGGCGGAAGCTCGCGTCCGGGACGAGCGCCGGGCGCGCGCCGGGGACGTCGGGCACCGCGAGCACGGAGAGCTCCAGCTCGGGGAAGCTGAGGCGCTCGGGGACGGCGTCGACGACGCGGACGTCGAGCGCCTCGAAGAGCCGGAGGATGCACCCCGTCTCCGCGGTGCGCGGGGTGTCGTGATTCCCGGCGACGATGACGATCTTCGCGTCGGGGAGGTGCGACCGCAGCCGCGAGAACTGGCTGAAGGCGACGAGGACCGCGGGGTTCGTCGGGCGGACGTTGTGGAACACGTCGCCCGCGACGACGACGACCTGCGGCGCGAGCTCGATGGTCTTCTCGATCGCGTTGCGAAACGCCTTCGCGACGTCCGCCTCCCGCTGGTTGATGCCAGCGGAAGTCAGCCGTTGATACTGGCGGAAGCCGAGATGGAGATCGCTGAGATGAACGAGTCGCACGAGACCATGCTCCCGGTCGGGCAGTGCACCACGCGGGCGAGGAGGTGCACGTCCAGGGCCAGGATCGGAGGGGAAAACGCTATCGGTGTAACTCCGTGCAATATAACGATCTAGACGCGCCCTCGCCATGCGCGAACGCGCCGGCGGCGGGGGTCGCGGTCACTCACGGTCCTCGGCGCGCATGCGCTGCATCACGCGAACGGTCACCCGGAGCGGGGCGTTAGGCGCGCCGGGGGTGGTGACGGTGGACTTCACCGTCATGTCGGTCCAGGTCGCGACGACCCACCCGCGGCGGCGGTCGAGCGTCATCCCGCCGACGAGCGAACCACTGAGCGCGCCGGCGCGTTCCCCGGTGCCGGCGAGGGGGGCGCTCTCGTCGCGGCGGAGAGTGCCCTTCATCGAGATCCAGGCGAAGCGGCCGCCGGCGGTGACCGAGTCGAGGCGGAAGGTGGTCTTCACCTGCCCGGCGCCCTTCGCCGCGCTCACCGCGGGGATGGTCATCGTCCGCGTCCAGCGTCCGCCGACGGCGACCGGCGCGTTAGGCAGCGTGCCCGGCATCACGGCGAGGAGCGCCGACCCGTCCACGCCCATCGAGCCGTCGAGCCCCTCGGCCGTTCCGTCGGGCAGCAGACGGAGGCGCGAGGTCGTGCCGCGGAGGGCGCGTTCGGCCCTGGCGCGCATCTCCCCCTCGTGGTCGTCGCTGCTCGAGAGCTGCACCGAGTCGGTGCGCATCGCGACGACCGAGTAGTCCGCGGCGACCGTCTCGACCATGGTGCGGGCGAGCATGATCATCGACGAGGTGACGCGGGCGGTCGAGTCGCGCCCGCCGATGCGCCGGGTGCCGGTCATCTCGACGCTCTGCTCGAGGCGCGCCGACACCGTGTCACCCGCGTGCGGCCGCACCTCGAGAAGCACGGCGCCGCTGGCCGTCGCCGGGGACTGCGCGGCGAGGGGTACGGCGGCGAAGGGTGCGATGAGGAGGAAGCCGACGACGAGCGAGCGGTGCGGCGACGCCATCACTCGTTCCCGTACGGATCGTCGAAGGGCGTGCCGCGGATCGCGACGCCGGCGGGGCGCGGGCGTGCGGCGGCCGGCACGACGAGCGCCGGAAGCTGCGACCTGAAGAAGCTCTTCACGTCCGACGGCCGGGAGCGGATGGTCGCGTTGCGCGCGCGGATGATCGCCTGTTCCTCGTGGATGCCGATCGTGTCCTGCACCCACTGGAGGGTGACGGAGGAGTCGAGCGCGCGCAGCGAGCGGAGGATCGCCTGGTCGAGGGTCGGCGTCGCGGCCTGTGGGAAGCGCTCGGCACCGTCGCGGCCGCGCATGATCGCCGGCCGCGGGAAGCGGACGAAGACCGGCTGCGTGAAGTGCGGGTGGCGGACCATCAGCTGTCCCTTCTCGAGCGTGGCGAGCTTGGTGCGGGTCGCGGGGCTCAGCACGGCGTAGCCCGGCGTCGCCAGCTCGTCGGCGTCCATCCGCCCATAGAGCGCGCTCCCCGCGTTGCCGACGACGCGCCGGTGCACCTGCGAGCGGAACTGCTGTGCGCCGAAGAGGACGAGGCCGAGGTAGCGGCCCCGCTCGGCGATGTCGAGCAGCATCTTCCGGACGTAGGTGTCCTGCCCATCGTTAGGCGCGTACTTGTTGAGCTCATCGACGAAGACGACGACGTGGTTGACGCCCAGCTCGCGCTTCTCGAGTGCCTCGCGGAGCTTGGTGATGACGCGGGCGAAGACGAGGTCCTGCGCGTCCTCTTCGAGCCCGGCGACGTCTATCACGTACACCGTCCGGTCCTCGAAGGTGCCGAACGGGAGATCGCTCACCGCGCCGTCGTCGGTGACGAGTCCCGCGCAGCGCGTCGAGATGTTCGAGAGCCTGTTGCGCACCTTGCGGATGGTCGCGACGTGGTGCGTGCGCCAGCTCTCGGCGTTCTTCGCCTCCATCCCGCGCAGGAGGTCGCGGAACCACGCCTCGAGGTCGGCGAAGGACTGGACGCGGTGCGGGCGGGAGAGGATCTGGTCGGCGAAGTCCTGCCCGACGACGTTCCGCGCGATGAAGTCGATGAGCGCGTCGGCCTTGGCGTCGATGTCGTCCTTGTTGAGCAGCACCTCGGCGTACTGCAGCACCTCGTGCAGCCCCCACGTGAGGGGGTTGAGGTTGTGGGCGAGGGCGTCGTTCGAGCGCAGCGTGTTCAACGCGTGCCCCTTCGAGTGGTACGGCGCGAAGTACTGCGTGCGCTCGAAGGGTTTGGGGGGGACGCCGAGCTTCTCGTAGAGCGCGCGGTCGCGCTCGTCGATGCTCCCCGGCTGGTCGAGGAAGCAGAGATCGGGTCCCTTCACGTTGAAGCAGACCGCGGCGACCGACCCCTTCTGCGGCGGGAAGTGGGTGAAGATCGACTGGAGGAGCCACTCGACCGCGCTCGTCTTCGTCGCGAGCCCGGACACGCCGGTGATGTTGAGGTGCGCCGCCTCGGGGCCGAGCAGAAAGTCGGCGTCGAGGTAGATGGGCGCGTCCGTTCCGCCGGCGCGATAGATCCCGATCGGGATCCCGGTGCGCGAGCCCTCCTTCAGGTAGCCGTCCATTCGCAGCGCGACGGCGACGTCCTCGTCGGTCGCGAGGAAGACCTGTCCCATCGGCACCGGCTGCAGCGGCTCCTCGGGGATCTGCCGGAGGACGGCGGCGGTGTAGAGCCGGATCTCCGCGCGCTCGGTGGGGGCGAGCGACGCCGCCGCGGGCGACCCGTCGTGGCCGAGCACGTCGTGCAGTGGGGACTGCAGATCGGTATAGCTGAAGCCCTCGACGACGATGCCGTAGATCTGCGGAAGCTGATTCTCGACCGGCTGCGCTCCCTCGACGCGCACGATGGTCCCGATTCCGACCGGAGAGTCGAGCGCGGTCCAGAAGTGGAACTCGTGCGGAGTGTTCGGGCGTCGCTCGGTGGCGACGACGCGGCCGAGGGGAGAGGACATCAGCTGCTCGCGGTGAAGGCTGGAGCTAACTCTAACGTTCGGACCGGGAATACGGCCATGAGGCAGGAGGCCAGCCCGATGCCCCATGGCAGTCAGGTGATCGCCCTGAGGAACTCCTCGGAGTCGCGGATCCCGTACGCCATCCGGTCCCACCGCGCATCGGGCAGCGCGAGCGGAGCGCCCTCGGCGAGCAGCCAGCGCGAGACCTGGTCGGCGCGGGCGGTGAGGTCCTCGGACGGGTCGCGCGCGACCTCGACACGGACGAGGCCGAAGGTGGGCTCGCGGCCGGAGGCGTCGCGGAGACGGAGGTACCAGCTGGCGACCGGCGCGCGCTTCTTCGGCTCGATGAGGAAAACCGAAGTCCGCTCCGCGGGTCCGAGCCGGAGGACGACGCCGATCTCGTCGTCGACGGCGTAGAGCGTTCGGTGGCTCTTCACGACACCGACCACGCAGCGGGCGCGGGCGACCCGCTCGCTCCCGCTGATGCCCCCGTCGACGAGGAGGGGACGGGACTCGTGGTCGCACCAGCGCTCGGCGAGTCGCTGCTCGAGCTCCTCGCGGTGGCGCTGGACGAGGTGCACCGCGCGCTCGAGGGTGCTGAATGGATGGCGCGACGATGGCGCGTCGTCTCCCTCGGGGGCCGAGGAGTCGACCGGAGCGAAGGGGGCGAGCCGGTCCCAGATCTCGGCGGGGAGATGCTGGCGTGGCGCGTAGACCCGGTGCTCGACGCGATGGTGCCAGGTGCGCATCCGCCGGTCGCGGCGCTCGCGCACGGCCGCGCCCGCCGTCCCGTGGACGATCGGTGCACCGTCGACGTAGGTGACGACGCGGCTCTGCTGCACCCCGTCGAGGAAGGCGACGAAGCCGGGCTCCGGACGGCCGCGTACGCTTCGCGTTATGAAGGTGGCCCCTTCGAGCGGCCGGACGCGCGCCGTGCGCGGCGGGTCGTCGGCTCGCGCGAGTTGCTCGAGCGTCGCGGGGGCGTCTTGTATGTGGACGGCAGGACCCAGCGCGGCGCGGACGCCGCGCGTCACGGCGCGGAAGTCGGCGTCGGGCACTGTCGTAGGATTCCGAGACACGTTAGTCGAGCCCATTGCCGCCGATGTAGATCGCGGCATCGGGCGTTCCCCCAACCGGAAGAGCGCATGAGGCGAGGCCGCCTTCTCGCGACCACTCTAATTCTGGCGCTCGGGTGCGACAAGGCGCGCCAGCTCGCGGGAGGATCCGCCGAGGCGCAGCCGGCCGCCGAGCAGCAGGACGGTCCGTCCGTCGCGCGGCTCGATCTCTCCTCGCATCCGGACATCCTGTTCCAGGTGTACGGGGAGCGGGACGATCCGCGGATGATCCCCGTGGGCGTGCTGCGCAACGGCACGATCGAGCGGATCGAGCTCGGCGAGTCGGGATGGAAGCAGTTCGACGCGATGTACGACAAGCCGGGGGCGGAGTATACCGTCTACGACGATGGGCGCGCCGTGGGCCACGCGACCGTTCGCCAGGGAATGTGGGCGGATGGACGAGATCCCCTCTACACGCTGCCGAACTGCACCCTGATGATTCCGCAGGCGGCAATGACGCTCGCGGCGCAGGCGCGGGCGGGCTATACCGTCGCGCTGTTCGCGAGCACGCGCCCGCTCCACGACGCAGGAGTGACGCGGATGGCGCAGGCGGAGGTTGATCGTATCGGGCGCGACGTCGCGACGCGGGTCGCCCGGAGCGCGGGGATCGCCGAAGCGGCGCTGGCGAGCCTCGAGCTGCGGGCGGTGGCGGTGGCGACGGGGGTCTCCTCGGAGTCGCCGACGATCGTGGCCTCGTTGATCGACCCGCGCGCCGACGAGCAGAGCTCCTCGCGCGAGCACACGGTGCACGTCTTCGTGGTCGCCGACCGCGCGGGGGACGGCGAGTACAAGCCGACGTACACGCACGTGGTGGACGGGGACGCGGCGACGAGCGACTTTCAACGCTTCGTCGACCACCTCGACGTCGCCGGCGACGGGGCGACGGAGCTCGCGGTGGAGAGCTGGCGGTTCGGCGGTGACACCTTTCTGACGTTCCTGGAGTACAAGAACGGCGCGTGGAGCGAGCTGTATCGCGGCCGGTCCAACTGGTGCCTCGACGGACCCTCTCGCTGAGGAGACGTCGCGGCAGGCGATCGAACACCTCACAGCGGAGCAGTCTCCGATGGCCCATTCCAATCTCGTCCGCGCGGCGGGGCACACAGCCCTCGTCGCGCTCGTCGCGTTAGGCGCGGCCTGCTCGCCGAAGCAGGTGAGCCGCATCGACCCGGCGACGGTCACCGACCTCTCGGGTCGCTGGAACGACACGGACTCGCGGCTCGTCGCGAACGAGCTGATCAAGCAGAGCCTCGACGGCGCGTGGGTGCGCCGCTACAGCGACGCGCACGGGGGAAGCGCCCCGACGGTGATCGTCGGCGACTTCGCCAACAAGACGTACGAGCACATCGCCGTCGGCACCTTCGTCAACGATCTCGAGCGCGCGTTCACCACCTCGGGGGCGGTGCAGGTCGTGGCCGGCGCCGCGGAGCGAGGCGAGGTGCGCGCCGAGCGCGCCGACCAGCAGCAGAACGCGAATGCCGCGACGCGCAGCCGAATGGGGAACGAGACCGGCGCGAACTACATGCTCCAGGGCGAGATCCAGGCGATCGAGGACTCCGAGGGCAAGGAGAAGGTCGTGTTCTACCAGGTGGACGCGACGCTCGTCGACCTCGAGTCGAACGCGAAGGTCTGGATCGGGCAGCACAAGATCAAGAAGTACATCCTGCGCAAGCGGCTCGGACTGTGACCCGCGAGGTGAGACGATGAGCTCCCGGACGATGACGTGGCTCGCGGCGCTGGTGGTCGTCGCGACCGCCGCCTGCACCCAGCAGCACCTGAACCCCGAGCCGGTGACGATCATGCACACCGGCGACCGCGCGCCGAGCGCGGACTCCGCCGTCGCCGCGGCGCGCGCGAACGTGACGCCGGCGCAGGCGCGCGCGCTCTACGCGCGCGACTCGATCATGGCCGCGGCGATGATGGGGTGCGCCCCCGATGTCTGCGCGGCGGTGACGCGTGGCGAGGTCACCCTGGGCATGAACGAGACGCAGCTCATGGCGGCGACGCGGACCACCCCCGCCGCCTGGTCGATCCGCCGCGCCGGCGACGCGGCGATCTACACCTCGGCGCGGATGGAGCAGGCGCCACGCGACATGGTCGCGCCCGTCGCGCTGGTGCAGGTGCAGAAGGGGGAGATCGCGGCGATCGCCTACTCGGAGCCTGACGGGGTGCGCACGGTCGCGCGCGCCGCCGACGCGACCGCCGAGGCGCGGGCGAAGGCGACCGGCGAGGCGCTGGTGCGCGAGGGCGATCTCCTCGTCGCCTCGGGCAGCCTCGACGCCGCCCTCGACCGCTACGACCGCGCGAGCATCCTCCTGCCGAGCGATCCGTCCGTGGAATACAAGATCGCGACGGTGCTCGACAAGCAGCTGCGGCCCATCGAGGCGATCGTCCGCTACCAGCGCTTCCTCCACCAGATGGAGCTGGAGCGGATCCAGGCCGTGGGCGACGCGTGGGCGAAGCAGGCGGACGCGATCGCGCGTGCCAGGGAGCGGATCATCGTTCTCGAGAAGCACTGACGCGCGATGCGTTCCGCAGTCGCGGCCGCGGTGCTTTCCGTTTTTCTCGCCGGCGGCTGCTTCCATCGTCACGCGCTTCCTCCGCTCCCGCCGGAGGTGCTCCGCGCCGGGCTGACGCGGGAGGACTACGCGCTGCGGCAATCGTTCGCCGCCGGGCGCTTCGATGAAGCGCTCGGCTTCGTGTCGCCGAAGGGGAAGTTCGCGCCCGGTGACGAGCTGCTCGCCGCGCTCTACCGCGCCTCGGCGCTGTACTACGCCGGCCGCTTCGACACGAGCGGCGTCGCGCTCGATCGCGCCGCGGCGCTCGCCGACGACCGCTACACCAAGAGCGTCTCGCGGAACCTCCTCGCCGCGGTGACCAGCGACGGCGCGCTGCCGTACGAGCCGTCGCAGACCGAGCGGCTCATGATGAACTACTACGGCATGCTCGACTTCCTGCGACGCGGCGACGCGGAGGGGGCGGCGGTGGAGGCGCGGCGCGTCAGCGCGCTCCTCGAGAGCTTCGATTCGCGGAAGGACAGCGTCGACGTCCGCACGCGCGCGCTGCTGAACTATCTGGCCGGCGCGGCGTTCGAGGCGGCGGGCGAGAAGAACGACGCCGCGGTCTCGTACCGCGTCGCGCGTGCCCTGGTCGGCGACTCGGCGCTGCCCTTCCCCGCCGAGCCGAAGAAGCCGCGCCGGCAGCGCGGCGCGGCGCGTGCGGCCACGGAGCCGCCGACGGGAGAAGTGCTCGTGGTCGTCGAGCCTGGCTACGTCGCCCACCGCGTCCCGCGGCTGGTGCTCGTGCCAGTGACGCAGGAGGAGTTCGACAAGTTCGGCGGGAAGCCGGAGGAGACGGCCGCAGCCGCCGCGGCGATCAGCGCACGGGCGATGCTCTGGATCGCCACCGACCAGGATCGATTTCTCTGGCACGACGAGGACGACGACCGCGAGCTGCGCGTGCGCGACGACTCGCGCGAGATCGCCTATCTCCTTCCCGTCGCGTGGAGCAGCCTGCAGCGTCCCTGGCACCCCGCGTGGCGCGCCTCGCTCGTCGTCGATTCGACGACGCGGCGGCCGTTCGGGGTGAACGCGGATCTCTGCGACGCGGTGGCGAACGACTTCCGGCGCGCCCGCGCCGCCTCCTTCGCCCGCGGCGTGGTTCGCGCCGGGCTGAAGCTCGCGCTCGCGAAGACCGCGGCGGACAAGATCGAGGACAGGAAGGGCGAGCTCGCGGGCACGGTGGCGCGCTGGGCGACCGACGCGATCAACGTGCTCACCGAGCGTGCCGACATCCGCCAGTGGCGGCTCCTGCCGGGCGAGCTCTCGGTGGTGCGTCTCACGCTCCCCGCCGGCGCGCACGACCTGGCGATCGACTACGCGACGGGCGCGGGCGGCGCGCCGCGACGCATCGCGTTAGGCAGGGTCGAGGTGATTCCGGGGAAGATCGCCTTCGCGACGACGCGGGTGTGGGAGGACGGAGTGACTCCGGGACGGCGACTCGTGGTCAGTGATCGGTGAAACGGAACTACGGGGGGTGAGGTGTGAGGAGTCGTGGCTCGTGTTTCGTGAAACGGAAGTGCGGGGGGTGAGGTGTTAGGTTTAGTGGC
>JABFXC010000174.1 GCA_013361935.1 Gemmatimonadaceae bacterium
CCGATGGTGTTCTACTCGGTGTCGTCGATGGTGCAGGACGCGCGGCGGCACGGAGTCGAGGTGCGACTGCCATGCCTCGCCGGCGGGAGCGCCGACTGCACCGCCGAGGAGACCGACGACCCGGCGCGGCCGGCGCTGCGGCTGGGCTGGCGGTTCATCCGCGGGATCGGCGACAAGTCGCTCGACGCGTTAGGCACGGCGCGGGCGGCCGGCGAGTTCGGCGGGATCGCCGACGTCGTCCGCCGGGCGCGGCTGACGCGGGCCGACGCGACCGCGCTGGCGCGGGCGCACGCCTTCGCGGCGTGGGAGCCGGACCGTCGCCGCGCGGCATGGGCGGCGATGCGCGCGGTGGGCGACGTCCTCCCGCTCGCGCCCTCGCGGGACGACGACTTCGCGCCGCGCGAGCTCGATCACCACGCGGGGGTGGTCGCCGACTACAACGCGTTGGGCCTGTCGATCTCCGGCCATCCGATGGAGCGCTTCCGGCCGTGGCTGCGGAAGATCGGCGCGCGCGACACGGCCGAGGTGCAGCAGTGCCGGCACGGGGAGCAGGTGATCGTCGCCGGGCTGGTGATCGTCCGCCAGCGGCCGCAGTCGGCGAAGGGCACGGTGTTCATCCTCCTCGAGGACGAGCACGGGCAGACGCAGGTGATCGTGTCGCGGAAGATGGACGAGGCGCATCGCGAGGTCGTGCGCTTCTCGACCTTCCTCGCGGTCTACGGACGCGTCGAGCGCGACGGGTCGCTGGCGTCGCTGGTGGCCACGGCGTTCAAGCGGCTCGACCCGGAGGAGGAGGGCGCAGAGGCGCTCGTGTACCACTCGCACGATTTCCACTGACGGTCGCCGCGAGTGATGCAGCTCACCGAACGCGTTGCCTCCGAACCAATGGCTCAGTCTGGTTTATCAGAAGGAGCAGTCCAACACTGCGACCCGCTCGGAGGCATCATGCGAAAGGTCCTCGCTGCAGTCTCGTTCACGCTCGTCGCAGCCTGTGGCGGCTCGCGCGCACCGGCGCCGTACGTCCTGCCCGTTCCCTTCGACGAGCCCTCGGTCGCGATCCGCGACGTGCGGCTCGCGGGCGCGGGACTGACCGGCGGGTCGATGGACATCGTCGTCAGCGTGTACAACCCGAACGACTACGACGTTCAGGCGCCGCGGCTCAGCTACAAGCTCTACGTGGGCCAGACGCAGCTCACCGACGGCTACTACGACGCGAACATCGCCCTCGCCGCGCGCGACTCGGCGACGGTGAAGATCCCGGCGACCTTCAGCTACCTCACGGCGCGGCGCGCGGGGATGTCGGTGGTCGGGACGGGGACGATCGACTACCGGATGCTCGGCCGGATCTCGGTGGGGACGCCGTACGGCCGGATGTCCGCCCCGTACGATCGGATGGGGCGCTTCGCGCCGCTGAGCGTCGGGCTCGGCGGCCGTTAGGCAGGACGCGGCGCGCCGGAGCGCGTCCTCGCCGCGTCCTCGCCGGCGGCGGCGGCCATGGGCAGCACCCGTGGCGAGTGTTAGCTTTCCGGCGAGCATGCGACGCAACCGACTGACGCGAACGCTCGCCAGCCTGCTGGCGGTCTGGCTCGGCCTCACGCTGGGCGAGCCGGCGCTCGTCCATCATCACTGCCCGATGCACGACGCGCCCGCGGCGGGCGCACCGTCCGCGGAGCACGCGGGCCACGCCGGCCACGGCGAGGCGCCGACGCATCGCGGACACGCGTGCACCTGCATCGGCGCGTGCAGCGCATCGAGCCCGGTCGCGACGCCGGCGGCGGTCAGCGTACCGGCGCCGCGCGTCGTCGAAGTCGGAAGGCCGGCGATCTCCCCCGCCACGGACGCGCCGGCGACCCGCCGCGCGCGCGTCCTTCCCTTCGCGAACGGTCCCCCGGTCACGCCCCTCGCGTAGACCACTCGCCGCGGCGCCCGCCACGGCCAGACCATGACGCCCGCGCCGCCTTCGCGCGTGCGGCGCGTCCGGACCATCCGAGGGAAGACCATGTTCGACGTTCGTTCGTACGCGCGGAGCGCAGGCTTCGCGCTCGCGGCGCTCGCCGCGATCCCCACGATCCTCACCGCGCAGGGCGCCGTCAGGGGCCGGGTGACGGGAAGCGACGGCGCGCCAGTCGTCGGCGCGTACATCCTGCTCGATTCGGCGATCGTCCCCGTGGCGCAGGCCGACATGTCCGGCCGATTCACGATCGCGGCGTTCCCCGCCGGCCCCCACACCGTCACCGCGCGGCGCACCGGCTATCTCCCGGGCAGCGTGCCCGTCGACGCCGCGCTCCGCACCGACATCGACATCGTGCTCGAGGCGGCCGCACCGACCACGCTGGGCGCGGTGACCGTGATCGGCTCGCGCGGCGATCTGGCGGAGACGCGCATCCACCTGCAGACGATCGCGGGGTCGGTCGCGCTCATCGAGCCGGCGGCGATCCGCGCGACGCGGCAGGCCAACCTTTCGGACGTGCTGCGCTTCACGCCCGGCGTCTACGTGCAGTCGCGCTTCGGCGCCGCCGACGAGAGCCAGATCTCGGTTCGCGGATCGGGGTTGCGGTCGAACTTTCATGCGCGGGGGATCAACCTGCTCGTGAACGGGATGCCGTACCGCAACGCGGATGGCTTCACCGATTTCGAGTCGCTGGAGCTGCTGACCACGGAAGCGATCGAGGTCTACAAGGGGGCGAACGCCCTGCGCTTCGGCGGCTCGACGCTCGGCGGGGCGATCAACCTCGACACGAAGACAGGGTACACGGCGTCGCCGGTGTCGATCTTCGCCGAAGGGGGAAGCTTCGGATACCGGAAGGCGCAGCTTTCATCGGGAGCGAGCGCCCACGGCTTCGACTATTACGCGAGCTACGCGCGCACCTCGCTCGACGGGTACCGCGACTGGTCGGCGAATCAGCGCGACCGCGTGAACCTGCACGCGGGCTACCGGATGTCGCCCTCGCTCGACGCGCGCGCCTTCTACATCTTCGCGCACGTGCAGGAGCATCTCCCGGGCTCACTGACGCGCACGCAGCTCGAGACCGATCCGCGTGCTGCCGACTCGACGAACTTCGCGAACCGCTGGGGGCGCGACTACGATCTCCATCATCTCGGCGTGCAGCTCCGCGCGCAGCTCGGCGCGACACAGCGGCTGGACGTCAGCCCCTACTTCCAGTTCCGGAACATCGATCATCCGATCTTCGAAGTGATCTCCCAGATCAGCCACGACTTCGGCGCCGAGGTGCGGTACGAGAACACGACGCCCCTCGGCGGTCTGGAGAACCGGCTGACGATCGGCGTGCAGCCCGCATGGCTGAGCATGCAGAACCGCCAGTACGTGAACGTGCGCGGCGAGCATGGCGCCCTCACGCGCGACGAGCGCGATGGCGTGAGCACCGGTGCGGGCTACTTCGAGGACGCGCTCTCGGTGACGCCGCGACTGACGTTGACCGCGGGGGGAAGATACGATCGCTCGAGCCGGCGCGTCGCGGACTACTTCCTCTCGAACGGGGACCAGTCGGACGAGCGCGTCTACTCGGCGCTGACGCCGCGCTTCGGCGCGCTCTACTCCGTTGGCGTGACCCAGCTCTTCGCGAACGCCAGCCGGACCGTCGAGCCCCCACTGCTGCTCGAGCTCACGAGCTTCGGGAGCCAGGGCGGCTTCAATCCGCTCGACGCGCAGGATGCCTGGCAGTACGAGCTGGGGGCGCGACGCCGCGGCGCGACTCTCGCGTGGGAGGTCGCCGCGTACGACGTCGAGCTGCGCGGCGAGCTGGTGAACCTCAACATCCAACCCTTCCCGAACGCCCCCTTCACCGTGCCCACCTATCGAAACGTTTCGCGGAGTAGACATCGCGGGGTGGAGCTGGGCGTCGCCGGTGAGCTCGGACGGGGCATCGTCGCGCGAGGCGCCGAAACCGACCGCATCACCTGGCAGGGATCCTACACCTATGCGCGATACGAGTACGTGCGCGATCCGGACTTCGCGGGTCACGAGATTCCCGGCGCACCTCGGCATTACGCCAGCGCACAGCTTACCTATGTTCATCCGGCCGGGTTGTCGATCACTCCGTCGATCGAGCTGGCTCCGGTCGCCTACTTCGTGAACAGCGCGAACACCGTGACGAACGAGCCCTGGTCGAACATCGGTCTCCGCGCCGAGTGGACGTTCGCGTCGCTCGGCGGCAGCGTCTTCGCGTCGGCGCGCAACCTCGGCGACCGGGTGCAGTCGCAGTCGGTGCAGGTGGACAACGCGGCCGGCAGGTACTTCGAGCCATCGGACCGCCGGACGATCTACGTCGGGCTGCGATGGGCCCATTGATCGGCCGTATGGCGCGCCGGCGCGGGGCGATGAGCACGGCCGTGCCGGCGATCCTGTTCCTGGCGCTTCTGCTGATCCCGCATCCGATCGACGCTCGCGTGGCGCTCCACGCGTCGCTGTTGTCGTCGGAGCCGCGGGCGGGCGAGGTACTCCGGGGTTCACCGGAGCGAATCCGGCTCGTCTTTTCCGAGCCGCTCGAGCCGTCGATGAGCGCGATGGCGTGGATCGCCGCGCCGCCGGGAGCTCCCGCGCTCGCGGCGACGGTCGATCCGCGCGACGTGCACGCGTTGCTCGCGCGACCGGGGACGCTGCCCGCGGGCGCGTACACCATGGGCTGGCGCGTCGTCTCCGCGGACGGCCATCGCGTCGACGGGCGGATCGCGTTCACGATCCTCGGCGCGGCCACGGACTCGGGCGCGCCGACGCTCGCCGTGACGCATGCGCGCGACTCGAGCCTCTCGAGCGCCGCGATCACCTCGAACGCTGCGAACGCTTCGAGCACGGCGTCGTTCGCGGAGGACCGGAGACTTTCGCGGGCGACGCGAGCACTTCGCGCCACCGCGGTGACCTCGCTGCTCGCGCTCGCGGGACTCGTGCTGATGATCGCCATCCTCCCGCTGTCCGGTCCGCGGCCGATGCGTCTGGCGACGATCCTCGGCGTGCTGACGACGGTGCTGCTCGCGTCGTACACCGTCGTCTGGAGTCTCGGCGTCGCGGCGGGGGTTGGAGCGCCGGTGGACGCGGTGATGACGGCGACGGCGACGACGCCGGGAGCGCTCGAGGTGGCGCGCGTGGCGCTCGCGCTCCTCGCGCTGTGGTCCATCGGGCTGGCGCGGCGGCCGGGTCTCGCAGCGCTCTTCGCGGTCACGGGCGCGCTGATCACGGGGGCGAGCGGCCACTCGGCGGTGATCCTTCCGTACTGGAGCATCCCGATCAAGGCGATGCACATGCTCGGCGCGGCGCTCTGGCTCGGCGGGCTGCTCTGGCTGGTCACGGCGGAGCGGCATGGCGACCGGTACCTGCAGGGCGCGCGGCGGATCTCGTCGATCGCGCTGTGGGCGGTCCTGCTCGTGCTCGCGAGCGGCATCGCGCAGAGCGCGCTGTTCCTGGCGTCGCCGCGCGCGCTGTACGAGTCGGACTTCGGGCGCGTGGTGCTGCTGAAGATCGTCGGCTTCCTCGTGCTCATCCTCTTCGGCGCCTATCACCGGCGAATCGTCCCGCGGATGGACACGACCATGGCACGCCGGCGGCTCCGCCGCTCGGTCCGCGCCGAGATCGCGGTGATGCTCGTGGTGAGCGCGCTCGGCGGCATCCTGGCGACCATCGCCCCGCCGCGTTAGGCAGTTCCGGACCGACGACCCATCGAATGCGAACCCGTTCCCTTTTCCTCGCCGCGGCGCTGCTCGTCCCCGCCACGCTGCTCGCGCACGCGGTGGTCTACCCGAAGAGCTCGACCCCCGGCGCGTACGAGCAATACGTCCTCCGCGTCCCGAACGAGAAGGGATCGCCGACCACGCGCATCGAGATCCGCTTCCCGAGCGATGTGAAGGTGATCTCCTTCGCCGACGTTCCCGGATGGGAGATGCATCCCATGCTCGACTCGGCGCAGCGGATCGTCGGCGCGGTGTGGACGGGCACTCTCCCGCCGCAGCGATTCGTCGAGCTGCCGTTCATCGCCGTCAACCCGAAGGGGGACGCGCACGTCGTCTGGCCCGTCTATCAGAGCTACGCCGACGGGGAGCGCGTCGAGTGGACGGGTCCGGCGGACGGCAGGACGCCGGCGTCGGTGACGGACATCGGTGGCAGCGGACCGCGACCGTTAGGCGGGCGCGGCCCGATGATCCTCTCCCTCCTCGCGCTCGCGTTCTCGCTCCTCGCGCTCGGGATCGCGCTGCGGCCGGCGAGCGGGCGTCAGTCCTTGTAGGGATCGAACTCGTCGGCGCCGGCCATGACGACGACGAGCGGCCGGAGGCGGTGCAGCACCTCGACGGTACCTTCCTGCGCGGCGAGGACGTCGGGCAGGCGGCGGTAGACGTGCGGGCTCTCGTCGAGCCCGCCGCCGCGCAGGATGACACCCTTCTCGCCGATCCACTCCTGCATCATCTCCGGGGTGAGGCGGCCGGGGGAGATGACCTTCCCGGTGCGGCGGTTGCGCTTCCCCGCCGCCTGCGTGCGCGACATGACGCGTCCCGCGCCATGGACGGTGGAGTAGAGCGCGGCACGCTGCGTCTCGACGAGCTCCGCGCCCGCGCGATCGGGCGTCACGCCGCGCACGATGACCGCGTCGTCGCCCATCGAGCCGCCGATGAATCCCATCTGACCAGGGAACGCGGGGGTCGCGCCCTTGCGGACCACGATGACCTCCTCGCCGTCGTGCGTCTCGCGCCAGGCGAAGTTGTGATGGTTGTGGACGAGCTCCAGCTCGCGCCCGCCCATCAGCTCGACCACCTTGCGCGCGACCCACTCGCGGCCCGTGTAGGCATAGCGGCCGGCGAGGTTCATGAGATGCCAGTAGTCGTGCCCCGTCGGCTGCCGCACGTCGAGCAGGACCTCGCGCTCGGGCACGCGCTCGCCCCATTCCCTCCCCTGCCCGATGGCGAGGAAAGCCGAGGCGATGGTGTGGCCGAAGCCGCGACTGCCGAAGTGCACTCCGACCCAGAGTGCGCCCTCCTCGTCGGCGAAGACGTCGACGTAGTGGTTCCCGCTGCCGACGGTGCCGAGCTGCTGCCGCGCCTTGACCAGCAGGCCGCGGCGCTCCTTCGCCGGGACGGCGTCCCATGCGGGATCGCTGAACAGCGGATCGTCCACGGGCGCGTCATCGGCCCGGTTGCGGCGCCCGACGCCGAAGCTCACCGTCCGCGCGACGTCGTCAGCGAGGCGGGTGAGCGTGCGCTTCACCTCGTCGGGACTCTCGCCGAGGTCGGCGAGCGCGAGGTCGGTCCTGATGGCCGCGTTGCCGCAGGCGATGTCGAATCCGACGCCGACCACGGACACCTGGTCGCGGTACGCGGCGACGCCACCGATGGGCATCACGTATCCCACATGGCCGTCGGCCATGAGCGCGGCGTCGACCGCGCGCTCCTTCACGTCGGAGAACTGCCTGATCGTCGCTTCGTCGTGCTGTCCGAAGATCTTCATGGAGGTGCGAGCGGTGATGGTGCGGGCTCGCGCGCTCAGACCATCGCCGCGGAGCCGACCTCGGGATGCTCTCGCATGAATCGGACGAGCGCGGGGGCGTAGCTGCCGAAGCTCGGACAGACGATGGAGCTTTCGGAGAGTGCCGCGCTCGCCTGCGTCGTGTCGTAGCGCGTCGGATGCACGAAGTAGTCGACCGCGCTCGCCGGGATGCGCATCAGCGCATAGACGCCGGGAATGCGGTCGATCGACCACTTCGCGACGCCGAGCGGCAGCGGGATGCGGACGACCCGCCGCTCGGTCGCCCGGGCGAGCGTGTCGAGGATTTCGTCGACGGTGAGCGGGCGCGGGTCGGCGAGGGCGAAGGTCGCGCCGGCGGCGTGCGGATGGGCGCTGAGATGCTCGATCGCGTCGATGACGAAGTCGCGCGGGACAACGTTGAACTCCGTCGCGCGCGCGTCGCCGATGACGGGCATGACGGCGATGCGCGGCTGGCGCAGCAGCCACTGCATCGCGAAGTAGGGTCCATCGTACTTCTGCGTCGCGCCGGTGAGACTGTCGCCGACCACGATGGAAGGACGGTAGATCGTCGCGGGAAGCCCGGCGCGCATCGCGCGCCGCACGGCCACCTCGGCGAGATACTTCGTCTCCTCGTAGTGATTGTTGAAGGTCTGCCCGACGTCGAGATCGCTCTCGCGGAAGACGCCGCGATGACGCCCGCTCACGTAGCAGGTGCTCACGTAGTGCAGCCGCGCGAGCCGCGGCGACTGCGCGGCGAGGTGGAGCACGCGCTCGGTGCCGTGCACGTTCACGCGCATCGCGAGCTCGCGAGGCACCGACAGGTCGTAGATCGCGGCGAGATGATAGATCGCGGTGACCTGGTGACGGAGCGCGTCCGCGTCGCGAAGCCCGAGGTTCGGCTCGACGATGTCGCCCTCGGCGAGACGGGTACGGCCGGCGAGCTCGGGCTCGCGCGCTTCGATGGCCGCGAGGCGCTCGCGCGCGACGCCGAGCCATCGACGCTGGACCACACACAGCGCGCGCGCGTCGGGCTCGCGCCGCAGCACCCGCGGCAGGAGCTCGCTCCCGAGAAAGCCCGGAAAGCCCGTGAAAAGGATCGTGTTCACGGCGCGCGCTTCAGCGCAGGCCGGGGACTCGCCCGAGCAATCGCACGACGCCGGACATCAGCTTCGTGTACAGCGACTCGTCGAGGTAGGGCGGCGGCGCGAGGGGGATGAAGCGCTGCACGGCGATGGTCTGGGCCTCGGTGTACTTGAGCAGCCCTTCCTCCCCGTGCCGGCGGCCGACGCCCGACTCCTTCATCCCGCCGATCGGCGAGCCAGTCGCGGTCCAGGTGGCGGCGTAGGCTTCGTTCACGTTCACGGAGCCGGCGCGAATGCGACTCGCGACGCGCACCGCGGCGCGCGTGCTGCGCGACCACACGCTGGCGTTGAGGCCATACGGCGTCGCGTTCGCCGCCTCGATCGCCTGCTCGACGTCGTCGAACGGGTAGACCGAGACGACGGGCCCGAAGGTCTCCTCGGCGAAGGCGAGCATCCCGGGCTTCACCCCGGCGAGCACCGTCGGCTCGTAGAAGAAGGGACCGAGGTCGGGACGCCTGCGGCCGCCGGCGAGAATCCTCGCGCCCTTGGCGACCGCGTCGGCGACGTGCGCTTCGACGGTCTCGAGCTGGCGACGCGAGGTGAGCGTGCCGACGTCGACCGAGTAATCGAAGGTGGCGCCGAGTCGGAGCGTCCGCGTGCGCTCGACGAGCTTCTCGACGAAATCGTCATGAAGCGCTCGCGCGACGTAGATCCGCTCGATGGAGACGCACACCTGCCCAGCCCCGGCGAACGAGCCGCGGACGGCGCCGTCGACCGCGGCGTCGAGGTCGGCGTCGGGAAGCACGATCATCGGGTTCTTGCCGCCGAGCTCCAGGGAGTAGCCGACGAGTCGCTCGGCGGCCTGGCGCGCGACACCCTTCCCCGTGCGGGTGCTCCCCGTGAACATCACGAAGTCGACCGCGCCGATGAGCGGCGGCCCGAGCTCGGCACCCTCCCCGGTGACGACGCGGAGCACCTCGCGCGGCAGGCCGCATTCGTACAAAAGCTCGGCCGCCCAGAGCGCGCTGAAGGAGGTCTGCATGTCCGGGCGAAGCACCACCGCGTTCCCTGCGAGCAGCGCGGCGAGCGCGTCGGTGATGGAGAGGATGAGCGGGAAGTTCCAGGGCGAGATCACCCCGACGACGCCCACCGGATGATGCAGCTCGACGGTCGTGGTCAGCAGGGGAAGTGCGCCGCGCCGCCGCCGCGGGCGGAGGTAGCGTCCGCCGTGGACCGCGTAGTGCTTCGCGACCAGCGCGGTGTCGATTATCTCCTCGAAGGCGTAGCGGCGCGCCTTGCCCGACTCGAGCTGGATGAGGTCGACGATCTCCTCGCGTCGGGCGAGCAGCTCTTCGTGGAATCGCGCGAGCACCGCCGCGCGCCGCGAGAGGGGCGTCGCGGCCCATCCCGGCTGCGCGGCGCGCGCCGCGCGCACGGCGGCTAGGACGTCGTCCGGGG
>JABFXC010000099.1 GCA_013361935.1 Gemmatimonadaceae bacterium
CGTCAGGGTCGTCTTCCCATGATCGACGTGCCCGATCGTCCCCACGTTCACATGCGGCTTCGTCCGCTCGAACTTTGCCTTCGCCATATTCTCCGATCTCGACTATCAGGGTGCCTAACGATCACTTCGACTCGCGACCACGACTTCAGAGCTCACGATCGGGATTGAACCGATGACCTCACCCTTACCAAGGGTGTGCTCTACCAACTGAGCTACGTGAGCGATTCCCTCGACCTCATCCCGCTACCCGGTGACCCGAGCCCCACCACCTGCGTCCTCTGACCGTCCTGCAGAGCGGGAGACGGGGCTCGAACCCGCGACATCAAGCTTGGAAGGCTTGCGCTCTACCAACTGAGCTACTCCCGCGAGCTCGTGCTGCTGCCGGATCAACCGCCGATCCGGTCCACCGCCGCTGCGACGATGGTGGGGGAAGGATTCGAACCTTCGAAGGCTTGCGCCGTCAGATTTACAGTCTGATCCCGTTGGCCACTTGGGTACCCCACCCAACGCTCGCGCACCCGACACCGAACCACCCGCGGCCCTCAGAGCTGACGGCGAGAATCGAACTCGCAACCGCCTGATTACAAATCAGGTGCTCTGCCAATTGAGCTACGTCAGCAGCTCGGCGCATTTTTGCGCGAGACTCGTAGAATAAGCAGCCCGGAGAGGGGTGTCAAGCAACGCACCTGCGCGCACTTAGGGCGTCGCGCTCCTCCCGGTGTCAGGCGCGGCCGCTGCGTCTGCCGCGAAGCGCTGCCGCCGCGTCCGCCGCCCGGGTCGGCGCGCCGCGCCGCCGCTCAGCGCACCTTGGTCCAGCGGGTGCCGGTGGGCAGGTCCTCGACCGCGATCCCCTCGGCCTCGAGGCTCTTCCGGATTGCATCAGCCGCGGCGAAATCGCGCCGGGCCCGCGCCGCCTTCCGCTCCGCGAGCAGGGCCTCCACCCGTTCGGCGAGCCCGGCCTCGACCGAAACCTCCTCGGGCACGACGTCGAGCACGCCGTCGATCAGCGCGAACGCACGCCGCGCCTCCTGCATCGCGGACTCGTCCGTTCCGCCGCGATCGAGCTCGGCGTTCGCCGCACCGATGAAGGTGTGCAGCGCCGCGAGCGCTTCCGGCGCGTTCAGGTCGTCGAAGAGCGCCGCCCGCGCCGACTCGACCGCGATCCGCGCCGCCTCGGCGAGCGCGGGAGTTCCCCCGCGCGCCTCCTCGAGCCGGCGGGCGAAGGTCCCGATGCGGCGCACCGCGTTGAGGGCGCCCTCGAGCGCGTCCGCGGACAGGTTGAGCTCCTGCCGGTAGTGCGTGCTGAAGACGAAGTGCCTGACGGCGGCGGCGGACACGGCGTTCTCGCGGAGATCGGCGACGGTGTGCACGTTGCCCAACCGCTTCGCCATCTTCGTCCCGTCGGTGAGAAGGAACGCGCCGTGGCACCAGAAGCGGCTGAACTGCTTCCCGGTCGCGCCCTCCGACTGCGCGATCTCATCCTCGTGGTGCGGGAAGATCAGGTCGATCCCGCCGCAGTGCAGGTCGAGGGTCTCGCCGAGCAGCGACATCGCCATCGCCGAGCACTCGAGGTGCCATCCGGGACGGCCTCGTCCCCAGGGCGAGTCCCACGCGGCGCCCGTGCGCTCGTCCTCCTCCTTCGCCGCCTTCCAGAGCGCGAAGTCCTGCGCGTTCTCCTTCGAGTACTCGTCCTGCGAGACGCGCGCACCCGGCCTCACCTCGCGCGTGTCGAGCCGCGACAGCTTTCCGTAGCTCGGGAAGCGGTCGATCGCGAAGTACACGCTCCCGTCCTCCGCCTGATAGGCGACGCCGCGGTCGACCAGCGCCTGGACGAGCGCGATCATCTGCGGGATGAACTCGGTCGCGCGCGGATACGACTCGGCGCGCTCGATGCGCAGATACTCGCGGTCGCGATGAAAGATCTCGATCACCGGGTTCGTGACCTGGGTGATCGTGAGCCCTCGCTCATTCGCCCGCTTGATGATCTTGTCGTCGACGTCGGTCAGGTTCATCACCTGGTTCACCGACCAGCCACGAAGGCGCAGCACCCGGCGCAGCAGATCCTCGAAGAGGAAGGTGCGGAAATTTCCGAGATGTGCGGGGTTGTAGACCGTCGGACCGCAGGTGTACATGCGCACGCACGCGCCGTCGGCCGGGGCGAAGGGCTCGACCTGACGAGTGAGTGTGTTGTACAGGCGGAATTCGGACGGCATGCGCGATCCTTCGCGGGTGGGGCGGCGGCGCCGCGTATCGCGCGGAAGCTAGAGGTCGCGAAATGCAGAATCAACTCGCCGCGCGCCCGCGAGGCACTTCCTCATCCGAGCAATCGCAGCAGGAGCTGCATCATCGTCGGGAGCGCGAGCTGGCCCACCACCGCGATGCCGGCGAACGCTCCCGCGGCGACGACCACTGCCTGGATCGATCCGAACGGATCGCCTCGTCGCTCCCTGCGCAGTCGCTCGACGGGATCGAGGGCGGCATCCTCGGCGGCCCGGAGTGCCCGTGCGACGCAGTAGATGGTCGCCATCGCGGCGAAGGACCAGACCACCAGCCAGTACATGACCATCCCGCGGGGATGCAGTCCGAGCAGGTCGACGATCAGCCGCGGCCCCGGCGAGAAACGTGATGGCAGGTCGAAGAGCTCCGCCGGACGCTCCACGCGGGGAGCGATCGCCACACCGAGTGCGCGCAGGGCGCCGTCCGCCGCGAGCGGGAGGAGAGCGAGCGTCAGCCAGCGCCCGACCTCACGCTCGCGCCTTGCCGCGCCGACCCATGCCGCCGCGCCGAGCACGAGAAGCGTCGGCACGATCGGCGGAAGGAAGGCCATCAGCGCCGTGAGGCGCGCGAGGGCGTGCTCGAGCACGAGCAGCCGAGGGTTTGCGTCGAAGATCTCGTAGAGGTTCCTGACGAGATCGCGGTATACGATCGCGGCGGCGATGAGATGCGCGGCGGCGCAGCCGACGACCGCCTGATGCGCCGACCATGAAGGCGGCGCGCTCTTCGCGGCGAGCGACGCGCCCTGCTCCGCTGCCGCCGCCGGTGACCTGTACGCGGGATGTGTCATGGGTTCGGCTCCGCGACGCGTGCGGGGGGCTGGATGAGATCGAAGAAGCGCTGCTCGAGGTCGTCGCGGCGCACGCGCGAGGCGCGAACGACGACGCCCAGGTCCCGACAGTCGCCGAGTACGTGCTCGGCGGGGGCGTCCCCGAGCGGCACGTGCAGCTCCTCGCCGTCGAGACGGGTGCCGGGCCAACGCGTGCCGAGGAGCCGTGCAGCGAGGGGTGCAGCTTCGACGCCGAGTACCAGAGAACGCGCGCCGGTGAAGGAGGCCGGATCGAGCGTCGCGTGCGCCTGACCGTTCCGCATGACGACGATCCGCGACGCCAAGTGCTCCAGCGAGAGCAGATCATGCGACGAGAGGATGATGGTCGTGCCCTCGTCGCGGAGGGCGCGAAGGAGCGCGCGCGCATCGCGCGCAGCGAGAGGATCGAGCCCGGACAGCGTCTCATCGAGCAGGATGATGCGCGGCCGACCGATCACGGCCTGGGCGATGCCGAGTCGCTGCAGCATTCCGCGCGACAGCTGCGAGATGCGTTTCTCGGCGTGCTCGATCATCCCCACTCGTTCGAGCGCCGCGCGGACGCGTGCGGCGCGCTCGCGGCCGGGCAGCTCGTGAAGCGTGGCGTAGAACTCGAGAGCTTCCCGGACGGTGAGGAAGCGATGGTAGAACGAGCGCTCCGGGACGTACGCGATGCCCGCGGGCCGTCCCCCGGGCCACGCCGGCCGGCCGAACCATTCGAGCGTCCCCGAATCGGGGACGAGCAGCCCGGCGGCGCAGAGCAGAAAGGTGGATTTTCCCGCGCCGTTGGGGCCGAGGAGTCCGAGAAGCTCTCCGTCGGCGACGTCGAGGTCGAGGCCACGGAGCGCGTCGATCGACGATTGCGCGGAGGCGAATCCGGCGCGATACCGCTTCATCAGGGAGCGTGCGCGCAGCGCGAGAGTCATGCGGCGACCCTCCCGGCGGGCTGCATCCGCGAGAGGCGAAGCGCGGCCAGCGCGAAGTACGCCACGGGAGCCGCGGCGAGGACCAGCGGCGCGATGCGCGGAAGTGGCGCGCCGAGGAGCAGCGACTGGTAGAGAGCCGCGGCGTGGCGGGGCGTGGGGGCGAGGTCGAGGACGAGGCGTATCAGCCCGGCGGCGAGCGAGGGGAGTCGATCGAGCACCGTCGTCGCCGAGAGCAGCGATGGCAGGATGAGCAGCGGGATCATTGCCACCGCGTTTCCGACCCCCTCGATGACGGTGGCGAAGAGGAGCATCAGCGAGATCCAGCCCGCGAGCAGGGCGGCGAGCCAGGCGAGACAGAGCATCACGGCCGCGACGTTGGATGCGACGGCCCCGCGCAGAGCGACGGGGAGCTGCAGCGCGACCAGGAGAAACGCGACCGCCAGCGCCGCCGCGAGCTCGCCGGCGAGGAGCTCGACCGGGCGGCAGTCGTGGGTGAGGGAGATCGCGTACTGGCCGCCGTCGAGATCTTCGGCGACGGCCCCCGCGACGAGCACCGTCAGGCCGACGACGGTGAACTCCGTCAGCGCGGAGATGCGCGCGACGAGCAGCTCCTGCTCGACGATGAGCCAGGGGAGCATGGTCATGAGCGTGGCGAGCGCGAGCCGTCGCGTACGGACGAGCCGACGCAGACGAACGACCGCCACCGCGCGAACGCGAACGAACGAGAGCGCCTGAGTCGAGGGATCGCCGGTCATCGGACGAAGGATTCGAGGAGGGTGCGGTACGGCACTTCGTCGGTGAACCCGACGACGAGCTGTCGCGAACCGTCGGCGTGGAACAGCACGAGGGTGGGGACGGCTCGGGTGCCGAGCGCGCGGATCAGCGCGCCGCCCGAGTCGCTGGCGATCGGCAGTCGGAGGCCGAGCTTCGCACGATAGGCATCGGCGGATTGCGGTCCCTCGTTCGTCGCGACGATTGCCCGGGTGCTCGAGACGGCGAAGACGGAGTCGAAGATCTGCGCGGCGCGGGAGCAGTGACCGCATCCGCTCTGCACGTAGAGCAGGGCGAGCGGCGAGCGCGCCTCCGCGCGCACCGAGGCCGGCCAGGGGAGCGACTCGACAGGAGGCACGCGGGCGCCGGCGAACCGCGGCGTCGACATGACGGCGAGCGCACCCGCCAGAGCCGCGCTCCCCCCGAGGAGGAGCGCGGTCCGGGCGAATCGGCGGGAGCGGGCGTGCGTCACGAGTCGAGAGCCGCGCACATCCCACTGCGGATCATGTAGCACCATCCGCGAATGGCGATCGTGTAGTAGTTGTTGCTGCCGCCGAAGTCCGCGTCGCAGCTCGAGACGGACTCGCTGAGACAGTCGGCGTGCGCCGGCCGCGCGGTTCCGAGCAGGGCGCCGAGCGAGAGTACGCCGGCGAGGATCGTCTTGCGCATGATTGTGGTCTCCTTTTCAGTCGAAGAGGTAGCAGAGGCCCAGGACGCCGAGGTTGCAGTAGCCGTCGGCCAGGAACGAGTCGTACCAGTATTCGGCGCATTCCGTGAGCTGAGCCTTGAGCTTCGTGATGTCGCAGGCCCCCGCGGGCTGCTGGGGGGCGGCGAGAGCGGCGATGAGCGCCGCGACGAGGAGTGTTCGACGCATCGTGCCTCCGCCGCGACGGGTGGTCCGTCGCTTCAGGTCAGTAGATGACCAGCCAGTCGCACCCGACGATCGGGCACCAAGGCTGGGTGGGGTCCTGCCAGTACCCGATCAGGATCGAGCTGCAATCCGGGTCCGGGTCCGGGCGGTTGGGACAGACCGACGCGTGTGCCGGCGCACTGGAAAGCGCCACGGCGGCGAGGGCCGTGAGGAGCGTGAGTCGAATTCGCATGAGCGTTTCCGGTTCAGGTGATCGCTCCCCCGATTCGCGCCGGCAGGATAGCGCACGTGCGTCAGCCGGGTGTCATCGTGAGCGCGCCTGCCGGCGCGTTCCATCGCATGCCGCGCAGAAAACAGAACGCGGGCCCCGGGAAGGGGCCCGCGTCATGTCACCGGTAACGGGCGGCGGTCGGCCGCGGTCGGTCGCGGTCGTGCCTAACGTGCACGTCCCGCGCGGAAGCGCTCGATCGCGTCGACGATGGGGGCGGGGTCGAAGCGCACGGGGTCCGTCGCCGGGAGCCCGGTCTCGTCCTCGGCGCGGGCGATCGCGTCACGCGCCGCCGGTTCCGCGAGGTCGAAGGTGTTGAGCGCGACGGCGATGGTCGTCGACGGGCGGAGCGGCTCGAGCGCGCGCTCGTGAAAGGCGATGAGCTCCTTGAGCGGCGGGATCTTCACCCAGGGCTGGTTGTTGATCGCGGTGCGCGACGGCTGCGCGCACATGATCATCGCGTGCGGCAGCGAGCCGTGCATCAGCCCGTAGGTGACGCCCGAATATCCCGGGTGCACGAGCGATCCCTGCCCCTCGACCAGGACGATGTCCGCGTCCTTCGCCGCGTCGATGGTCAGGCGCTCGGCGGCGCCGGCGATGAAATCGGCGATGACGGCGTCCACCGAGATCCCCCAACCCTCGATCAGGATGCCGGTCTGTCCGGTGCCGGCGAAGGCGACGCGGCAGCCGCGCTTGCGGAGCCCGTCGCGGAGCTGCAGCGACGCGGTCATCTTCCCGATGTTGCAGTCGGTGCCGACGGTGAGGATGATCGTCGCGTCGACATCGCGGACGCGGCCGGCCGCGACCGGAAGATCCTCGGGCGGCTTCCGCAGATCGTGGATCGCGACACGATGGCGCGAGGCGAGCGCGGCGAACTCGGGGTCGTCGCCGATGAACGTGTGCAGCCCGCTCCAGATCTCCAGGCCGTTCTCGAGCGCGGCGCGCATGAGGGGCCGCCACTCCTCGGGAAACTGGCCGCCGGTCGGAGCGATGCCGATGAGCAGCGCGTTCGGGCCGTGCTGCATCCCGGCCTCGACCGTCGCGACGATCGGGATCGCTCCGCCGAAGCCGATCACGTCCTCGGCCGTGCGGCCCGCGTGGGTCGAATCGAGCACCGCGACGACGCGCTCCGGGGAGTACCGGATGCACCCATTCGCGGTCTTGGAGGTCATCGGGCCGAACTTGCCCTCGGCGAGCACCAGATAGCGGAGGTCGCGAGCCATGTCGTGAATGAACTATGGAGGAGCGTTAGGCAGGGAGCGGCCGCGATCAGTCTCCGGCGCTGTCGCCCGCGGCGCGGCGGTCGCCGGCGCGCCGGTTGGCCAGATCGGCCATCCGCGCGAGGGCGCGCTCGCGGAATCCGACGACGTCGGGAGTGGGCGTCGTCGGCACGAGGACGTTCCCATCGGGCACCGGCACCCGGACGACGAGCAGGCGGTCGCGCACCACCCGGCGGAAGCCCTTCCCCTCGTAGATGCGGTTCATCAGGATGCGCCGCACCACGACCATCACCACCGCGAGGGCGGGGACCGCGACCACCAGACCGACGCCGCCGATCATCGTGCCCATGATGAGCACCGAGAGGATCGTCATCACCGGCGGCAGGTGCACCTTCCCCTGCATCACCTTCGGCATGAGGACGTTCCCCTCGAAGAGGTGGACGACCACCCCCCACGCCACGACCGCCATCGCTCCCCCGAACCCGCGGTCGCCGAGCATGAAGAGCGCGGGCAGCGCCGTCGATACGAGCGTGCCGAAGAACGGGACTACCGCCACGGCGCCGGTGAGGATCGAGAAGGTCAGCCAGTACGGGACCTTCAGGAAGTAGAAGCCGATGGCGGTGAGCAGCGCGAGCATCGCCATCGTGAACAGCTGGCCGACGATGTACTGCCGCAGCGTCGAGCCGAGGTCGGTGAGGACGTCGCGGACCAGATCGCGGTGGACGGGGGGGAAGAGCGCGATCAGATACTCGCGGTAGAACGCCGGCTCGAGGGCGAGGTAGATCGACATCACGAGCACGGAGAAGACGCTGATCGCGGCGTGCACGAGCGAGAACACCTTCGGCACCACCGAGCCGAAGGATCCCGACACCTGCTCGTAGGCGGCGATGAGCAGCTTGTGCTCTCCCGGATGCCACATCGATTGCAGCGCGGGGATGTTCGACATCATCCGGTCGATCCCCTGCTCCCACCCTTCGATCTGCTTGGGGAGGACGGTGAGCAGCTCCTGCGTCTGCGCGATCACCGGGGGAACGAGGAGCCAGAACAGGCCGACGATCGCGCCGAGCGTCCCGAAGAGCGCGAGCATGAACGCCGCCCAGCGCGGAAGCCGCGCCCGGCGCTGGAAGAAGTCCGTCACCGCGCCGAGGTACAGCGAGATGAGGATCGCCAGGAAGAGCAGCAGGAAGATGTCTGCCGCGTGACCGACCATCCACAACAGCAGGACGGTGATGACGGTGGCGGCGAGCAGTGGGGCGAAGCGGAACCGCCCGGTGGTGCCGGCGATCACTCGATTTTATGTCTCGTCCTTCAGGTCTTCGATCTCGGCGTGGACAGTTTCCTCGCGCGGGCCCTTCGCACCGCCCGTGCCGAGCTGCTTGCTGCTCTGCGGCGCGCCGGCGGGGAGCATCCCCATCTTCTGCTTGAGGGCGAGCAGCTGCTGGTCGACGCCGACCGCTCCCGCGCTCTTCTCGAGGCGCTTGAAGTCGTTGGCCAGCTTGTCGCCGGTGAACTCCTCATCGATCTCGGCGCTCGCCTGGATGCGCTTCTCCGTCGAGACGATGCGCTCCTCCATCCGGGAGAACGCCTCGAACGCGGAGTTCTCCGACATCGACGACATCGTCTCGGCGATGCGCTGCTGCGCCTGCGCGCGGCGCTGCCGGGCGATGAGGAGGTTCTTCTTCCGCTTGGCTTCCTCGATCTTGTCGTTCAGGTCGCGGAGGGAGTTCTTGAGCTTCTCCGTCTCCATGCGGTGCGACTCCCACGTCGCCTCGAGCGTCTGCCCGTGCGACATGTGCTCGCCGTGGCGCACCAGCGCCTGCTTGGCGAGATCGTCGCGCCCCTCCTGGACCGCGAGCATGGCGCGCTTCTCCCAATCCTGGGCCTGGCGGAACTCCTGGTCGACCTGGTCGCGCAGCCGCTTCTCGTCGGCGATCGCGGAGGCGACCTGCTGCTTCGCCTTCACGAGCTGCCCCTTCATGTCGACCAGGATCTGATTGAGCATCTTCTCCGGGTCTTCGGCCTTGGAGATCAGATCGTTGATGTTCGACTTGAGCAGCGAGGACAGACGATCGAGGATACCCATGTTCAGCGTGCCTCTTTATAGGACCCGAGCTCGCGCAGGTGGGACGCGAGCGCGAGCGTCATGCCTTCGTATGCGGCGAGGAACTCCTCGTAATCGAGGTGGGCCAGCTCCAGGGCCTCGGTGAGCACGATGGAATCGCGCTCGATCCCGTAGGAGCCGTGCACCAGCTCGGACGCGTTGAGCTCGAGCAGCCTGTGGCTGAGGCTCGCCAGACTCCGAGTATCGGTCGGCAGCGACATCACCTTGACGCGCAGCACCACGACCGGGGGGGAGTAGTGCACCACCACGTCGAACGAGAATTCGCCCGTCGGCTTGACGATCCAGAGGCCGGGCTCGACCTCGGAGTAACTCGTCCCCTCGGCGGCGAGCTTGTCGAGAAAGCCTTCGATCTCTTCGCGCGTCACCATCGGCTTGTCCTGTTTGGAGTGTCCCATGGTTCAGCTTACGGACGAACCAGGGGGATCTGTTTCGATTTGACCCTGCCCGGTTCGCGCCGGCGGCGGCACGGAAGGGCGAACGCGTTGCCCCTGGCGAAGATAACAACAGGCGGGCGACTTCGTGAGACTCGGCGTGCCGGGCCATGTGCAAGGCGGGGCCCGGTCTGGCGTCCATTGGTACACGCCACCGGAGATCCCGATGCTCCTCAGATCCGTCAGCCTGGCCGCATTCCTCGCGGCCACCTCGCCCGTCCTCGCCCAGACCGTCGTGACAGGCCACGTCCATGCGCCAGGCGGCGATCCCGTCGCCAGCGCACGCGTCTGGGTAGCCGGCACATCTTCCGGCGCTCTGACCGATACCGGCGGCCGGTATCGCATCGTGCTTCCGCCGAAGGCGGTTCGCGTCGGTGACTCGCTGACGGTTCGCGTCACACGGGTGGGCTACGCCGCCGCCGAACGGCGGGTGGCGATCGGCGGCGTGCGCGTGGTGGCCGACCTGGAGCTCGCGCCGGTGCTCACCGCGCTCGATGCCGTGGTCACGGCCGGATCAGGGCGCTACGCCGACGTGGCCGCGCCGCGCGCCGACCGCGCCTTCGCGCGAGGTGAGAGCCGCGGGACCGTGGCGAAGACCGCGACCGGCCGCGGGGGCGCGCTGCGGAGCGACACGAGCGCCACCGCGGCGCTCGCGGCGGCGGGCGTCCTCACCGCGGCCGTCTGGGACGACCTCGCGCACTGGAAGGAATACCAGCGCTACCTCGAGCGCGCCGGCGGCGCGGACGGCAGCCAGTGGCGTCTCGACCCCTCGCGCGCGACGCGCCCGGCACCGATCGCGCGTGGCACCGCGCGCTCCGCGCTCGACCTCGGCTTCCTGGTCGACGCGACCGGATCCATGGGCGACGAGATGCACTTTCTGCAGACGGAGCTTCGCGACATCGTCACGCGCGTCCACGCCGCGGAGCCGGAGCTCGACATCCGGATCTCGATCGTGTTCTACCGGGACCGCGGTGACGAGTTCGTGACGCGTGCCCTTCCCTTCACGCGCAGCGTGGACTCGGCGATCGCGTTCCTCGAAGGGACGGCGGCTGACGGCGGAGGCGACTTCCCCGAGGACATGAACGCGGGCTTCGACGCGATGATGCGTCAGGACTGGTCGCGCGACGTCGCGCCGCGAATGCTCTTCGTCGTCGGCGACGCGCCGCCGCAGCTCTATCAGGACGAGCGCTACACGTACCGGGAGGCGATCCGCGACGCGAGCGGCGACCGGATCGCGATCTATCCCGTGGCGGCGAGCGGGATCGACAAGCCCACCGAGTATCTCTTTCGCGCGATGGCCGCGATGACGGGGGGCAAGTACATCTTCCTCACCGACGACTCGGGCGTCGGCGACGCGCACGAGAAGCCGGACATCACCGGCTACGAGGTGGAGAAGCTGAACGAGCTGATGGTCCGCGAGATCCGGAAGTACGCGCGGAGCTATCTCGGCGGCAGCGACGTGGCGGCGTTGGGAAGGGAGTAGGGGGAGGGAGTAAGGGGTCGACGGGAGTACGGGACTACGGCACTGCCATGTCGCTGTTGCGTACTCCCGTACTCCCGTACTCCCGTACTCACCTGCTCTCGTATTTCCAGTTGCGCGACTTGCCCTCCGCGAGCCACTCGATGGTCTGGGCGAGGCGCTTTTCCCGGGTCTCGGGGCGCTTCGCTTCGGTGATCCACTGGATGTATTCGCGCCGGTGGCTCGGGGGAAACCGATCGAAGGTCGCGCGTGCCTTCGCGTGCTTCTTCAGGAGGGCGGCGAGATCGGCGGGGGGAGCGTCGGGCACGGTGGAGCGCTCGAGCCCCGGCTTGCGCACCTTCGGCACCGTCGCCCCCTCGTCGTTCAGCGCCATCGCCTTCTTCACGTAGCCGGCGAGGACTTTCTTCGGCGGAAGGTCGGCGAGCTTCGAGATCCGCCCGAACTGTCCCATCGCCTCGCGGTCACGCTCGCCGTCGAAGATGAGGGCGCCCTTCCAGAAGTTGAAGGCGCAGTGCTGCTTGAACGCCGCCATGCTGCAGAGCATCCCGTCGTACATGAAGTGCGGGAAGCTCCACTTCATCGTTTCCTGGACCTCCGGACAGGCCTCGTGTACGAGCGCGCGGAGGTGCTCGAGGATGGGCCGCGCGAACTCGGCGGATCTCGCGATGTAGGCGTCGACGCGTGCGTCCTTCGTTCCCATGCGGCCCTCCCCAAGGTGGAGCGTCAGGCGGCCCGGGAGATCACGATCTCACAGGCTGGCGCGCCAGTATGCATGCAGCGGCGCTCCTCGATGATCAGGCGCTCGTTGTAGTGCGCGCCGACACCGCGCGCGATTCCCTTGGCCACCGCGCAGAGGCGACGAGGCGACCGGTAGTCGAGGAGCACGCTCGTGGGGGAGAGGCGCCGGACGCGGAGCTCCGGAGGAGACGCCGCGGCGTCGTTCATGCGAACCACCCTGTGAATCCGACTCTCGGTCTGCTCGATCAGGTCGAGGGCGGTCCACTCGGCCGGGATGATCGACCGATACATGCGCACGAGCTCCGGCACGAGGAACTCGCCGAAGTCCTCGAGCAGCGCCGTGACGGGCTTGCCGGTGAGCTTCGAGGCAGCAGCGACGAGGGCGCCCAGCTCTTCGTCGGGGTATTTCTGCACGCTGAAATAGGCGCGCGAGCCGAGCCCCGCCGCGGTCCGCATGTGGTTCCACGCGTCGCCGCCGACTTTCGTGTCCGCGTACTTCTTGAGCTGCGCGAAGATGACACCGTGCATGCGATTCTCCTGATCGGTCGGAAGCACGCGCGCGCCCGGATTCGGACGCCTTCTCGGCTCGCGCGCGACGGCGGCACCGCCGTCGCCGAAGGACGCACGAGCACCGCGTGATGTTACCGATCAGGAGTGCCCGAACGTGCGCTCAGTTCGCGCGCTTGATCTGATACAGACGTTCCTTCGCCAGGCGTCGCCCGGTGGGCGTGGCGGCGAGACCGCCGCCCGCGGTCTCGCGGTAGCGGACGTCCATCGACCGGCCGATCTCGCCCATGACGTCGATGACCTCGTCGACGGGGATCGCGAAGGTGATCCCGGCCAGCGCCATCTCGATGCCGGCGAGGGCGATCGCCGATCCGGTCGCGTTGCGGAAGACGCACGGCAGCTCGACGAGCCCGCCGAGCGGATCGCAGACGAGTCCCAGCGTTCCCTGCATCGCGAGCGCGGTCGCATGCCCCGCCTGGGTGGGTGTGCCGCCGAGCATCTCGACGGACGCGCCGGCGGCCATCGCCGCGGCGGCGCCGGTCTCCGCCTGGCACCCGCCTTCCGCGCCGGAGAGCGACGCACGCTCGGCGATGATCGCGCCGATGAGGCCCGCGGTGGCGAGCGCGTCGATCACTTGCTCGTCGGGGATCTTCTTCTGCTCGGCGAGGCCGGTGAGCACGGCGGGAAGCACGCCCGCGCCGCCGGCGGTCGGCGCGGCGACGATCACGCCCATCGCCGCGTTCACCTCCTGCACCGCGAGGGCCCGCGCGAGGATGTCGCGGAACGGCGTTCCGGCGAGCGGGCCGGCGGGTCCCGTGCGCAGCTTGGCGGCGTCGCCGCCGACGAGGCCCGACTGCGAGTGCAGGTCACCGACCATCCCCCGCCCGACGGCGCCGCGCATCACCTCGAGCGCCCTGCCTAACGCGGCTCGGATGTCGGCGGCGGATCGGCCGGAGTCCTCGGACTCGGCGGCGAGGGCGACCGCGGAGAGCGTGGTCTTCCGTGATTCCGCGTCGCGGATCGCGTCGGCGAGGGACTTGTACATGTCAGGCGCTCACCTTGTCGAGACGGAAAGCCCACTTCACCCACGGCAGCGCGCGGATCTCGTCGCGGACCTTCTCGCTCGGCACGTCGTCGACCTCGATGACCATGAACGCGTCGCCCCCGCGCGCCTTACGCGTCAGGCGGAGCGTCGCGATGTTGATCGCGCTGTCGGCGAGGATGGTCGCGATCCGCGCCACCGACCCCTTCACGTCCTCGGCGACGAGGACGACGGTGTTGTAGTTGCCCGTCACCTCGACCGGATAGCCGTCGATCTCGGTGACGAGCACGCGGCCGGCGCCGAGGGAGGAGCCCACCATGGTCGCCGAGCGCTCGCCGCGCTGCACGGTGATGCGCGTCGTGTTCGGGTGGACCTCGCTCTCCTCACCGAGGGTCGTCTTCTCGAAGCGGTAGTCGAGCCCCTCGCGCTCGGCGATCTCGACGGCGGTGCGGATGCGGTCGTCGTCCGGCTGAAAGCCCATGAGACCGGCGACGATCGCCTTGTCGGTGCCGTGGCCTTCGCCGGTCCGCGCGAAGGAGCCATGCAGCTCGATCCGCGCCGTCTGCGGGGTGCCGCCGACGAGGCAGCGGGCGAGCAGCCCGAGGCGGCAGGCTCCCGCGGTGTGCGAGGAGCTCGGTCCGACCATGACGGGACCGATGATGTCCAGGAGTGATACCACCTAGTCTGGCTCCGACACGGCGACGAGTGAGGTGTGAAGACGCGAGGAGTGAAACGTCCTAACCCGCAAGGGCGACGTTGCGTGAGGAGCGACGAGTCTGGGCGCGCTCGAGCAACGGACGCAGATAGCGGCCGGTGTGCGAGGCATCGATCTTCGCGACCTCCTCCGGCGAGCCGGTGGCGACGACGGTGCCTCCGCGCTGACCGCCCTCCGGACCCATGTCGATGATCCAGTCGGCGGTCTTCACGACGTCGAGGTTGTGCTCGATGACGAGCACCGTGTTGCCGCGCTCGACCAGGCGGTGCAGGACGGCCAGCAGAACGCGCACGTCCTCGAAGTGCAAGCCGGTGGTCGGCTCGTCGAGGATGTAGAACGTGCGGCCGGTGTCGCGCTTGGAGAGCTCGGTGGCGAGCTTGATGCGCTGCGCCTCGCCGCCGGAGAGCGTGGTCGCGCTCTGGCCGAGATGGATGTAGCCGAGGCCGACGTCGTTGAGGGTCTCGAGCTTCTGGCGGATACGCGGCTGGTTCTCGAAGATCTCGAGCGCGTCCTCGACGGTGAGCTCGAGGACGTCGGCGATGCTCAGCCCGCGGAAGCGGACCTCGAGGGTCTCGCGGTTGTAGCGCTTCCCCTTGCAGACCTCGCAGGGGACGTAGACGTCGGGGAGAAAGTGCATCTCGATCTTCACGAGCCCGTCGCCCTGACATGCCTCGCAGCGCCCGCCCTTCACGTTGAAGGAGAAGCGGCCCGGCCCGTAGCCGCGGATCTTCGACTCCGGCATCTCGGCGAAGAGGTCGCGGATCGGCGTGAAGAGTCCCGTGTACGTCGCGGGATTGGAGCGTGGAGTGCGGCCGATGGGGCTCTGGTCGATGTCGATGACCTTGTCGATGTGCTCGAGCCCCGTGATGCGCCGGTGCGCCCCGGGGATGAGCCGCGCCCGGTAGAAGTGCCGCGCCAGCGAGCGGTGCAGCACGTCCTCGACGAGCGTCGACTTGCCCGAGCCCGAGACGCCGGTGACGGCGACGAAGGTGCCCAACGGGATGTCGACGGTGACGTCACGCAGGTTGTGCTCCGTCGCGCCCTCGACGCGGATGCTCAGCCCTGGCGACGGCGTGCGCCTGCGGTCGGGGATCTCGACCGCAAGCTCGCCGGACAGATACTTCGCCGTCAGCGACGCGGGATTGGCCATCACTTCGGGTACCGTGCCCGCGGCGATCACCTCCCCGCCGTGCTTTCCGGCCGCGGGTCCGAGGTCGAGCAGGTAGTCGGCGGCCATCATCGTCTCCTCGTCGTGCTCGACGACGATGACGGTGTTGCCGAGGTCGCGAAGCTGCGCCAGCGTCGCGAGGAGGCGCGCGTTGTCGCGCTGGTGCAGCCCGATCGATGGCTCGTCGAGGATGTAGAGCACCCCGACGAGGCGCGAGCCGATCTGCGTCGCGAGCCGAATGCGCTGTGCCTCGCCCCCGGAGAGCGACTCCGCCGAGCGATTCATGGTCAGGTAGTCGAGCCCGACGTCGACGAGGAACCGCAGCCGCTCGCGAACCTCCTTGAGGATCGGGCCGGCGATCTCGGCGTCGAGGCCCGGGCGGCCGTTGCCGCGGATCGCGATGGACTCGAAGAAGTCGAGCGCGTCGGTGATCGAGAAGTCGACGACCTCGCCGATCCCCTTCCCCGCCACGGTGACCGCGAGCGCCTCGGGCTTCAGCCGCTGTCCCTGACACACGTTGCAGGGGACGGGGACCATGTACTCGCCGAGTTCGAGGCGCACCGTGTCCGAGTCGGTCTCGTCGTAGCGCTCGCGCACGAGGGTCAGCACTCCCGGCCACGCCTCCTCGCCGGGCTTCTTCCCCTGAGTGCCGTGGATGATGCAGTCGCGGGTGCTCTTCGGGAGCGTTCCCCACGGGGCGTTGAGGTCGAACTTCAGCTGCCGCGCGAGCATGGGGAGGGTGACGCGCCGCAGGCTCCCCGACGGCTCGCCCCACGGAAGGATCACTCCTTCGAGGATCGAGATGCGCGGGTCGCCAAGGATGAGCTCCTCGCTCACCTCGTGGCGGGTGCCGAGACCGCTGCACGCGGGGCAGGCGCCGAAGGGCGAGTTGAAGGAGAAGTGTCGCGGCTCGAGCTCGGGCATCGAGATTCCGCATTCGGGGCAGCCGTAGCGCTCCGAGAAGAGCACCGTCTCCGGCTTCGCGCCGTCGTGGCGGACGACCTCGAGCGATCCATCGGCGAGCTTGAGCGCGGTCTCGACCGAATCGGCGATGCGCCCGCGGTCCTCCTCGCGGACGACCAGACGGTCGACGACGACGGAGATATTGTGGTTCTGCCGGCGGTTGAGCTTCGGCGGATCGGCAAGCTCGATGAGCGAGCCGTCGACGAGGGCGCGGACGAACCCCTGCCGGCGCACCGTCTCGAAGAGGTCGCGGAACTCGCCCTTTCGCCCCCGCACGAGCGGGGCGAGCACCTCGATCCGCGCGTCGTCGGGCCAGGCGAGGATCGATTCGGTGATCTGCGCGGCGCTCTGGCGGGCGACGGGCCGTCCGCAGTTGGGGCAGTGCGGCGTCCCCGCGCGGGCGTAGAGGAGTCGGAGGTAGTCGTAGATCTCCGTGACCGTGCCGACCGTCGAGCGCGGGTTGTGTCCCGCCGTCTTCTGCTCGATCGAGATCGCCGGGGAGAGCCCCTCGATCAGGTCGACGTCCGGCTTCTCCATGAGCCCGAGGAACTGCCGGGCGTACGCCGAGAGCGACTCGACGTACCGTCGCTGGCCCTCGGCGTAGATCGTATCGAACGCCAGCGAGGACTTGCCGGAGCCGGACAGTCCCGTGATGACCGTCAGGCGATCCCGCGGGATCGTGACGTCGATGTTCTTGAGATTGTGTTCGCGCGCTCCGCGAACGATCAGCGATTCATCCGCCATAAGCAGAGTAAGTTCGCTTTCGGACCGCTCGCGTTCAAGCTCCCGGGGTTCGCCGCCCCTGTCGAAGCGCGGAGCGATCGGTTAGTCATTTTGTGTCGCGTGCACGGAGGTCGTCCGCCTCCCGGTGAGTCCGCTTGCGCGAGCGCCTTCCCACGGAGCTGCCACGAAATGCCACAAACGGATGCGATCGTCGTCCTCACCACGGTCACCACGGCTGAGGAGGGGGTGGCGCTCGTCCGCGCGCTGCTCGAGCGCCGCCTCGTCGCCTGCGGCACGCTGATGCCGGGGGCGCGGTCGCTCTACCGGTGGAGGGGAAAAATTGCCGACGAGCAGGAGACGATCGTCCTTCTGAAGACGCGGGCGGCGCGCCTCGAGGGGCTGCGACTCGCGTTCGACGATCTGCATCCCTACAAAGTCCCCGAGCTGCTCGCGCTTCCCGTCTCGGCCGGTCTCGAGAAATACCTCGAGTGGATCGACGGGGAGACGTCACTCGCCCTCGCGTAACGAATGACCGAAGAGAACGCCCAGCAAGACGAGACGCAGCCGGCCCCGAAGTCCGAGGCCTCCGGCGAGGCGCAGCCCGTCGCGATCCCCGATGACGGGAGCGCGGCGATGTTCGCCGTCGCGCGCGAGCACGCCGACCGGAACGAGCTCCCCGCCGCGATCGCCGCCTATCGCCAGCTGCTGGCGAAGTTTCCGAACAACGTCCGCGCGCGGAACAACCTCGCGCTGCTGCTCGAGAAGCGCGGCGACGTCGACGGCGCGCTCGAGGAGCTGAACAAGGCGCTCGAGCTGGAACCGGACAACGTGTCGGTGCTCTGCAACCGCGCGGCGTTCCACAGCACGAAGGTGAAGTACGATGCGGCCGAGGCGGACCTCCGCCGCGCGCTGCGCGCCGACGAGCGGAATGCCGAAGCCTGGCTGAGCCTCGGCGTGGTCTTCTCGCGCCGCGGCAGGTGGCGCGAGGCGGTCGAGCCGCTCAGCCGCGCCATCGAGCTCGAGCCTGCGACGGGTGCCGCGCACTACTACCTGGGCGAAGCGTTCAACCACGTCGACAACCTCCCCGCGGCGCTCTCCGCCTACGAGCAGGCCACCGCGCTGATGCCGACCAACTGGCGCGCGCAGAAGGGGATCGGGATCATCCTCGATCGCATGGGCCGCCCCGCCGAGGCGGCGCTCGCCTACCAGAAGGCGCGCGAGGCGCAGCGCCGTTGAGCGAGCCCGTCCCGGCGTCTCCGACGGCGGCGCCGCGACGGAAGCGCGGTCGTCGCGGCGCGATCGCGATCGGCATTCTCGTGCTCTGGGCGGCCGGCCTCGCGCTCCTCGCGCGGCGCGAGCTGTTCCGTCCGCACTCGGAGCAGCTCGCCGAGGCGGCGATGCGCGTCAATCCGGGCGTCGTGTACTTCGCGGTGATGCGCGGCGGCGAGCAGATCGGCTTCGCCTCCTCGACGATCGACACGACGTCGAAGGACATCTCCGCCGCCGATTACATGGTCGCCGACCTCCCCGTCGGCGGAGAGGTGAATCGCGCCGAAGCGCGGACGCTCGTCTCGCTCTCGCGATCGCTCCGCGTCGACAGCTTCACCGTCTCGCTGGAGACGGACTCGATCCCCTTCGCGGCGCGCGGGCGAATGCTCGGCGACTCCGTGCTCCTGCTCTCGACGGGTGACATCGAGCACCCCGACAGCTCACGCGTCCGGCTGCAGGGGCCCGTGCTCCTGCCCACGCTGCTGCCGCTCGCGGTGATGCTCGGCGATCGGCCGAAGGTCGGCAGGACGACGACGATCGGCGTCTTCGATCCGGTGGAGCAGGCGCCGAAGAACGTGAAGGTCGAGATCGTCGCCGAATCGCTGTTCACGCTGAGCGACAGCGCGAAGCTGGACAGCGCCGCGCGGCGCTGGGTGGTCGCGCACGACGATACCGTGCGGGCGTGGAGGCTTCGCACCGATGCCGCGCAGCCCTTCGTCGCCTGGGTCGACGAGCAGGGGCGACTCGTGCAGGCCGATCTCCCCGGCGGGCTCACCCTGGAGCGGCGGGCGTACGAGATCGCCTTCGAGAACTGGAAGCTGGATACGCGAGCGCGCGGGGGGCCGGTCACCGCGGACCGCGACATCCTCGAGACGACGGCGATCGCGAGCAATCGGTTGATGCGGGTCAACGCGTTGAGCGTGCTTCGCGCACGGCTGACGGGAACCGATCTCGCCGGGTTCGCGATCGACGGCGGCCGTCAGCAGCTGCGCGGCGACACCCTCGTGGTGACGCGGGAGACGGCGGCGTCGCTCGCGCCGCGTCCTCCGGTGCGCTTGGAGGGCGCGCGCGCCGCGGAGTTCATGGGCGCGCTGCGCGCCGAGCCGGGGCTGGGGCGCGACAGCGCGATCCTCGCGACGGCGCGGCGGATCGTCGGCACCGAGCGCGATCCGCAGCAGAAGGCGCGGCTCATCAACCGCTGGGTGCACGACTCGCTCGCCAAGCGGACGAGCATCGGCATCCCGAACGCGGTGACGGTGCTCCGCACGAGGTCGGGTGACTGCAACGAGCATGCGGCGCTGTTCACGGCGCTCGCCCGGGCCGTGGGGGTCCCGACACGCATCGCCGCGGGGCTCGCGTACGTGGACGGGAAGTTTTACTACCACGCCTGGCCGGAAGTCTATCTGCAGGACTGGGTGGCGGTCGATCCGACGTTCGGGCAGTTCCCCGCCGACGCGGGTCATCTCCGCTTCACCATCGGGGGACTCAGCCGTCAGGCGGAGCTGCTCCGGCTCATCGGCACCCTGAAGATCGACGTCGTGAGCGCGCGCTGAATCCGCTGCGCCGCGCGCGGCGCACCACCGGCACGCTCACATGATCGAGCTCAGCGCGCTCACGAAGCGCTACGGAAAGTTCACCGCCGTCGACGGACTCTCGCTCACCGTTCCACGCGGCGAGCTGTTCGGGTTCCTCGGGCCTAACGGCGCGGGCAAGACCACCTCGCTGCGCATGATCGCCGGGATCCTCCGCCCCACGTCGGGCGCGGTGCGCATCGCCGGCGTCGACGTGGCCGTCGACCCGACCGCCGCGAAGTCGAAGCTCGGCTTCATCCCCGACCGGCCCTTCATCTACGAGAAGCTCACGGGCATCGAGTTCCTGCGCTTCGTCGCCGGACTCTACGACCAGAGCGGCACCGAGGTCGAGCACCGGGCGCGCGAGCTGCTCGCCCTCTTCGACCTCGAGGAGTGGCGCGACGAGCTGGTCGAGAGCTACAGCCACGGGATGCGGCAGAAGCTGATCATCAGCAGCGCCTTCGTGCACCGGCCGGCGGTCATCGTCGTCGACGAGCCGATGGTCGGCCTCGACCCGAAGGCGGCGCGCATCCTGAAGGATCTCTTCCGCGAGTACACGCGACGCGGCAACACGGTCATGATGAGCACGCACGCCCTGGAGGTCGCCGAGGCGATGTGCGACCGGATCGGGATCGTTCAGGGAGGCAAGCTCCGCGCGCTGGGGACGATGAGCGAGCTGCGCGCGAGCGCGGCCGCGGGGACCGAGGGCCTCGAGACGATCTTCCTCCGCCTCACCGGCGAGAACGCCGCGCGCGAGCTGGTCGAGGTCCTCGATGCCTGATCGGGTGCTCGCCGCCGACGAGCTGCCGAACCCGCCCCTCCTCCACCTGCTCGGCCCGAAGTGGCTCACCGCGCGGGCGCGGGCGATGAGCGGCGAGCGCGGCCGCGCCGCGCGCTTCGCGCTGCTCGGCGTGCTCGGTCTCGGGTTCTGGAGCTTCATCTTCGCGATGCTCTACCGGATGCTCGTGTACTTCCGGAACGCGACGGACATCGGCGCGCTGCTCGCCGGAAAGCTGATGGGGCTGATGCTCGTCAGCTTCCTCTCGATCCTCCTGCTGTCGAACGTCATCACCGCGCTGTCGAGCTTCTTCCTCGCGCGCGATCTCGACATGCTCGTCGCGGCGCCGGTCGACTGGCTGCGGCTCTACGGCGCGAAGCTGCTCGAGACGATGGTGCACTCGAGCTGGATGATCGTGCTGCTTGCCGTGCCGATGTTCGCGGCGTATGGCGTCGTCTATCACGGCGGCTGGGCGTATCCGCTGATCGTGCTCGCCGCGTTCATCCCCTTCATCGCGATCCCGACGGTGATCGGAAGCGCGCTGACGCTCGTCCTCGTGAACGTCTTTCCGGCGCGGCGCACGCGCGACATCCTCAGCCTCATCGCGGTGCTCGCCGCCGCCGGGCTCGGGCTGCTCTTCCGCATCCTCCGCCCGGAGAAGCTCGCCCGGCCCGAGGGCGTCCGCTCGCTCACCGACTTCATCGTGCTCCTTCGCGGTCCGACGTCGCCGGTGCTGCCGAGCGAGTGGACGCAGCAGGCGGTGATGGGCTGGCTGCGAGGACCGACCGATCTGCTTCCCTTCTATCTCCTCTGGTCGACGGCCGCCGCGGCGGTGGTGCTCGGCGCGCTCCTGCACCGCGCGCTCTACACGCGCGGCTACACCAAGGCGCAGGAGAGCGCGCAGACCTTCGCCCGCGACGGTGTGCTCCGGAAGGTGCTCGCGACGCTGCTCGGTCCCTTCGGCGTCCGCCGCCGGGAGCTCGTCCTCAAGGAGCTGCGGCTGTTCTTCCGCGATACGACGCAGTGGTCGCAGCTCATCCTGCTCGGCGTGCTGATCGTCGTCTACGTCTTCAACATCAAGTATCTGCCGCTGACGAGCGAGGGGCTGACGTTCTTCATCGTGAACATCGTCCCCTTCCTGAACCTCGTGCTCGCCGGCTTCGTGCTCGCCTCCATCGCGGCGCGCTTCATCTTCCCGGGCGTGAGCCTCGAGGGACGGACGCTCTGGCTGCTTCGCTCGAGCCCCATCTCGATGCACGACCTGCTCTGGTCGAAGTTCTGGGTCGGGACGCTCCCGCTGCTCGTGCTCGCGCTGATCATCGTCGGTGCGACCAACTACCTGCTGCGGACGAGCGAGTTCATCATGTGGGTCTCGCTCTTCACGATCGTGCTGCTCACCTTCGCCATCGCCGGACTGGCGATCGGCTTCGGAACGCTGTATCCGCAGTTCGAGACGGAGAACGCGGCGCAGATCCCGACGTCCTTCGGCGGGCTGCTGTTCATGATGGCGGCGGTCGGCGTGATCGGCGGGACGATCATCCTCGAGGCGCGGCCGGTCTACGGCTATCTCAGCGCGCGGATCTACAACACGGAGACGAGCAGCACCGAGATGCTCATCGGCTTCGGGCTCGCCGCGCTCCTCTGCGTGGCGGCGACCATCATCCCCATCAGGATCGCGCTCCACCGGCTCGAGGCCATCGAGCGCGGCTGACGCGTCCGCGCGAACCGGCGCGAGCTATCGGCGAAGGCGCGGCGCCTGCGGATTCGTGAGGTCGATCTCGTCCCAGCGGACCCGCCGCCGGTTCGTCGGCCTCCCGAGCCTGCGGCGGACGATCGCCGCAAGCTGAGGACCGAGCACCCGGTCGAGGACTCCGCCGGTCGAGAGCTCGACCTCGCGCACGACGTACTCGCGCGCGCCGGGCGCGGCGAGCTCCACGAGCAGCTCGCGGACGCGTCCCACTTTCGCGCCGGCGGCGTCGAGAACGACACGCCCGACGAGCAGATCCGCGCGCACGCGTCGCGCTCTCACTTCTGTGGCCCCTTCCGGCCCGCAGCGCCGGGGATCGCGCAGATGATCCTGTCGAGCCAGTGCTCGGTGCGCAGCGCGTCGGTCGCGTGAGCGTCGAGGTCGACCGCGATGACGTCTCCGATCTCCTCCACCACCTCGAAGGGAACGCGCGCCACGCGCTGCTTCACGCCGAGCAGCGTCGCGGCCATCCCGATCACCAGCGCCGCCCACGACCCGACGCGGTCGGCGAGCACCGATCCGCCGATGAGCAGCTCGGCCACGCGCGGTGGCTCGTCCGCGCGCAGCTCGATGGTGATCCCGTCGACGCGCCCCATCTTCACGCGCGCCCGGTCCACCAGCTGCATGTCCAGCACGTCGTGCACGAGCTCGATCATCGTCATCAGCCACCTCCGAGGATCTGCAGCGGCACCGCGGCGAGGAACAGCACGATCGACATGGCCGCGATGACGATCAGCGCCGCGTTCGTCGTCCAGCCGTTCGTCTGCTGGCGCATCACATCGCGATCGTTCATGAGCACGAGCATCGGCAGCACCGACGCCGGCAGGCTCGCCGCCGTGAGGACCATCGAGAAGTTCGTCAGTCCGAGGAGATCCACCCCGGCGAGGATCGGGATGGACGCGAGCAGGATCAGCAGCGTGTACGTCGCGGTGAAGCGCGAGTCCTTCGACGGGCGCAGGTTCTCGCTCCACTCCCAGCCCAGTCCCTGCGCGAGCAGATAGGCGACGGAGAGCGCGATCTCGAGCGTCGTCCCGAAGCAGGTGATCGCGAGCGTCGCGAGGAAGAACACGAACCCCGGGTGATGCAGCGCCGGGGTGAGAATCATTCCCATCTGCTCGTAGCGCTCGACGTGGATGCCGCGCGGAAGAAACACCAGCGCGCCGACGACGAGGACCATGAGATTGAGCCCGCCGCCGAAGAGGTTCCCGAACGCCGCGGTCAGCCGGTTCACGCCGAGGTGCTCGCGCGTCCACTTGTCCTCGACCGCGCCAGACGAATAGAAGAAGAAGAGATACGGGCTGATCGACGCACCGAGGATGCTGATCGCGAGGTACCAGTAGCGCGCGCCGTCGTGCGCGGGAGCCGTCGGCACGATCCCGGCGGCCACCGACGTCCACCGCGGGTGCAGCGCCGCCGCGCCGATCGCGAAGACGATGGAGACGAGCCCCAGCGATGCCGCCCCCTTCTCCACGATCCCGAAAGTGCCGCGCCAGAGGAGCAGCCAGGCGAGGAACGCGACCGGCAGCGCCCAGAGCGCGGCGCGCACCCCCGTCGCCATCTGCAGCGCGATCGCGACTCCTCCGATCTCCGCGGCGAGCACGAGAAGGCTGACGAGCAGCGTCGCGACCAGCGGCAGGAGGAAGACGCGGATCCCGAAGCGCTCGCGCATCTGATCGGCGAGCGTTCGGCCGGTCACCGCGGACAGTCGTCCTCCCGCCTCCATCAGGAACGCGAGAGCAGCCGAGCCGAGGATGACCGCCCAGCCGAGCTGGTAGCCGAACTCCGCGCCGCCCTGCGCCGACGTGGCGAGCGAGCCGACCTCGAGAAATCCGCCGATGCTCGTGATCACTCCGAGCGCGATCTCCGCGAACTTCTTCATGGGGCGACCGCGCGGCCGAGCGTATCGATGCGCTCCGCGAGCTCCCGCTCGGCGCGGCGCAGCTCGTCCAGTGCGGACGGGGACGCGGCCTTCGGCGGAGCCTTGCGCGACTCGTTCAGCGCGGCGCTCGCGCGGTCGCGGAGCTGCGCCCCGTAACGGCGCGGGGCCCACCCTCGATGTACGGCGTCCGTCGTCAGGGAGACGCTCGCCTGCCACGACTGCAGCGTCTTGAGCTGCTTCTGCGGGTCATTCCCGCCGGCGCATGCGGCCAGCCCCGCGGCGAGGGCGAGGAGTGCGAGTCGGATGGAGGGCTCGGGAAGTCCGGGTATCGGCATGTGCCGCGTCGGCGTGGCGACGAGCGTGGGATCACGAAGAAGGCCCCGACGGTGGCGTCGAGGCCTGGCACGACGCGGAGATGCGTCGCCGTGCGAGCGGTCAGGGGTTCGCTTTCGCGCTGTCTCGCTGCGCGTTCTTCGTCTTTCCCTCCTGACGCGTCTTGCGACTGTACGTCTTCTTGACCCCCTTCGCCGACCGCTTGGTCTGCTTGACGGTCTGCTTGCCGGCCTTCTTCACCGCCTTGCCCGTCGCGGTCGCGACAGTTGCGGGAGTCACCGGCTTGGTCTTCGTCGTGTCCTGCTGCTGCGCCATCACGAGCGACGGGACGAGGACCCCGCCGGCCACCGCGAGGGCGATCATGGTCTGCTTGCGCATCGACGGCTCCATTCGGCTGATGTACGACTCCGGGCGACCCGCCCGGTCCGCCGAAAGTGCAATTTCGATGCTTGCCGCGAGCATCATCGACCGCCCGCGTCGTGACAGCTTCCTGTAATCCTCCAACGCGCCGATGGATCGTCGCGTATCTCTTTCCAACGCAACGCGCCCGTCCGGCGCGCCACCTGGCGCGCGTCGCCGGCGCACACCCACCCGTCCCCCCATGAAGCGATTCCTCGTGCTCGCGTCGGCGGTCGCCTTGCCGACGATCCTCTCCGCGCAGGCGGCGCGTCCCGCGTCGCACGGCGCTGGAGGGAGCAAGCCGCTCCCCTACAAGCATGCGCCGCGGCCGACCACGGCCAACATCACGGCCGCGGATCTCATGACCCGGCTCTACATCTTCGCGGATGACTCGATGATGGGCCGCGAAGCGGGCACCATCGGCAACGTAAAGGGCACGGATTACATCGCCGCCGAAGTGAAGCGCCTCGGGCTCGTTCCGGCAGGCGAGAACGGGACGTACTTCCAGACGATTCCGCTCAAGACGCGGGAGCTCGACTCGGCCTCCGCGCTGAGCGTCAACGGCGCGCGCCTCGCCCTCGGCACGGAGTGGGCGGCGACCGGCAGCGCGCCCTTCGCGGTCTCCGATCTTCCGACGGTGTTCGGCGGGACGATCGGCGACTCGGCATCGCTGATCAGCCCCGACTCGACCGCCGGAAAGCTCGTCGTGTTCGCGATCGGCGCGAACGCGAATCCGCGCGTGCTGCGCGGCCTCGCGCGCTACGCGCCCAACGCGACCGCGGTCGCGGCGATCGTTCCCGACCAGATGCTCGGCTTCGCCCGTCGCACGGCGACCTTCGTCGACGACAGCGCGTTCGCCCCGCGCGGCGGGAGCGCCCGCACGATTCTCCTCACGAGCGCCGCGGCGGGGAAGGTGTTCCCCTCGCCGCTCGCGTCGGTGAAGGCCGGCACCATGGGCAACCCGGTCGCCGTCGGCTTGGTGTTCAGGGTCCAGCCGGTTCCCTTTCCCGCGCGCAACGTCGTCGCGATCCTCCCGGGGAGCGATCCGAAGCTCGAGGGCGAGTACGTCGCCATCGGCGCGCACAACGACCACGTCGGCTTCAGCAACCGGCCGGTGAACAATGATTCGCTGCGGATCTTCAACCACATCGTCCGCCCCGGCGGCGCGGAGAACGCGAGCAATCGCGGCACGCCGGAGCAGCTCGCGCAGTTCGATACCGCGTGGCAGGCGTTCAGGATGGCGAACCCGACCCGCGCGATGCGCGCGGACTCGATCTCCAACGGCGCCGACGACGACGGCTCGGGCTCGGTGAGCGTCCTCGAGATCGCCGAGAAGCTCGCTTCGCTCAAGGGCGCGGCGCGGCCGAAGCGCTCGATCATCTTCGTCTGGCACGTCGGTGAGGAGAAGGGGCTGCTCGGGTCGGCGTACTTCACCGACCATCCGACGGTCCCGCGTGACTCGATCGTCGCGCAGCTCAACATGGACATGGTCGGCCGCGGCGCGGCGAGCGACGTGGTCGGGCTCACCAAGGACGGCCAGGTGCTCCACGGCGGTCCGACCTATCTCCAGCTCGTCGGATCGCGTCGCCTCTCCACGGAGCTCGGCGACATCATCGAGCAGGTGAACACGAAGGACAGGCACGGGGTCACCTGCGACTATTCGATGGACGCGAACGGCCATCCGATGACCATCTACTGCCGCAGCGATCACTACGAGTACGCGCGCTACGGCATCCCGATCACGTTCTTCACGACCGGCGGCCACTCCGACTACCATCAGGTCACGGACGAGCCGGACCACATCGACTACGACCACATGGCGCGCGTCGCGAACCTCGTCGAGGACGTCGCGCTGCACGTCGCCGACCTCGATCACCGCGTCGTCGTGGATCAGCCGAAGCCGGATCCGCGGGGGACGTGCCGGCAGTAGCCACACCGACGCACGTGCGCCGAACGCCACGTGAGAGCATTCTCACGTGGCGTTCGGCGCATCTGGACCGTCAATAGAGGGCATGGCACCACCGACCCTCGACATGCCCGTGACCGAACGCGTGGACACCCTGACGACGCCCCTCCCATCGCTGGGCGCGGCGGAGCTCGCGATGCGATGGCGCCGCGACGAACGCTCGCTCGACCTCGCGTCGTGGAAGACAGGCGTGTTCATCCGGGCCGGCGCGGCCGCCGGGGCCGGGCTGGCGCTCCTCCTCCCACCGCTCATGGGCGTGACCCCGATCGCGGTCGCGCGCGTCGTCGCCCTCCTCGTCGCCGCGCTCGGCCTCAACGTCTGGGTCTACGCCCTCTCCCGCCGGCCGGATGCGTATCGGCGCTGGTACAAGTACGCGATCGCCGCGGTCGACGTCGCGCTCGTCACCGGAGCGTACACGCTCTGCGGCTCCCTCGCGGTGATGCCGCTCTACATGGTCCCGATCACGACGCACGCGTTCCATCGCGGCGACGCCCTCGCGTACTACGTGCTGGCGCTGTCGGCGGCGGGCGCGTTCGGCGGGATGTACGTCGCATGGGGCGGGCACGCCCCGGATACGGCGTCGCTCGTGTGGCTCATCGTGGGCACGGGGATCCTCGTCGTCACCGCGCTGCTGACCGTGCGCATGGCATCCGACCTCCGCCGACGGATCCGCGCGACGCGCGAAACGCTGCTCCTCGTCGAGCGCGGAGACCTCACCGCGCGCGCCGCCTCCGGTCAGGGCGATGAGCTCGGGCTGCTCGAGGCGAGCCTCAACAGCTCGCTCGCGGAGGTCGGCTCCCTCATCGGCGGCGTGCAGCGCGAGGCCGTCGAGGTCGCGTCCTTCGCCGAGCAGCTCGCGGCGTTCAGCGAGCAGCTCACCGACAAGGGGCGCGCGTTCGGCGAGGCCGCCACCGAGCTCGCGCGACACCTCGACGGACAGCGCTCGAGCGTCGAACGCGGTGCGCAGCGAACGGAGGAGGCGCTCGAGGCGGCCCAACGCCTCTCCGAGCGCGCGGCGGCGATGGAGCTCAACGCGCAGGCGCTGATCGAAACCGGTGGCCGCAGCCGCGACGCGATCGGAACGGCGGCGGAGAATCTCCTCGCCGTAGGGCAGCAGGTCCGCGAATCAGCGACCGCGATCGAGGGACTCGTCGACGCGGCGACCCGGATCAGCAGCTTTGCCGAAACCGTATCCGTGATCGCGCGCAACACGAACCTGCTCGCGTTGAACGCGGCGATCGAGGCCGCGCGCGCCGGCGAGCACGGGAAGGGTTTCGCCGTCGTCGCGGACGAGGTGCGGAAGCTCGCCGAAGGCAGCGCGCGCGCGGCTCGCGAGATCGCCGAGACGATGAAATCGCTCCGCGATCGGGCGGGCACGGCAAGCCGCGTGATGGGCGAGAACGAAGGACGCGTGCTCGGCGTCGGCGAGGTCGCCACCGAGGCGACCGCGGCCCTCGGCGGAGTGCTCGACGGATCGCGGCGCCTGGCCGACGTCGTCGGCGAGGCGGCAACGGTCTCGCGCTCCCAGAGTCATGCGATGGCGGAGCTCTCGGCCGTCATCGCGGAGGTGCGCAGCGTCGCCAGCGACGCGGCGAGTCGCGCGGGCGCCGCGGCTGGAGTCGCGCACGAACAGCATGCCGCGCTCGATTCGCTCGCCGAGACGGCACAGGAGCTGGCGAGACTAGCCGAGCGCCTGCGCGCGTCCTCAGGCAGCTTCCGGGTAGGTCAGGCCGCGAGCAGCTTGTGACCGCAGCTCTCGCAGAAGCGCGCGCCCGGCGCGCTCGGCGTAGCGCCGCAGTGGGCGCAGCCCCCGGGGAGAAAGCGGCCGCACTCTGAGCAGTAGATCGCGTCGCGCTCCGGTCGCGGACCGTGCTGCGGGCACGCCGCGGCGGTCTGCTGCGCCTCGCGCGCGCGGCGGATCGCCGCCTCGACGTCCGACTCGTCGACCACGACGCCCTTCGACTCCGCGCGCAGCGCCGCGACCGCCTGCTTCGTGTAGCGAGCCTTGAGCGTCTCGTAGTCGCCATCGGCGAGCTTTCCGGTGGCACGGTCGAACTCGATCTCGCGCAGCGCCTCGACGGCAGCCTCACCGCGCGAGCGCAGCTCCCCGCGGGCATCGGCAGGGCGCGCCACGGCGAGCGTCGCGTTCGCGTCGCGGAAGAGCGGAGCGAGGACGAACGCCATCGCCGCGATGGCGAGGATAGTGCCGACGACGAGTGCGATCATTCGTCCCCGCGCACGGCCGCCTCGATGCGGCGCAGCTCGTCGTCCGTCGCGTCGACTCCGGGCACCGGGGCCGGCGCGCTGCGGGCCGCGCGCACCGTGACGGCCCGTCGGTGCCAGCGGCGGAGCAGCACGGCGAGCAGCCCGCCGCCGACGATGAGCGCGCCGAAGGGCATCGTCCAGCCGACGAGGTTGAACCCCTGCTTCGTCGGCGCCATCAGCACCTTCTCCCCATAGGTCTGGGTGAAGGCGTCGATGATCTCGCGCGCGTCGTAGCCGCCGTCGACGAGCGCCATGATGTCGCGATGCATCGCCGGCGACACTTCGCAGGCGAAGTCCGTGGTGCGGCAGGTGTAGACATCGAGGGTGCAGCCGCACTGGCAGCGCAGCTTCTTTTCGGCCGCGTTCCGCTCGTCGTCGCTGATCCGCGTCCGGGTGCCCGGCTTCGGCGGGCGACGAACCGTCCGCGCCGCCTCCTGGTTCATCGCGAACAGGTTCGATCCGGAGGACCCGTCGGTCGGACCGTTAGGCGCGCCCGTGCTGTCGCCCGGCGTCGGCGCCTGGGCGGCGGCC
>JABFXC010000175.1 GCA_013361935.1 Gemmatimonadaceae bacterium
TCCGATCTGGACTTCTTCGATCCCTTCACCGGCGAGGGGATCTACGCCGCGCTGCGCGGCGGCGAGCTCCTCGCGCCGTATCTCCTCGCCGCGCTCGCCGAGCGCTCGCCGTTAGGCGAGCGCACCGCGCTCGAGGCGTACGCGCGGGCACGGCGTCACGAGTTCGGCGGGAAGTGGATGGTCGAGCGGCTGATCGGCACCGCGGTGGCCTTCCCCGCCCTCCTCGAGCGCGCCGCGTCGGTGCTCGCGCGCGACCAGTCGATGGCCGATCTTCTCGTCGGCGTGACAGGCGACTTCGTCCCGCCGCGCGAGGTCCTCCGCCCCTCCTATCTGGCCCGGCTCCTGCTCCTCCCCGCATGACCCTCGATCCCGATGCCTTCCGTGCCGTGCTCGGCCGCTTCGCCTCCGGCGTCACCGTCGTCACCATGTGCGAGGAAGGACGCGACCATGGGATGACCGTGAGCGCCTTCAGCTCGGTGAGCCTGCAGCCGCCGCTGATCATGGTCTGCATCGGCGACGACGCCTCGCTGCGTCCCGTGGTCGAGCGGGCCACGAGCTTCGGGGTGAGCATCCTCGCCGCGGCGCAGGAGGCGCTCTCGCGCCGCTTCGCCGCGCACGTGAACCGCTTCGACGGCGTCGGCTTCAGCCGCGGCGAGAGCGGCGTTCCGCTGCTCGACGGCGCCCTCGCCTGGCTCGAGTGCCGCGTCGTGTCGCGCCATCAGGCGGGCGACCACCTCATCGTCATCGGCGAGGTGGAGTCCGCCGGGGCGGCCGACGAGCGGCCGCTTCTCTACTACCGGGGCGGCTACGCCCAGCTGGAGCGTTAGGCGATGACCGCGACCATCACTCCGACGCGCCACCGCGGCGTGGAGACCCTCGAGGTCCCCGGCATCCCCGATCACCTGGTGCGCCGCTCGCTCGTCGACGTCGCCCGCGCGAACGCGCTCTTCGGCGGCACGCGCGCGGTGCTCCGCGAGCTGCGTCCGGTCTTCGAGGAGCGCGCCGGCGAGCGCCTGACGCTGCTCGACGTCGGCACCGGCGCGGCGGACATCCCCGTCGCCGCGCTCGCGCTCGCGCGGCGGCTCGGCGTCACCCTCACCACCTACGGGCTGGACAGCGCCTTCTGCCTCGCCCGCGCCGCCGGCGAGCGCCTCGACGGCTCCATCTCCGGCGACGTCCGCGCCCTGCCGATCACCGACCACTCGGTGGACATCGTCGTCTGCTCGCAGCTCCTCCATCATTTCCCCGAGCCGGAGATCGCCGCGGTGCTCCGCGAGCTGAATCGCGTCGCGCGGCTGCAGGTGGTCGTGAGCGACCTCCGGCGGAGCTGGCTCGCCGCGGCGGGGATCTGGCTCGCCTCCTTCCCGCTCGGCTTCCATCCGGTGAGCCGGCACGACGGCGTGGTATCGGTGCTCCGCGGCTTCACCGGCAACGAGCTCGGGAGCCACGTCATCCACGCGCTCGGGCTCGCGCCGACCGTCAGGCAGCGGCTCGGATGGCGGGTGACCGCCGCGTGGACGCCGCACGCATGACGCAGCGGGCGGTCCACGTCGCGACGCGGTCGCGCGTCCAGCTCGGGCCGATGCCCACGTCGCGGCTGATGACGACGATCGACGCCGCGCGCATACGCGCGCCACTGGCGACGATCTTCGAGCTGGCGCGCGACGTCGAGCGCTGGCCGGCGCACCTGCCGCACTATCGCTACGTGCGCTTCACGAGCCGCGACGACGCGGGAGGGGGGATCGTCGAGATGTCCGCGAGCCGCCCCTTCGGGCCGCTCGGCTGGCCGACCTTCTGGCGCTCGGAGATGGAGACGATCCCGCCGGGGCGAACGACGGATCGCGAGGGGGGAACCGTCGCCCCCGCGGTCCGCTTTCGGCACATCGGGGGTATCACCACCGGGATGGACGTGATCTGGGAGTTCGCGCCACGCGGCGAGAACGCCACCGACGTCCGCATCGTGCACGTCTGGGATGGCCCGAGCTGGCCCGTGATCGGCGCCTTCGCCGCGCGCGCGGTGATCGGTCCCGTCTTCGTTCATGGCATCGCATCGCGCACCCTCGCCGGCCTCGGCCGCGCGGCGGAGCGCATCGCAGCAGAGGAGAGCACCGGATGATCTCATTCACACGCCGCCGCGTCGCCATCACCGGCATCGGAGCGGTCACGCCGATCGGCACCGGCGAGCGGGGACTCTGGTCCGGTCTACGCGCGGGGAAGTCCGCCGTAGGGACGCTGACTCGCTTCGACCCGTCGATCTTCCGCAGCCACAACGCCGCGGAGATCCCGGACTTCGTTCCCGGGGACCACATGGAGGCGAAGCGCGCCAAGCGGCTCGACCGCTTCGGCCAGCTCGCCGTCGCCACGTCGCGCCTCGCCCTCGAGGACGCGGGCATCGCGGTCGAGCGCGAGGATCGCGAGCGCGTCGGCGCGATGATGGGCACCGCGCTCGGCGGCATCGCCTACGCCGAGGAGCAGCTCGGCAACTTCCTCCAGGGCGGGCTGCGCGCGGTCGATCCACTGCTCGCGCTCTCCGTCTTCGGCGGCGCGGCGAGTTGCAACGTCGCGATCGAGTTCGGCGTGCAGGGGGTGAACAGCACGAACGCGATGAGCTGCGCCAGCGGGACGATCGCCATCGGCGACGGCTTCCGCGCGGTCCGCGACGGCTACGCCGACGTGATGATCGCCGGCGGGAGCGAGGCGCCGCTGGCGCCGCTCTGCTACGGCGCATTCGCGTTGATCCGCGCGATGAGCACGCGCAACGACGATCCCTCGCGCGCCTCGCGTCCCTTCGACCGCGACCGCGACGGCTTCGTCATGGGCGAGGCCGCGGCGGTCCTCGTCCTCGAGGAATGGGATCGCGCCGTCGCCCGCGGCGCGAAGATCTACGCGGAGGTCCTCGGCTACGGCACCTCCAACGACGCGCACCACATGACCGCCCCGCGCCCCGACGGGTCGCAGGCGGCGAAGGCGATGGAGCGCGCACTCGCCGACGCGAACGTCGCCCCGCACGAGATCGCCTACGTCAACGCCCACGGCAGCTCCACTCCGCTGAACGACCCGACGGAGACCATCGCCATCAAGCGCGTCTTCGGCGACCACGCCGCGAAGCTCCAGCTCAGCGGCACGAAGGGCTACTACGGCCACGCGTTAGGCGCGTCCGGCGCGGTCGAGACCGCGATCTGCGCCCAGGCCATCGCCGAGGAGTGGCTCCCGCCGACGGTGAACCTCGAGGCGCCCGACGACGCCTGCGACCTCGACTACATCCGCGGCGAGGGCCGTGCGGCGCGCGTCGAGCACGTGCTGACGAACTCCTTCGGCTTCGGCGGAATCAACGCGTCGCTGGTCCTGCGGCGCCCATAGTACTACTGCGGGGTGGAAGTGGACGTGGGACGGGGGAGCAAGTAGGGGACGCGGGGCCGACGGGGGACGTGGGAGGGCGGACTCACACGTCAGACGTCGTCCCAGCCCCGCCCTCGCTCCCCCGTCACCACGTCCACTTCCAGGTCGACGTGGAAGAACCATGGAGCCCGGGTCGGGCGCTACGCGGTAACCCTCGGCGCCGCCTTCGGCCGCACGGCGCCATGGTCCACAGGCTCCGGCGCGCGCGGCAGGAAGAGCCAGTTGTAGAGCAGCGCCGCGGCGATGCCGCCGATGATCGGGCCGATCCAGTAGACCAGCTGGCCCTCGAAGATGTTGCTCGCCACCGCCGGGCCGAAGGATCGCGCCGGGTTCATCGAGGCGCCAGTCATCGGACCGATCGCGAGGATGTCCGCCGCGACGGTGAGGCCGATCGCGAGCCCGCCGATCTTCGGCGCCGCCGGATCGACCGCCGTCCCGAAGACGACGAACACGAGGAAGAACGTCGCGATCGCCTCGAGCCCCACCGCCTGTCCGAAGCTGATGTCGATCGCCACCGCCTGCCCGCCGGCGCGCGTCGCCGTGAACAGCATGTCGGGCATCAGCCCCTTCAGCGCGTACGCCGCGAGCACCGCGCCGAGCAGCTGCGCGAGGAGGTAGACGCCGGCCATCATCGGCTCGATGCGCCGCGTCGCCAGGAAGCCGAGCGTCACCGCGGGGTTGAGGTGTCCCGAGATGCGCATCGTCGCCGAGACGAGCACGGCGAGGATGATCCCGTGCGCGAGCGCGACCTCGACCAGCCCCGCGCCCGTCCCGGGATTCTTCGTCATCATGATCGCCCCGCCGCCGATGAAGACGAGAGCGAAGGTGCCGATGAACTCGGCGGTGAAATGCCTCAGCGAGTCGCGCATTCCAGATCCCATGTTCAGTGTTGAGGTCCCGCGTTCCCGTCCCTGATCAGGCATGAGGGGCAGGATGAGGAGGGGGAATGTGGGATCCTGCGCGATTCTCGAGCATCATGCAGGATCCCACATCGCTCACCCTCGTTCTGCCCCTCATCCCGCCCCTCATCCCAGGAACGTCAAGGCCCGTGCGCCAGGTACGTCTTCTCGTACAGCTCGATCGAATGACGGATCACTTCCATCGCCACCTCGCTCTTCTCCCAGCCGAGGATCGTCACGCGTTTCCCCTCGAGGTCCTTGTAGATGTGGAAGAAGTGCTCGATCTCGGCCAGGTAGTGCTGCGGCAGGTCGGCGATGTCGAAGTACTCGTTGTGGAACGGGTCCGACGCCGGGACGGCGAGAATCTTGTCGTCAGGCTCGCCCTTGTCGAGCATCTTCAGCACGCCGATCGGCCGCGCCTCGATCTGGCAGCCGGGAAAGGTCGGCTCGTTGATGCGGACGAGGATGTCCAGGGGGTCCCCGTCCTCGAAGAGCGTGCGCGGGATGAAGCCGTAGTCGCCGGGATAGTGCACCGCCGAGTAGAGCACCCGGTCGAGCTTGAGCAATCCCGTGGTCTTGTCCAGCTCGTACTTGTTCCGGCTCCCGCGCGGGATCTCGATGACCGCCGTGACCAGCTCCGGCGGGTGAGGGCCCGGCGGCATGTCGTGCCACGGGTTGATCATGCTCACGCGGAGACCGCCTCGCCCGCGCGCACCTTCGCGTTAGGCGGGTAGACGCGGTTGTACGGCCCGCCCTCGCGCACCATCTCGCCCTTGTACGCCATCGGCTCTTCCTCGACGCCGAAGTTCTGCTCGTGGAGCTCGGCGATCCGCGCCATCTCCTGCTTCGTCAGCTCGGGGAGCTCGCTCGCCGCGGCGAACTCGCGCAGCTGCTCGTCGTCGTAGACGTTGGGCAGCGTCGTCACCACGCGCGGCTCGGCGAGGAGCCACTTCAGCGAGGCCTGGCCGAGCGTCATGCGCCGGGAGAGGAAGTCGAGGGTGCGCACCTTCTTCACCCCGTTGAGGAGCCACGAGCGCGGGCGATGCCGCCGGTGGTCGGTCGCCGCGAACTCGGTGTCCTCGGTGTACTTCCCCTCGAGCATCCCCGACGCGTGCGTCACGCGGATGTTGAAGCAGCAGCTCGTCGAGTGCGTCTTCGCCGCCTGAATCATCGCCGTCCCCGGATGCTGCTCGAGGATGTTCCAGATCATCTGGATGGTGTCGATGTCCGGCTCGCGCTCGATCAGGTCCGTCGCCTCGTAGAGCCAGCCGATCGCCGGGCCGAACGCCGCGCCCCACGAGCGGATCTTCCCCTCGCGCTTCAGGTCGCGCAGCGTCTGCCAGAGCTCCGGATCCCGCACGTGCGCCATCTTCACGTTGTGGATCTGGAGCACGTCGATGTAATCCGTCTGCAGGCGCTGCAGGCAGCGATCGACGGCGAGCCGGATGTAGGCGCGGTCGGTGCGCTGCGGGAGCTCGCTCTGGCCGCGGCGCGCCGTCCGCGCCGCCTCGTCGTAGATGTCGTAGCCGACCTTCGTGCCGATGACGACCTTGTCGCGCATCCCGCCGAACGCGGTCGCGAGCTGCCGCTCGCTGCGCCCGTTGCCGTAGCTGTCGGCGGCGTCGAAGAAGGTGATCCCCTCCTCGTCGTACGCGCGGCGGAGCATCGCCACCGCCTCGTCGTCGGTCTTCTCCCCCCACCAGCCGGTGGAGAGCGTCCACGTGCCGAAGCCGACCTCGCTGACCTCGACGTCGGCGCCGGGAAACTTGCGGTATTTCATTTCGGGACCTCGCTGCGCCGCCTAACGCGCGGCGAGCAGCCGGGCCGCGGTGACGGCGAAATACGTGATGATGATGTCGGCGCCGGCCCGGCGGATGGAGAGCAGCGAGTCCATCATCGTCCGCTCCCCGTCGATCCACCCGCGCTCGGCCGCCGCCTGAATCATAGCGAACTCCCCGCTCACCTGGTACGCGGCCACCGGATATCCCGTCGCGTCCTTCACCCGGCGAATCACGTCGAGGAAGGGGCCCGCGGGCTTCACCATCACGATGTCCGCGCCCTCGGCGACGTCCTGCATCGCCTCGCGCACCGCCTCGTCGCCGTTCCCCGCGTCCATCTGGTAGCCGCGGCGGTCGCCCGACTTCGGCGCGCTCTCCGCCGCGTCGCGGAAGGGCCCGTAGAATGGCCCCGCGAACTTCGCCGAGTAGCTCATGACCGGCGTCTGCTCGAAGCCTTGCGCGTCCAGCGCGTCTCGAATCGCGGCGACGCGGCCGTCCATCATGTCGCTCGGCGCCACCATGTCCGCGCCGGCGCGCGCGTGCGAGAGCGCCTCCTGCACCAGCAGCTCGATCGTCTCGTCGTTCACCACCTCGCCGTCGCGCAGGACGCCGCAGTGCCCGTGGTCGGTGTACTCGCACATGCACACGTCGGTGACGACGACCAGCTCCGGGAGCTCGCGCTTCAGCGCGCGCACCGCTTCCTGCACGGGCCCCTGTTCGTCCCACGCCGAGGAGCCGGCGGCGTCCTTGGTGTCGGGAATCCCGAAGAGCAGCACCCCGCCGACGCCGGCGTCGCGCGCCGCGCGCGCATCCTTGAGCATCTCGTCGACCGACGTCTGTGAGACGCCGGGCATCGACTCGACCGGCGTGCGGATTCCCTTCCCCGAGCGCACGAACAAGGGAAGGATCAGCTGCGATGCGTCGATGCGCGTCTCGCGGACGAGGTTGCGCAGAGCCGCCGTCCGGCGCAGGCGGCGGGCGCGGTACTCCGGGAATTGCGACATGCCCTGAATCTAGCCGCGTGCGAAGGCGGATGCCCTCCGCCGGCGCCGACGCTCAGAACCGCAGCGCGATGCGCGCCCCCGCTCCGCGCGCGCCGACGGTCGGCGTGATGGAGACGTCACGCCAGTGGCCGCCCGCGCTGTAGCCGACGACTCCTCCGGCAACCGTTCCGATCGAGCCGAGAAGCAGCGCACCGAATGCATTCCCGCCAACCATCGCATCGCCGCCTCCGCTCAACAGCTCGCCCAGCCCGAACCCTGCCGCGGCGCCCGTGACGAGTCCGACTCCCATGCCGATCGCCATGCTTGTCCCGCGCGAGCTGTCCGATCCCACCTGAAGCCGCGCGACGTTCGTCCGCGCGACGGTCATCGTGTCGCCCCGCGGTCCCTCGAGGAAGATCGAGTCCGCCGACGATGGGAGCAGATAGCCGATGTAGTAGTCGCGCCCCTGGTTGAAGAAGACGCGGACGCGGGTGCCGGTGTCGGGAAGCACTCCCTGCGCCGACGCCGTCGCGCCGTACGCGCCGACCGCCAGCGCGAGGAGGAGAAGTCGCGCCAGCTTCCGCCGGAGTCGAGATCCGTCGATCATGATGGCCCGGCTCCGCTAGAAGGCGATGCTGATGCGCGCGCCCCGCAGCCCGACGCGCGTGGAAAGCGGAACGTCGCGCCATCTCGTGCCGACACGATTGTAGCCCACGATGCCGCCGGTAACGCCGCCGACCACGCCGAGCAGCGTCGCGCCAGCCGCCGCGAGCTCTGGGCCGAAGAAATCGTCCGGGCGCGTCGTGGCCTGGCCGACCATTGCGCCGACGGCGGCCCCGGCGACGAGGCCGATCCCGATCCCCGCGAAGGTGCTCCGGGTCCTGCTCCCGCGCGTGCCGACCTGCATCTGCCGCACGCTCGGCCGCGCGATGCGTAGCGCCCGTTCCCCCGGCACGCCGACGACGACGCTGTCTCCCACCGGCGCGAGAAGCACTCCCTGGTAAACGTACTCGGGATCGGAATGCAGTCGCAGGCGCACCCGCGCGCCCGAATCGGGGCGGACGGTCTGCGCGCTTGCCACGGGCGCCGCGGCGGCCACCGCGACCGCGCACGACACGGTCAGGGCGAAGGATCGCATGATTCCGGGGGGTCGAGGTTGACGAGGATGCCCATCGTCAAGCTACCGGGCCCGGACGACGCGGCCATACGTCATCCTACGTAGTGGTGGGGCCATGAGGCACGAGGCTAGTGTCAGCGTCAGGCGGCATGAGGCACGTGCCAGGACTGCCGTGTGGCAGTTGCCCTTCTGCCCCATGGCCCTTCTGCCCCATGGCTCATGCCTCAGCAGTCATGACACTAGCCTCGTGCCCCATGGCAGTCAGACTACTCCGGCTGCGGCTTCGGCAGGTCGCTCGCCTCGCGGAGCCCCTCCAGAATCTCCTCGCCCCCGCGCAGCCGGATGATCGACGCCAGCCGCTCCCCGGCCTCGCGCGCGTCCGCCGGGTCGAAGCTCAGGTGCTCGCGCACGACGTGCTTCCCCTTCACGTCGGAGAGGAAGCCGTGCAGCGTCCAGGTCTCCTCGTGCTCCAGCGCGACGACGCCGATCGGCACCTGGCACCCGCCCTCGAGCCCGGCGAGACAGGCGCGCTCCGCCGCGATCGAGATCGTCGTCGCGTCGTGGTTCAGCGACTCGAGCACCGGCCGCAGCTCGTCGTCGCTCGCGCGCCCCTGCACGGCGATCGCTCCCTGGCCCGCCGCGCTGATCCAGCGCGGGGGGCTGAGATAGAACGCGATGCTCTGGTGCGCGTCGAGCCGGTGCAGCCCCGCCGCGGCGAGGATCGCCGCGTGCACCTGCCCGTCCTCCACTTTCCGCAGCCGCGTCGGGACGTTGCCGCGCAGCTCCACGACCTCGAGATCGGGGCGCAGCTCGAGGAGCTGCGCGCGCCGCCGCAGGCTCGACGTCCCCACCCGCGAGCCCCGCGGGATCTCCTCCAGTCGCTCGGCGAAGATGTTCGAGTTGAGCACCACCGCGTCGCGCGGGTCCTCGCGCTGAAGCACGGCGAGCACCGGCAGCCCGTCGGGCGCGGTCGTCGGGAGGTCCTTCAGCGAATGGACGCAGCAGTCCACCGTCCCCTTCGCCAGCGCTTCCTCGAGCTCCTGCGTGAACAGCCCCTTCCCGCCGATCGACGCGAGCGGCACGTCGAGCTTCCGGTCGCCGACGGTGGTGAAGGTCTTCAGCTCGCTCGCCATCCCCCGCGCGGCGAGCGCCTGCTGGACGAGCCGCGCCTGGCGCAGCGCCAGCTCCGACCCGCGCGTCGCGATGCGCACCGGATCGCCCGCCGCCCGCCGCCTAACGGCCATCGTTCCCTTCCGCGCGGCTCCGCTCCTCGGGAGAGCGCCACGCGACGGCCAGCGCGTCGGCGAGCGCCGCGGTCGTGCTCGTCGCGCTCTCGACGCCGACCTCCAGCCCCGCGTCGCGCGCGGCCTGCGCGGTGATCGGGCCGATGCACGCCGCCGGCGCCAGCCGCGCCGCGTCACCCACTGCGTCCACGAACGCCGTCACCGCGCCCGCCGACGCGTACGCGACCCAGTGGACCTCGTGCGCGCGCAGCGCGTCCGCCGCGCGCCGCGCCCCTTCCACGTCCGGCGCCGAACGATAGGCGCGCATCGTGTCCACGCGCGCGCCGAGCGCCGCCAGCCCCTCGGGGAGCGCATCA
>JABFXC010000223.1 GCA_013361935.1 Gemmatimonadaceae bacterium
CACGAGCTCCGCGTCCGCTACCGCGTGGACGGCGCTCTCAGCGAGGTCATGAAGCCGCCGATGAAGCTCAAGGCGGCGCTCATCTCGCGCTTCAAGATCATGGCGCAGCTGAACATCGCCGAGCGCCGCGTGCCGCAGGACGGCCGCATCAAGCTGAAGGTCGGCAACAAGGTCATCGACTACCGCGTCTCCACCCTGCCGACGCTCTTCGGCGAGAAGGTCGTGCTCCGGATTCTCGACAAGGGGAACCTGACCCTCGACCTCGAGAAGTTCGGCATCGAGCCGGCCGCCGAGCAGGCGCTGATGGAAGCGGTGATGAACCCGTACGGGATGGTGCTCGTCACCGGCCCCACGGGTTCCGGCAAGACGACGACCCTCTACTCCGCGCTGTCGAAGGTCAACACCATCGACGTCAACATCATGACCGCGGAAGATCCTGTCGAGTTCAACCTCTACGGGATCAACCAGGTGCTCGTCCGCACCGAGATCGGGATGACCTTCGCCGCCGCGCTGAAGGCGTTCCTCCGGCAGGACCCGAACATCATCATGCTCGGCGAGATCCGAGATCTGGAGACGGGCGGCATCGCCATCAAGGCGGCGCTCACCGGCCACCTCGTGCTCTCGACGCTGCACACCAACTCGGCGCCGGAGACGGTGACGCGACTCCTCGACATGGGCCTCGAGCCCTTCAACGTGGCGTCGGCGCTCAACCTGATCCTGGCGCAGCGACTCGTCCGCCGCATCTGCGGCGCCTGCAAGGTGAAGTACGAGGTGTCGAAGGAGGAGTACGCGGCGGCGAAGGTCACGCCGCAGACCACCCTTCGCGAGCTCCGCTTCACCCCGCGCGCGCTCTCCGACGCGAAGCTCAAGGCGAGCAAGGAAGCGGCGCCCTTCCTCGGGGGACTCAACCTCGATACGAAGATCGGCGAGCTCCCCTTCTTCAAGGGCACCGGCTGCGACCAGTGCGGCGGCACGGGCCTCAAGGGCCGCCAGGGTCTCTACGAGGTCATGACCATGACCCCCGCGATCCGCAAGCTCGTCATCATGAACGTCGGCGCCGCCGAGATCAAGGACGGCGCCGTCGAGGAAGGCATGCTCACGCTGCGAATGGACGGATGGCTGAAGGTGCTCAAGGGCATCACGACGCTCGAGCAGGTCATTCGAGAGACGTCAGCGTAGCGGGTTTCCAGGTGCCAGGTGCCGGGTCCCGGTAACTGGCACCGGGCACCCGGCACCCGGCATCCGAGACGCACGACACACTTCCCCTGCGTAGATCCCAATGACTGCTCCCGCCGCACCAAGCTCCGTCAACCTCCGCATGCTCCTCGAGGAGATGATCGAGCGCGACGCGTCCGACCTCCACATCACGGCGGGGGAGCGGCCGAAGCTGCGCGTCGACGGAGACATCACGAATTCCAACGTCGACTATGTCCTGAACCCCAAGGACACCCTGCAGCTCGCCTACAGCGTGCTGACGGAGAACCAGAAGAAGCGCTTCGAGCTCGAGGACGAGCTGGACTTCTCCTTCGGGATCCAGAACCTCGCCCGCTTCCGCGGCAACTGCTTCAAGCAGCGCGGCTGCGTGTCGATGGTCATCCGGCAGATCCCGTTCAGCGTGAAGACCTTCCAGGACCTCGGCCTTCCCCCGGTCATCGCCAAGATGGCGGAGAAGCCGCGCGGCCTGGTGCTCGTCACCGGCCCCACCGGCTCCGGCAAGTCGACGACGCTCGCCGCGATGATCGACAAGATCAATCGCGAGCGGAAGGGCCATATCATCACCGTCGAAGACCCGATCGAGTTCATCCATCGCCACCAGGGCTGCATCGTCAACCAGCGCGAGGTCGGCACCGACACGAAGTCGTTCGGCAACGCGCTGAAGTACGCCCTTCGTGAAGATCCGGACGTCGTGCTCATCGGCGAGTTGCGCGACCAGGAGACGATCGCCGCCGCGCTGACCATCGCCGAGACGGGCCACCTTGCCTTCGCGACGCTGCACACGAACAGCGCGACGGAAGCGATCAACCGCATCATCGACGTCTTCCCCGCGCACCAGCAGGAGCAGGTCCGCACGCAGCTCCGCTTCGTGCTCGAGGGGATCGTGACGCAGACGCTGCTGCCGCGCGCCAAGGGCCGCGGCCGCGTGATGGCCGCCGAGATCCTCGTGATGACGCCGGCCATCCGCGCGCTGATCAAGGACGCGAAGATCGAGCAGATCCCCGGCATGATGCAGGCGGGCAAGAAGTACGGGATGCAGACGCTCAACGACGCGCTCTACGCGCTGTACATGGCGCGCGAGGTCACCCTCGACGAGTGCATCCGCGTGAGCAGCGAGCCGAACGACTTCCTGCGCATGATCGGCCAGCCGCCGATGGACGACGGCATGCCGCCGATCGGCGGGATGGGCGCCGCGCAGCGCCCGATGGCGGCGAAGCGATAGGGGTCAGGGGTCAGGCGGAAGGAACCGCGGTAGACGCCGTTCCTTCCGCCTGGCCCCTGATCCCCCGAAGTCAACCAGAGACTGAGACGAGACGATGGCCACCTTCACATACACTGCCCGCACCCCCCAGGGCGAGCTCAAGACGGCGCAGATCGACGCGGCCAATCGCGACGAGGTCGTCGCGCAGCTGCGCCGGCAGCGGCTCAACGTCGTCAAGATCGACGAGGCGCCGTCGCAGAAGAAGAAGCTCGGCTCCATCAAGGGGCGCGACATCGTCATCTTCACGCGCCAGTTCTCGACGATGATCAACGCCGGTCTGCCGCTCGTGCAGGCGCTGGACATTCTCGCCAAGCAGAGCGAGAACCCCGCGCTCAAGGAGGTGACGAAGGCCGTCGTCTTCGACGTCGAGTCCGGACACACCGTCGCCGACGCGCTGCGCAAGCATCCCAAGGCCTTCGACGACCTCTACGTGAACATGGTCGCCGCTGGCGAGGCGGGTGGTATTCTCGACACCATCCTCATGCGTCTGGCCGTCTTCAAGGAGAAGAACGACGCCCTCGTCCGGAAGGTGAAGGGCGCGATGATCTACCCCGGCGTCATTCTGTCCGTCGCCGTCATCGCCATCGTCGTCCTCCTCATCTTCGTCATCCCGACCTTCGCGAACATGTTCGCGAGCGTCGGCCTGCCGCTGCCGCTGCCGACGCGCATCGTCATCGGCGCCTCGGGAGCGCTGAAGAGCTACTGGTGGGCGATCCTCGGCGTCATCGGGATCAGCGTCTACTCGCTCAAGAACTACTACAAGACGTCGAACGGGCAGCTGGCGATCGACCGCCTGCTGCTCAAGGCCCCGGTGCTCGGCGACGTGCTCCGGAAGTCGGCGGTGTCGCGCTTCACCAGAACGTTAGGCACGCTGATCGGCTCCGGCGTCAGCATCCTCGACGGCCTCGAGATCACGGCGAAGACCGCGGGCAACCGCGTGATCAGCGACGCGATCATGGAGAGCCGCTCGAGCATCGCCGGCGGTGAGACGATCTCCGCCCCGCTCGCCAAGAGCCAGGTCTTCCCGCCGATGGTCATCAGCATGATCGCGGTCGGCGAGCAGACCGGTGGTCTGGACGAGATGCTTTCTAAAATCGCGGACTTCTACGACGAGGAAGTGGACGCGGCGGTCGGCGGCCTGCTCGCCCTCATGGAGCCCCTGATGATCGTGTTCCTCGGCGTGGTGGTCGGCGGCATGGTCGTGGCGATGTACCTGCCGATCTTCGACATGGTGAACGCGGTGCAGTAAGGGGCAGCGCGCCGGAGACGACACACGATGAGCCCGCCCTCGACACGCGCGGCGGCGGGCTCGTTGTATGCCGTCAACGCACGCGAGCGGTCTGCACTCCGGTCATCGAGATCGCCTCGCGGACCATCTGGCTTGCATAGCCCCACTCGTTGTCGTACCAGCCCATCACCTTCACCAGGTCTCCGTCCACGACCCTGGTGCGCTCGAGGTCCACGACCGCGGCGCGCGGATCGCCGATCACGTCCGACGAGACCAGCGGATCGCGCGACACGCCCAGCACGCCGGCATACCGCGCCGTCCCCGCTTCCTCCGAGAGAATCGCATTCACCTCGGCAGCCGATGTCGGACGTGACGTGACGAAGGTGATGTCCGCGATGGAGCCGATGGGGAGGGGGGCGCGGATCGCGACACCGTCGAAGCGGCCGCCGTACTCGGGCAGCGCGCGCGTCGTCGCCAATGCCGCTCCCGTCGACGCGGGGACCAGATTCGCCGCCGCGGCCCGGCCGCGGCGGTGACGCTTGCTCGGCCCATCGACGAGCGCTTGTGATGCGGTATAGGCGTGTACGGTGGTCATCATCGCCTTTCGCACCCCGATGCGCCGTCCGACGATCTCGACGATCGGCGTGATGCAGTTCGTCGTGCAGCTCGCGCAGGAGATGATGGTGGACGTTCCGCCCCGGATATTCGCGCCGTGGACGACCGTCTCCACGTCATCGCTTCTCGACGGCGCAGAGAGAAGGACGATTCGCGCCCCGGCGCGAATGTGCTGTTCCAGATCTTCCCGCCGCGTCAGTGCGCCCGTGCACTCGAACAGGAGCTCGACCCGGAGGTCGCGCCAGGGAAGACCGGCGGGATTCCGATCGTGCAGCGTGCGGATCGCCCGTCCGGCGATCACTAGGTCGTCGCCGTCGACCCGCACCGGCCTCTCGTAGCGCCCGTACACCGTATCGAAGCGCAGCAGATAGGCGAGATTGTCCGTGTCGATCAGGTCGTTCACCGCCACCAGCTCGAGTGTCGGCTCGTCGAGGACGAGCTTCAGGACGGCGCGACCGATCCGGCCAAGCCCGTTGATGGCGACCTTCGTGCTCACTCGCGTCGCCCATCCACGCGCACGTGGTGCTCCGACATGATCCTCGCGATGCCTGGAAAGGCCGTGCGCGCCGCATCGGGCACGTCCCGCCAGTCGCGCGTACCCGCCTTGCCCTTCCAGTAGCCGAACGGCTCGGCGCCCGGTCCCCCTGGCTGGCCAACGATGATGCGGCCCACCATCCCCACGGCCTCGTGCGGCGCGCAGTAATAGTCGTAGACCCCCGGGACGGTGAGTGTGACCTCGAAATGGTCCCCGGGATTCACGAGAAACCTCGAGTCCCATGGTGTCGCGCCCGTGGGGATGCGCAGCGCGTGATGGTCGTTGCGCGGGTGGTACGCGGTGGCGGTGTGCACGTTCTGCCGGACGATCCAGCGCACCGTGGTACCGGGCCGGACGAACAATCCGATCGGATCGAACCACACCTGCGTGCCGAGGGCATCGCTGCGCATCTCGATCACCTCGAGCGCGGGCCAGGTCCGCGGCATCGAGAGCGCCACGGCCGCACCCTCACGCCCGGGAACGAGCCAGAGACCGGCGAGCGCCACGCCGCCGGCCTTCAGGAACTCGCGCCGCGATCCGCTCACTTGCTGCGGCGTGCCGCCGCGACGATGGGCGCGAACATCATCCCCGCGCTCATCACCCCGACGATGGCCGTCAACAGAACCCGTTGCATGGAGCTCTCCTCGTGACTTCCGGTTGACCTACTGATCTCACCGGAAAGATTCTCCGCGCATCGTGAAGGAAGTGTGAAATCCGGCGGAAAGTTCGGTGAGCGGCGGCCGCTCGTAGTTCGCGGACCGTTGTGTACGCGGGTACGTTGAGACATGCCTGAAACGCAGCGGAGCCGCCGGCCATCGATGCAGGCGCGCCTGCGACAGCTCGATGTGGCCACCTCGGCACTCATCACCGATGATTCGCTCGACGCGGTCCTCACGCGCACGGTGCAGGTGGCCGCGCAGGTGCTTGGCGCCCGATACGCCGCGATCGGAGTGGTCGGGCCGGATGGCAAGGTGCTCGAGAGCTTCACGACGCACGGCATCGCCCCGGGTCTCGAGCGGCGAATCGGTGCCCCACCGAGTGGGCACGGCATGCTCGGCGTGGTCGTGCGCGAGGCGAAGCCGGTGCGCCTTCGCGACCTGACCGCGCATCGCGAATCCTGTGGCTTTCCCGCGCATCATCCGAGCATGCATTCCTTTCTCGGCGTACCGATCGTCGGCCGCCGCGGCGTGCTGGGAAGTCTCTACGTGACGGAGAAGCGCGCAGGCAGGCAGTTCACCGATCAGGACGAGGACCTGGCGATCCTGCTCGCCGCGAAGGTCGCCGCGGCAATCGAGAACGCGCGGCACCACCAGGAGAGCGCCCGCCTGCTCGAGGAGGTCCAGCAGCTGCAGCGGGCGAGGGAGCGGTTCTTCGCGATGGTGAACCACGAGCTCAGGAACGCGCTGGCGGCGGTGTATGGCTGGTCGGAGATGCTGATCCGCAAGCGCGATCCGGCGACGGTGCCGCGCGCCGCGTTCGAGGTGCTCGGGTCCGCCGAGGACGCGATCCATCTGATCAATGACCTGCTCGACCTGAGCCGTCTCGACGAGGATCGCCTCAAGCCGGTCATCAGGGTAGTGGAGTCCTGCTCGATGGCGAAGCGCGCGATGACGCGCGTCACTCCCGCCGCGAGCATGAAGGAGATCATCCTCGAGCTGGCGCCCGCTGCCGACCTGCCATCGTGCTCGACAGACTCCAGCCGGGTCGAGCAGATCCTCATCAACCTGCTCGGCAACGCGATCAAATTCGCTCCTCCGCGGAGCACCGTGCGCATCAGCATCGCCTCGCACAACGCACGCGTGCTCTACGAGGTGAAGGATCAGGGCGCCGGCATCAGTCCCACCGAGCTCGAGCGAATTTTCGACGTCTACGTGACCAAGGCCGGAGAGGAGAGCCGCGGTCTCGGCCTGGGCCTCCCACTCTCGCGGCGACTCGCCCGCCTGCTCGGCGGTGAGCTCCGGGCAATCTCGCAGCCCGGCAAGGGTGGCTGGTTCATCCTCGAGGTGCCCGCCAATGCATCGTGAAGCCATCTTAAGCCGGACTTCCGATCACGTTCAGCTACTTCCACGAGATTGAAGGCCATGAAGATCCTGGTGGTCGAGGACGACTCCAAGGTGGCCGGCTTCATCGACCACGGACTCAAGGAGGAGGGGCATGTCGTGGATGTTGCATCGGAGGGGGATGAGGCCACGATGCTGGCGCACGTCAACGACTATGACATGATCCTGCTCGATGTGGTGCTCCCGAAGAAGAACGGGTTCCAGATCGCAACCGAGCTGCGGCGCGAGGGACGGAAGACGCCGATCATCATGTTGACGTCGCGCGATGCCGTCGAGGACGTGGTTCGTGGGCTGGACGCGGGTGCGGACGACTATCTCGCCAAGCCTTTCCGGTTCGACGAGCTGCTGGCGCGGATCCGCGCCCTCCACCGTCGCGGCGGCGCCGAGCGGCTCGAGGTTCTCCGTGTCGGTACGATCGCGCTGGATCGCCTGCATCACGTGATCTCCGCCGCCGGCCGGCCGGTCGAGCTCACCGCGAAGGAGTTTCAGCTGCTCGAGTACTTCATGCTCCATGCGGGAGAGATCGTCCGGCGCACGACCCTGCTGGAGAAGGTGTGGGACATGCACTTCGATCCGGGGAGCAACGTGGTGGACGTGCACGTGGGAAACCTGCGTCGCAAGTTGACGCAGGCGACTGGCGAGGCTCTGCTGCAGACCGTTCGCGGGGTGGGCTTCCGGCTCGGTGGCAGCGCGAAAGACGGAACGTCGACGTCCCTGCACTGACCGTGGAGGGATCACCCCCATGATCGTCAGCAAGCGTGCCTACGAGCCATACGCGCCATCGGATGGCTACCGCGTGCTCATCGATCGGCTCTGGCCGCGCGGCGTGTCGAAGGCGAATGCGCACCTCGATGCGTGGGCGAAGGACGTCGCTCCCTCACGGGCACTGCGCGAATGGTATGGGCACGATCCCGCCAGGTGGCCCGAGTTCCAGACACGCTATCGGCAGGAGCTGCGAGCACCGGCCGCGAAGGAGGTGCTCGCCGATCTCGTCCGGCGCGCTCGTCGCGGCCGGGTCACGCTGGTGTATGCGTCGCGCGCGGCGGACATCAGCGACGTCGCCGTCCTGGAGCGCGTGCTCGATCGGCGCCTCAAGCGCACGAGCCGCGCGACGCGCTCCTAGTCGTCCCAGGGTAACCTCGGAGCATGTCACCTCGGCTGCGGAGCGCACGCCGGCAGGCTCGCTGCGAGGTATCGGACCTACTTCTTCCACGGCGCCAGCGGCAGCGATAAGCCCGACAGGAGGACCATGCGATCTCTGGATTCCACTCCGGTTGGCAGCCCGCTGACCACGTACGCCAACATCGCGTAGGCGCTCAAGCTGTTCCAGTTGCTCTTCGCGTTCATCAGGCCGCCCAGCTTCAGCGAGACGTCGCCCTCCACCAGGAACTTGTGCGTGTAATCGCTGTTGCCGGTCGCTGCCTGGCCGTAGGCGAACAGCCCGTCGACATCGAAGCTCGCGTACTTTCCATTCAACACGTTGACAACCGGTCCGTACACGAATGCCGGGGCGTTCGCCCTGCCGCCCGCGCCGTTGTCGGCAAACGGCGTCCATTGAATGATCCCGACCAGAGTGGTTCGATCGATCGACAGCGGGATCGCCGTCACGAAGCGCGCGTTGAACTCGGTCGATGCCCCCGCGCTGAACGGATGAATGGCCCCGGGCTGAGCCACGAAGACGGGGCTGTGGAAGAACCCGTCCTGGGCCGTTGCCGGACTCGCTCCGACCAGCATCGCGCCCGCGATGACCGTCGTAATCCCCAACATGCGTGTCATGATCTCATCTCCAGAATTGGAAGTCGCACGTCCGCAACAGGTCGTGCAGCTATCGCCGTAGCCGCTGGTTGATGGCCGACATGGCCAGATACAGCGGGATGGGAGCGTGATTGTCCCACCAGTAGAATTCGTCGAGCTGATTCGCGTAGACCGTGTGGCCGAACGGGAACTGCAGCGTCCCCGTTCGGTACAGCGAGTCGACCGCCGCGCGAATCACGGCTGTATCGCCGGTGCTCGCTGCCGCGTTCGCGGCGCCGGCCAGAAAGCCGGCGACATATGCCTCTTTCTCCGGGGGCGCGAACCGCGTCCAGTCGCGCCCGTCGAGGCTCGTCCACCGGCGCGCGTGCTCGCCGCCGCTCGCCCCCATCACCAGACCGCCGCCGAGCAGCGCCGCACCGGCAACAGATGCAATCCCCGCTGCCCGGCGCACGGTCATCGAAGCCATGCGTGGCACCTACCTGCCCGCCTTGGGAAGCCCGAACACGAACACCGCGCTGCCGAGCGGGTAGCCGAGCTGGAAGTTGCCCCCCGCGGCGACCGCGACGAACTGCTCGCCATCGACCTCGAACACGGAGGGGGCAGCGTTGACGCCCGCGCCACACTGGAAGCTCCACAGAACCTTGCCGGTGCGCGCATCATACGCCTTGAACCAGCCGTTGCCTTCCCCGGTGAACATCAGGCCACCGGCGGTGGTGGTGGCGCCGCCGATCATCGGCTGTTCGGTTTTTACCTGCCAGGCGATCTTGCCGGTCCTGAGGTCGATGGCCGACACGTATCCCCACTGTGCCTCACCGGGGACGGCGACGAATGCGCTCCCCAACCACAGCCGGCCAGTCTCCTTGGCCGCGTAATGCGTCTTGTAGTTCATCGGCTGATGCAGCGCGACGCTATAGGCGTACTGCAGTTCGGGATTCACCGCGACGGGCGACCATTCCTGGCCACCGTTCGCACCGGGCAGCATCCGCGTCCCTTCCTCGGTCGGATGCGCGAACATGTTTTCCTGTGGGACGAACGCATCGGAGCGGCGAATCAGCTTGCCCGTTGCGGCATCGAGCACGTACATCCATCCGGTCTTCCCGGCGTGGACGATCGCCTTGCGACCGTCGACGATCGTGATCACCGGCGGGCTGGTCGCATCGAGGTCCCACACATCGTGCGGCACCATCTGGTAGCCCCATTTGAACTTGCCGGTCCTCGCATCGAGCGCGACGATCGACTCGACCCACAGGTTGTCGCCGGGGCGAACGGAGCCGTCCAGATCGGGCGATGCATTGCCGATGGAGACGTACATCGTTCTGGTGTCCGGATCATACGCGGGGGTCATCCACATCGAACCTCCGCCGGTCTTCCACGCGTCGGCGTACTTCGCCGAGTCGGCTTTCTCCCTGGCGATGTCGCGGTGAAGGGGCGTGCCTTCCGGCGTGGTCCGTGACCAGTGACCGTACCAGCCGTTGATCCCGCCCTCGTCCGCTCGGGCATCGGGTGCCGGGATCGTGTAGAAGTTCCAGACCAGCGCACCGGTGGCGGCGTTGTACGCCCGCACGAAGCCGCGGATGCCGTACTCGGCGCCCGACGAGCCGATGATCACCTTGTCGTCGATGATGAGTGGCGCCATCGTCTCGGTGTACCCTTCGGCCGGATCGGCGATCGTGGCCACCCACTTTTCCGTGCCGGTGGCCTGGTCGAGGGCGATGAGCTGCGCGTCGAGCGTCGCGACGTACACGTTGCCGCCCGACACCGCGACACCGCGGTTGTTGGGCCCACAGCACGCGGTGCTCACGGGCGCGTTCTTGTGCTCGTAGCGCCACAGCGTCTTCCGGGTTCGCAGGTCGACCGCGACGACGACGTTGTTGGGAGTGGCCGGGGACGTGATGTACATGATCCCGTTCACGACGACCGGCGTCGTCTCGAGACTACCGAGCCGCTCGGTGCCGGTCTGGAAGACCATCCGCGGCACCAGGTTGCCGACGTTGGCGGTGGTGATCTGCTTCAACGGGGAGTAGCGGTCGTTCGAGTAGTTGTGACCATACATCAGCCAGTCGCCGCTCCGCGCCGCCTCGCGCAACATCACCGAGGTCACGTTCGTCTGCGGTGACGCCGCTGGTTCCTCCCTGCCGACGGAACCCGACCCCTGCGCTGCCGCGTACTCGAGCGCCGACGCCGAGCCGATGACTCCGAGTGCCACGGCCGTTCTCCACTTCTTCCACGTCCTCATCGCTTCCTCCGTGAAGTGTGTGCCCTGCCGACAGTGCCAGGCCGACGTTGCGCATAACGCCCGTCGCTTCGGCCAGATCATCACGGAGGCAGTCTGTCATCGGGCCCATGAATCGATTGGGAAGAAGCGGTGAAGCCTGCTTTATGGATTTGCCGCGCGCCGTGCGAGCGTCGCGCTCACATGGACGGCGCGTGCGTGGAAGCCTGCCGGCGGCGCCGGGAGGGCGCGCCACCATATAGATAACTTCGTTACTAATTCACTCTATCTTCACGAAGGGCCGACTACACTCCGTGGCGGGTGGAAAGATTCCTTCACACGGAGATTCACATGAAAGGTCTCGCATTGGGCACGCTCGTCGCCGCGCTGGGCATCGGGATGTGCACCGTCCCCGATGTAGCGATGGCGCAGCGCGAATCACCCCTGCCTGTCGCGTCGCGGATGCACCCCGACTCGTCCGCAGCGCCGTTACACGAGCCGCCGGGCGGCAAGTACAGGAAAGTCAGCGCGCTCGTCGCGCTCCCCGACTTCGTCCCCGGGATGGGCACGTTGTACGTCGATCCCGCGACGCTCCCCGCCGGGCCCTTTCTCGCGTACGATCACCAGGGCCACCTGGTGAGCTCGATCTACATGATCCCGATGAAGGACCTGAACGCCCGCCGGGCGTTCAGCGATCTGAAGATCGCCCATGCGCCCGCCGACCATGTGGATATCGTCTTCAACGCGGGACATCCCGGCGTGGCGGAACCGCACTACCACATCGTCGTGTGGTACGTCTCGGCCGAGCGCGCAGCGCAGCTCGCGAAATGACGAGGGGATGACCATGAAGGGTGCTTCGATGTTCCGATTTGCTCTTGGGTCGCTGCTGATCTGTGCGACTGCCGTTCCCGCGCTGGGGCAGCAGCAGCGCGTGGATCCTGCATGGCTGAGTGTCGACCCGGGCACGAAGACCGCCCGATTTCAACTGATCGCCGGGCTCACGGGTCTGAACGGCGCCTTGAACTTCAACGGGTTCCGCGACGGACAACTGACTCTCGTCATACCCGTCGGATGGAAGGCGGAGATCGCCTTCAGGAACCACGACGGAATGCTGCCGCACAGCGCGGAGGTGATCTCTCCGCAGACTCCTCTTCCGACGCAGCCCGTGAGCCCGGCGATTCCGCGTGCCTTCACGCTCAATCTCGCGGCAGGGCTCCCGCCGCGGGGGACGGACGTCATCCGCTTCATCGCTCAGCCCCCGGGCGAGTACCTCATCTTCTGCGGGGTGCCGGGACACGGGGCAGCCGGGATGTGGATCCGTCTTCGAGTGAGCGCGACGGCTCAGGCGCCCGCGCTGCTCCTCACGCCATCCGGAAAGGCGAAGTGAGATGGTGACGTGGCAGCCGATCCGCGCGGATCGGCTGCCACGGGCACGCGCGATGCGATACGCCGCCGCTGCCCTTCACGGAGTGAGCTCGATGCGTTGCCGTCTGCCGTTCTACGTGCTGCCGTTCCTCGGCGCTCTCGCCTGCCACACGAAAGTCGCGCCGCGCGCGACGAGCGCCGTCGGCGCCGACTGGCCGACGTACAATGGGAATCTCGAGGGGACGCGATTCTCCTCGCTCACCCAGATCACCGCCGCCAACGCGCCGCGCATCGGCCGCGCGTGCACCTTCGATACCGGCGAGCAGATGTCGATGCAGAGCGGACCCGTCGTCGTGAACGGGGTGCTCTATCTCACGACCGACACGAGCACCTACGCCATCGACGCCGCGACCTGCGCGCGACGCTGGCAGACGTCGCGGTCATACACGCCGCTCGGATTCCTCAAGAACAATCACGGCGTCGCGTACATGAATGGGCGCCTCTTCCGCGTGAACGGCGGCGTGCACGCGTACGCGCTCGACGCGGCGACGGGCAAGCTCCTCTGGGACGTCTCATTCGGCGAGCGCCAGGGTGAAGGCGCGCCGATGGCGCCCATCGCCTGGAACGGTCTCGTCTTCGTCGGCAACGGCGGCGGCGACAATCTCGGCGTGCGCGGACACGTACACGCGCTAGACGCGGCGACGGGGCGTGAGGTGTGGCGCTTCGAGGTCGTCCCCGACACCGGCGCCCCACGCGCGACTTGGCCCTCCGGCGGCGACGCGGCGCCCCCCACCGGCGGAGGGATCTGGAGCAGCTTCACGCTCGACCCGGCGACGGGAACGCTGTACGTGCCCGCGGGGAATCCGGCGCCCGACTTCATGCCGCATCTTCGCGAGGGCGCGAACCTCTACGCGAACAGCCTCATCGCGATCGACGCCCGCACCGGCCGGATGCGCGACTACGTGCAGGTGCTCGACGGACGCCGCGACTGGCACGACTGGGATGTGAGCGCGACGCCGGCGCTCATCCACACGCGCGGCGGGCGCGCGCTCCTCGCGCTCGCAGGAAAGGATGGTTTGCTGCACGGTGTCGATCCGGCGCCGATGCGCATCCTCTGGTCCGTGCCGACGACGACGCGCGAGAACATCGAGGCTCCGCTCACCAACGCGAGCGCGACGCGCTTCTGCCCGGGGACGCAGGGCGGATCGGAGTGGAACGGCCCCGCCTACGATCCCGGCCAGAATCTCGTCTTCACGGGCGCCGTCGACTGGTGCGCGCGCATCCGCCTCGTCCATCCCGACAGCATCCCCCACCCGTTGCCGATCGACTTCACCGGCAACGCCGGCGGCGGCTTCGGCGAGTTCGACCCGAAGGAAAGCTGGAAGGGATGGGTCACCGCCGCCGATCCGGACGCCGGCCAGATCCGCTGGCGCTATCAGGCGCGCACGCCCATCCTCGCCGCGGTCACGTCGACCGCGGGCGGCATCGTCATCACCGGCGACATGACCGGCCGCCTGATCGTGCTCGACGCGAAGTCGGGGAACGTGCTGCGCGAAGTCGAGACGGGCGCGCCGATGGGCGGGGGCATCATCACGTACGAGGTAGGGGGACGCCAGTACATCGCGGCCGCGGGGGGATCGATCTCGCCGATCTGGCCCCTCGATCCGGCGACCAGCCGCGTCACGGTCTTCCGGGTGCAGTGATCCGTCGCGCGGCCGTCGCGCCGCGCGGCGGGCTCGCCGCCCCTCACTTCGCGATCTTCGCGATCGTATCCCACGTCCGCGTCGTCTGCTCCTTCCCGAAGGTCCGCTCGATCAGCGCCATGAACACCGGCGTCTTCGGCCCCGGGAGATACGACGTGAACACCTCGCGCTCGACGATCGCGTGGACGCGTGCGCCCTCGAGCTCCGGCGGCAGCTTCACTCCCTTCGCCGGCGGCTCGCGGAGGAACGTCACCACCCGCTTCGCCCCGGCGGGGACGCCTAACGCGGCGAAGGGGTCGCTCTCCAGCAGCGCGCGCAGCGCCTCGATCGGGCGGACGATCGTCAGGAACGACCTGCCGAGCTCCCGCGTCATCGCCTCCTCCGCGCGCCGCTCGATCGACGCCTCCGTCCCGCGCGCCGCGGCGAAGACGACGTTCCCGCTTCCCAGCACCGTCTTCACCTCGGTGAATCCGGCCGCCTCGAACGCCGACTTCAGCGCGGGCATCTTCGCGTTCGTCGGCATGACTCCACGGAGGAGCGCGGCGTAGCGCATGGAGGGGGTCGGGGGGTCGGGGGCCGGGGGTCGGTAGGTGCCGAGGGGAATATGCGCCGCGTGCCGGGATCGCGCCGCGGGTCCGGCTCCCCGACTCCCCGTTTCCGCCCTCGCTCGTCGCGCGTCCTCAGGGGATGACGCACCTATCGCTTTCCACGACTCTCGCCCTCTCGGCGGTCCTGCTCTCGCACGCGGCGCTCGGCCAATCGACCGCGCACCGGCCGACCATCGTCATCGACCCGGGACATCCCTCCGAGGTGAGCGACGGCGCGACGGTGCAGCACGGGATCAGCGAGGTGCGTGCGTCCTGGCTGGTCGCCAGGCGCCTCGAGACGCTGCTCCGCGCGCGGGGCTACCGCGTCGTGCTGACGAAGCCCGCCGAGCGGCGGATGGTGACCAACGTCGACCGCGCGGAGGTCGGCAACCGTGAACGCGCGGCGCTGGTCGTCCGGCTGCACTGCGACGCGAGCAGCGACAGCGGCTACGCGATCTACTATCCCGACCGGCTCGGCACCGCGCACGGACGCACCGGTCCCGACACGAGCGTGATGCGGCGCAGCCGCGAGGCGGCGGAGTCGCTGCACGTCGCCGTCGCGGCGCGCATCGGCACGCGGCTCAAGGATGGCGGCGTGCGCGGCGACTCGCGCACCTTCGTCGGCGGCAAGCAGGGCGCGCTCACCGGATCGATCTTCTCCGAGGTTCCCGTCGCGCTCGTCGAGATGGTGACGCTCAGCAACCGGCACGACGCGGCGTTCATCCGCGATCCCGCCGGGCAGCGTCTCATGGCCCGCGCGATCGCCGAGGGCGTCGAGCGGTACGTGCCGGTCGAACCTTCCTCCTCGAGCCGATGATCCTCCACCGGACGCCGATCTTCGTCGCGACCCTCGCCCTCCTCGCCGCCTGCGGCGGAGGCTCCGGTGGACGCGCGGACACGAGCAGGGGCGCGAGGGCGCGTGACGCGTCGTCGGCGAAGCAACCGGCGATCGACCCGAAGTATGCGTCGATGTCGCTCGACGAGCTACAGCGGGTTCGCGCGACGATCTTCGGACGACATGGCCGTGTCTTCGAGGACACGACCATCCAGCACTGGCTAGAGACGCAGCCCTGGTATCACGCCGATTCCGGCTTCACCAACGCGCGCCTGACGGCGGAGGAGCGCGCGACGCTCGATCAGGTGCGCGGGGCCGAGGCCGCGCGACATACACAGATCGAGCCGGGTGACATGCGGTTCTACCAGAATCGCGTGATCACCACCGCGATGCTTGGCCGGCACTCGCCGCAGGACTGGGAGGTGCTGGAGGGCGAGGTGCTCGCGAACCGCGGGTACGTGTTCTACGACGAACGCGCGTACGACGACGACGAGCCCGCCGGTCACGTCCTCGGAAACGAGGACCTCCAGAAGTACTTCGAGGCGCGCTACTGGTACGTGCCGGACCCCGACTTCTACGCGTATCAGGTTGGCCCCATCGAGCGGCAGAACCTCGACACGATCGCGCTCGCCATCGCGAAGCAGGTGGGACGAACCGTGTCGCCAGGGATGATGAAGCTCTTCCGCGCGACGCGCCTCACCGAGCCGATGCTCGGTCGGGTCTCGATCGCCGACCTGCGCATCCTCCGCAACGAGATCTACGCGCTCCATGGCCGCTCGTTCGCGACACCCTGGCTCGCGCAGCATTTCCGCGCCCAGCCGTGGTACAAGGAGCGACGGGAGTACTCCGACACCGAGCTCTCGGACGTCGAGCGCGCGAACATCGCGCTCATCACTGCGCGCGAGGAGAAGCTGCACCAGTCGCTCGGCACCGACTCGCTGCGCGTCAGCGACGTCATGGGCCTCGCCCCCGACGACGCGCGCCGCCTGCGCAACGAGATCTACGCGCGCCACGGCCGCCCCTTCGCCGACCCGAAGCTCCGCGCCTATTTCCGCAGCTTCGCCTGGTACCGTCCGGACCCGTCCTTCGGCGAAGGCAGCCTCAACGCGACCGAGCGCTTCAACGCGGATCTCATCAGCCAGTACGAATCGGGGCGCTTCACCGAAGGCTGATAAGGATCACGAGAGCCCGCGTGACGGGACATGACGAGGGGGTCGGGGGTCAGGGGTCGGGGGTCGGCGCCGACCCCTGAACCCCGACCCCCGACCCCTTCTCGCTGTCGAGCGTCTTCATCGCGTGCGCGTCATAACGGTCGCCCTTCGCGCCCCGCTTCGCGATCGCCCGGTCGATCCGCTCCAGCTCCTCGGCGGACAGCGTCAGCTCCAGCGCGCCCAACGCCTCGCGCAGCCGCTCGCGGGTCCGCGCGCCGATGAGGGGGACGATCTCCGGGCCGCGCGAAAGCGCCCACGCAAATGCCAGCTGCGGCACCGTCGCGCGCTTCTCGGCGGCGATCTCCCTCAGCGCCTCCACCAGCGTGAGGTTGTGCGCGAGGTTCTCGGCCTGGAAGCGCGGGAATCGGCCGCGCGTCCGCGCCGCCTCCGACGCGCGCTCGCTGAGCAGCCCGCGCGAGAGCACCCCGTACGCGGTCACGGCGATGCCGAGGGTGCGCAGCGTCGGCAGGATCTCGCGCTCGATCCCGCGCGTGATCATCGAGTATTCGATCTGCAGGTCGACTACCGGATGCACCGCGTGCGCCCGACGGATCGTCTCGGCGCCCACCTCCGACAGCCCCAGATGGCGCACGTACCCCTTGTCGATCATCTCGGCGATCGCGCCCACCGTCTCCTCGATCGGAACGTTCGGGTCGAGCCGCGCCGGTCGGTAGACGTCGATGTGGTCCACGCCGAGCCGCTTCAGGGTGTACGCGAGGGCCGTCTTCACCGCCGCGGGGCGCGCGTCATAGCCCAGCCACGCGCCGTCGGGCCCGCGCTGCGCGCCGAACTTGACGCTCAGCAGATACTGGTCGCGCGGGACGCCGCGCAGCGCCTCCTGGAGGAGCATCTCGTTGTGCCCCATCCCGTAGAAGTCGCCAGTGTCGAGCAGGTTGATCCCGGCGCCGAGCGCGGCGTGGATGGTCGCGATGCTCTCCCCACGGTCTGCGGGGCCGTAGAAGTCGGACATCCCCATGCAGCCGAGTCCGACGACCGAGACGGTGGGACCGGTGGAACCGAGCGAGCGAGTGCGCATCGTGGGTGGTGCCGGTGATGAGGGGGAGCTGATGAGGGGGAGCTGATGAGGGGGAGCTCATGAGAGCGGACTGGCGATCACCGCACGATCTTCGCCACGTCTCCTGGCCCCGAGTCGTTGCCCGCCTCGAGCCCGGTCTTCACCTGCTCGACGCTCGCCCGCGCGATGGCCGGGCTCAGCTCCGGCACCGTTTCACTCAGGAAGTTGCCGGGCGAAGAAAAACAGCCCCGGAGAGATTCTCCGGGGCTGTTTCTCTCCCTGCCTGACGACCCGCTCAGGAGCAGGTCTTCTTCGCGCAGCTGATCGGCTTCGATGCGGTGCTGGTCCCGCCGTTTCCGCTCGCCGTGAGCGTCACGGTGTAGTTGCGGTTCGGCGGGAACTGGTGCGACGTCGTCACGCCGCTGCCGCTGCTTCCGTCGCCGAAGTTCCACGAGTACGACGTCGCGTTCGTCGTCGCGCTCGCGTCGAAGCTGCAGGTGCGTCCCGAGCAGCTGTAGGTGAAGCTCGCGACCGGCGCCGGGGTCGGCGCGGGCGCGCTGACCGTCACGGTCTGCGTGCTCGTGCTCGTGCCGTTCGCGTCGGAGACGGTGAGCGTCACGGTGTACGTGCCCGCGGCGGCGTACGAGTGCGAGGTCGTCTTGCCGGCGCCCGTGGTCGCGTCGCCGAAGTCCCAGGCGTACGTCGCCGTCGAGAGCGCGGTGCTGCCGCTCGCGTCGAAGTTGCACGTCAGGCCGGAGCAGCTCGAGGTGAAGCTCGCCACCGGCGGCGCCGTCGAGGGCGTCGCGGTGATGAAGCCGGTGTAGAGGAGCAGGTTGGGCGAGCCGCTGCCGCCGCTCTTCACGACCCCGGCAGTCGCGTTGCCGGTGAGCGCGCTCGCGACCTGCGCCGGCGTCGCCGTCGGATTCGCCTGGAGGTAGAGCGCCGCCGAGCCGACGACGTGCGGCGTCGCCATCGAAGTGCCGGAGATCGTGTTCGTCGCCGTCGTGCTCGTGTACCACGACGAGGTGATGTTCACCCCGGGGGCGAAGATGTCGACGCAGGTGCCGTAGTTCGCCCAGCTCGCCTTGGTGTCGGTGTTGTCGGTCGCGCTCACGGTGATCGCGGTCGAGACGTCGGCGGGCGAGGTGGTGCACGCGTCCTGCGCGATGCCGAAGGCGTTGCCGTTCCCGGCGGCGATCCCGTACGTCACGCCCGACGCGATCGAGTTCGACACGGCCTGGTCCAGCGTGCTGGAGAGGCCGCCGCCGAGCGACATGTTCGCGACCGCGGGCGAGCGGTGGTTCGCCGTGACCCAGTCCACGCCGGCGACGACGCCGGACGTCGAGCCCGAGCCGTTGCAGTCGAGGACGCGCACCGCGACGAGGCTGACGTTCTTCGCGACGCCATAGGTGGCGCCACCGACGGTGCCGGAGACGTGCGTGCCGTGGCCGTTGCAGTCGGCCGCCGTGCCGCCGCTCGTCACCTCGTCGATACCGGCGACCGCACGGCCGCCGAACTCGGAATGCGAGAACAGGATGCCGGTGTCGATGATGTACGCCGTCACGCCGGTGCCATCGGCGTTGTAGGTGTAGCTGCCGTCGAGCGGCAGCGCGTGCTGGTCGATGCGGTCGATCCCCCACGTCGCGCCGGTCTGCGTCGCGACGATCGACATCACCTGGTCCTGCTCGACGCTGGCGACGCTCGGCTCCCGCGAAAGCGCCGCGGCGGCCGCGTCGGGAAGCTCGATCGCCATGCCGCGCAGGGCGGCGTGATAGGTGTACTTCACCTTCCCGCCGAGCTTCGCCGCGATGCGCGACGACTCGTGGTCGACGTCCGCTCCCTGCCGGAAGACGACGAGGTAGCGGCCCGCGATCGGGCTTCCGGGGCTCGCCGCGGCGGCGCTCGCGTTAGGCGGCGCGACCGCAGGTGGGGCGACGGGTGAGGGGCGATCGCTGCAGGCAGCGAGCGCGAGCGACGCGAGGGCGAGCAGTCCGAGCTTCTTCATGCGGTGATCTCCGGACGTGCAAAGGGAGCCGGTTGGACCGGCGGAGGGCGTCCGCGTCGTCGCGGGCACAGGCTACCATCCGGCGGAACGAGGGTTCCCCGGGCGGGCCCGCGATTATGGAAGCTCCAGGCGCCCGGCGCAAGGAGCGGGGCCGGTCAGCGGCAGCCACACCCCGGGCCGCACCCCGGCGTTCGCACCGCGGCCCGGGCGGCGCGCCAGGCGCGGAGGGCCCGCCACGCGACGTAGAGCGCGGCGGCCGCCACCGCCCCGGCCGCGAGCCACCGCTGCAGCTCGGGCGTCATCCGCCGCCTCCCAGCCCCAGCGCCAGCCCGCCCCGGTACACGAGCAGCGCGCCGCCGTACGCCAGCGCGAGCATGTAGCCGAACTGCAGCGCCGCCCAGCCGAGCCCGCGCCAGCCGCCGCCGGTCTCGCGGATGGTGATCGCGATCGTGCTCGTGCACATGAGCGCGAAGACGTAGAACACCATCAGCCCGATCGCGACGAGCGGCGTGTACACGGCGCGGCCGCGCGAATCGCGCTCCCCCCGCAGCCGCTGCGCGAGCGCCGGGCCGCCCTCCTCGGCGGAGGCGCTGTAGATCGTGCCCATCGTCGAGACGAACACCTCGCGCGCCGCGAACGACGCGATCATCGACACGCCGATCTTCCAGTCGTAGCCTAACGGCCGCACCGCCGGCTCGATCGCGTGGCCGATGCGGCCGAGTGCCGAGGCGCCGAGCTGCGCCTCCGGCGTCGGAGGCGTCGGCGTCGACGGCTGGGGATAGCGCGCCAGCGCCCACAGCAGGACCGAGATCGCGAAGATCACCGTCCCCGCGCGCCGGAGGAAGATCCGCACCCGCTGCCATACGGAGGCGAGCAGCACCCGCGGGCTCGGCAGCGAATACCTCGGCAGCTCCATGATCAGCGCGCGCGTGTCAGACCGCAGAAGCGTGCGCCGGAAGATCGCCGCCATGCCTAACGCCGCAACGGTGCCGAGCAGGTACATCCCGAGCATCGTCAGGCTCTGCAGGCTCACGACACCCGCGACCCGCACCGCCGGGACGAACGCCGCGATCAGCAGCGCGTACACCGGCAGCCGCGCCGAGCAGCTCATCAGCGGGACGACCATGATCGTCGCCAGCCGCTCCTCGCGCTGCTGGATCGTGCGTGTCGCCATGATCCCCGGCACGGCGCAGGCGTAGCCCGAGACCAGCGGCACGAAGCTGCGCCCCTGCAGCCCCAGCGGCCGCACGTAGCGGTCGACCGCGAACGCCGCGCGCGCCATGTAGCCCGAATCCTCGAGCAGGCCGATGAGGAGGAAGAGGATCGCTATCTGCGGCAGGAAGACGAGCACGCTCCCCACGCCCGCGAGCACTCCGTCCACGAGCAGGCTGCGCAGGTCGCCCGCCGGCAGCACCCGCGTCACGAGCGCGCCCGCCACCGCGACCAGCGACTCGATCCCATCGGCGAGCGGGCGTGCCGCGCTGAACATCGCCTGGAAGGCGAGGAGCAGGATGCCGAGAAAGATCAGGGGTCCCCAGACGCGATGCAGGAGAACCGCGTCGACGCGATCGCTGGTCGTCCTCGCCGAGCGCGTGCGCCTGACGACACAGCGCTCGACCACGTCGGCGATCCACGCGTAGCGCCGCTCGACGTCCATCTCGTCGCCGAGCCCGATGCGCGCCGGCGCGGGTGGGAGCGAGGGGGCGCACGAGATCGCATGACGCAGCCGCTCGATCCCCTCGCCGCGCGTCGCCGAGACCGGGATCACCACCGTGCGCAGCTCGTGGATCAGCTCCGGTACGTCGATGCGCGTCCCCTCCGCGACCATCCGATCCATGCGGTTGAGCGCGATCACCGTCGGCCGGCCCAGCTCGAGGATCTGCGTCGCGAAGAAGAGGTTGCGCTCGAGATTCACCGCATCGACGACGACCACGATCACGTCCGGCGCGGGCACGCCACGCGCCCGTCCCAGCAGGACGTCGAGCGCGACCGCCTCGTCCGGCGACTGCGCCGCGAGGCTGTACGTCCCCGGAAGGTCGAGCACCGTGATCCATGCCGAGTCCCGAGCGTAGCTGCCCTCCGCGTGCTCCACCGTGACCCCGGGAAAGTTCGCGACGCGCTGGCGCATCCCGGTGAGCGCGTTGAACAGCGTGCTCTTTCCCGCGTTCGGGTTGCCGACCAGCGCGACGCGCAGCGAGTCCGTTCCGGGCCCTGCGCGGACGTGCGCCGCGTGCGGTATCGCGGCGACCGCGGTCATGCGCGCAGCGGTTGCACGGTGATGCCGGCGGCGATGGCGGCGCCGAGCGCGAGCCGCGATCCACGGACGTCGAGCACCAACCCGCTGCGTGTGTCGACGACGCCGACCGTCACTCCCTCGAAGAGACCGAGGGTGCGCAGCCGATGCGCGTCGTGCGCTGGGCAGACGATGCAGAGCACCGTGGCCCGCGAGCCCGCCGCGCACGCCGCCAGCGGACACGAGTCACACGGCGACGGGCCGGCGGCGGGACGCGGGGTGCGACCGAAGAGCCGCTTGAGGAATGGGGGAAGACGCATCGGCGAACCAACATCGCCCGCGGCCTCGCACCCGTCTGTCAGGGATGCGATGACGGAGGGTCGGGGTGGTCCCTCAGCGCCGGCTGATCTTCACCCGCCAGACCTCCGGACCTTCCGCCTCGTACGTCCAGTCGAAGGTGTTCGGATGCTCGGCCATCAGCTGATAGCGGAGCGGCTTCGGGTCGTGGTCGTTGATCAGCGTCAGCGCCTGGCCCTTCGTCAGCGACTCGAAGGCGCGGAAGATCGTCGGATGCTTGTCGCGCGGCGCGATGACGCGGACGTCGAGCTCGATGGGCTGCAGGGACATGCTGGTACGCTCCTGGTATGGAGGTGATTGGACGACGGTGACGAGCGGGCGCGCGAACGCCCGGAGTGCTGCGCCGGGTCAGGCGGGTGCGGCGCGCCAGATCCGGACGAGCACCCTGTCCGCGTGCGACTCGTCCACCTCGCACGCGTACCCACGCTCGGCGAGCATGGGCAGAAGGAACTGCGGCACGCGAACGTTGATCTGCACGAGCTGCTCGCCCACGCGCAGCGTCTCCAGCGCGGCGAGCGTTCGCACCAGCGGCTCGGGCGGCTCGAGGCCGCGCACGTCGAGCCAGCGCGTGCCATCGTCCGCCGCGCCCTCACGATCCTCGGGAGCGGGCGCCGCAGCCGGGGCCGGCGCGCTGCTCTCACCCTCCGGCTCGCGCCAGAACCACACCGACCAGTCGTCGTCGGCGTGTCGCCGCGCCTCGTGCGCGAACCCGCGCTTCGCGAGCACCGCGAACAGCGGCACCGGCTCGAAGATCGCGCGCAGCCGCAGGACGTCGCCGTGCGGCAGCGTCGCGATGGCGGCCATGATCTTCGAGAAGGGCTCACGTCCGGAGCGCAGATCGTCGCGGACGTCCAGCTCGACAACGGTTGCGGCAGCGGGATGCGCGCGCGCTCCGTCGCCGGCGCCCGACGCCGATGCCACGCACCCTTGCGCTCCGGGCGCGGTCGCCGCCGACGCGCCTGGAGACAGCGCCGCGTTCAGGTCCCGCAGCAGCGGCTCGAGCGGTACGCGAGCCATCCGCGCCGCCTGCTCGACGGTCACCAGTCGCGCCATCACCCGTCGCATCGCGCGGTTGCGCAGCTTGTCGAGCACGGGGGAGTGGCGAACGAAGACGTCCACCAGCGCCTCGGAGCGCGCGAGCACGTCGCTCACCAGATCGGTCGCGGCGATGGGCCGGACGATCTTCTCAGCCGGCATTGGCGGCTCCGAACGCTACGCGGGCGATCTGGCTCACGAACAGGATCACGCCGGCCAGAAACAGCACCGCGCCACAGCGAGCGACGTGCGTGGAGCCGGCACCGATTCCCGTGGCGAGAAGGGCGACGCCCGCCGTCATCACCACCAGCTGCGCGTGCGCGATGCGCCCCGAGAATGTCTGCGCCACGGTGGGAGCGTCGCCTTTCCCCATCCGGTCGCGGTAACGCACCGTCCACGCGAGCAGCGGAACGATCTTGTAGAAGAAGCCCACCACATAGAGGACGATGCCACCGAGCAGACCGACCGCGACGTACGCGGTCGCGACTCGCGGATGGCTCACACCGCCGGCGAGCACCGCGGGGCCGAGCAGCGCCGACACGATCAGGAAGCCGAGCGCGATGCCGGCGAACCGCATTCCGACGTCGATCTTCCGCCGAATGCGCGCGCGATGGAACGCCCGCGCCTGCCAGACGAAGCAGGCGACGCCGCCCTCGAGCAGCGCCACCGCGAGCCACGCGAGCGGCCCCACGCGAAGCGTCAGCGCGACGGTCAGCACGACCACTCCCACTCCGAGCAGCATGAGCGACCGCCGCGTCCAGCGCGTGTCCGCACCGTGGGCGAGCAGGAACATCGGCAGCAGCCGGTGCGAGACGCCGACGATCATCATCAGCGCCCATCCGACCAGCGCGACGTGCAGGTGCGTCGCGAGCACGCGCAGCCTCGCCTCGGCGAGGAAGCCGGTGTGCAGGTTGTGCAGGAGCACGATACCGAGCACCAGCGTCGACGCGAGGAAGGCGAGCGCAGCGGCGACCGCTGCCCAGGTGACGTCGCGCGCGCGCGCGCGTGGCAGCGAGCTCGCGATGTTCGCGACGGCGACGACCACACCGACCGTGACGAGCGCGATCCCGGCGTGGTGTAGCACCGTCGAGCTGGTCGCGACGCCCGCCGCGAACAGCCCAGCGCCCGGCGCGAAGGCGATGAAGCCGACGTGCCCCGCACGCACCGAGCGAAGCGATGCTCCCAGCGCGACCGGAAGCAGCTGATAGAGCGCCCCGAAGATCGTCGTCGTGAGCCAGCCGAGCGTGAAGAGGTGCGTGATGCCCGCGACGTGCGGCGAGGGATACGCGCCCGACGCCAGCTGGGGAGCGATCCAGACGAGACCGAGCGCGCCGGCCACGAGATACAGCGTCGCCGCCGCGAAGTGCTCGCCGGCGAGGAGGACCGAGCTCGGCGCGGGCGTCACGCCCGCTGTCACGATTCCGCCTGGGCGAGATTCTCCTCGACGCGCTCCCAGCCGAGCGACGCGGCCACGGCGCGCGCGAGATGATCGAACGCCATCCCGGCTTCGCTGCCCGGCCTCGCGATCATCGTCGGCACGCCGACGTCGCCTTCGGCCACGATCGCCTCGTCGAAGGGGATCTCGCCGAGGAAGGGGATGGTCAGCTCGCCCGCGACCGTCTCGCCCGCGCCACGACCGAAGGGACCGCTCATGTTCTCGACGATGCCGAGCAGTGGCACCTCGAGCGCGTGGAACATGTCGGCCGCCTTGCGCGCCTCGGCCACCGCGACGCGCGGCGGCTGCGTGACGATCACGGCGCCGGAGAGCGCGACGGCCTGCGCGAGGCTGAGCGGGACGTCGCCGGTGCCCGGCGGAAGATCGACGACGAGCACGTCGAGCTCCGGCCAGGCGACGCCGCGCGCGAACTGCTTCACCGCCTTCGAGACCATCGGACCGCGCCAGATCGCCGGCGATCCTTCGCCGAGAAAGAAGCCGAAGCTGATGATCGGCACGCCGTGCGCCTCGAGCGGCAGGATGTGCTTGTCCTCCGACATCCTCACCCGCGACGCGCCGTCCTCGATGCCGAGCAGGATCGGGAGGCTCGGGCCATAGATGTCGGCGTCGAGCAGTCCGGCGCGCAGCCCGTCGCGCGCGAGGGCGAGCGCGAGGTTCACGGCGACGGTGCTCTTCCCGACGCCGCCCTTGCCCGCGCCGACCGCGATGACGTGCCGCGCGCGGGCGAGCCGTACCTGATCCGCCCACGGGTCGGGAGTGCCGCGCTTCGCCGGCAGCGCCGCGGGTGCCGGCTTCGGCGCGACGACGTCCACCGCGACGCTCGCCGCGCCGAGCGGGCGGAGCGCCGCGTCGATGCTCGCCTCCAGCTGCGCGATGACGATCGCGTCGCGCGTGTGCAGGCCGAGGGTGACCTTCACCCGTGCATCGCAGACGCTGACATGCTCGACCATGCCGAACGACACGAGGTCGCGGGTGAGGCCGGGGTAGGGAACACGTCGGAGCGCGTCGCTGACGACGCTGGCGGTCAGCGCGCCGGCGTCGGCCGGGTGATCGGTGCGCATGGCATGGAGATCCTCGTCGATGATGGACGAAGTCTCTCGATGTCGCGGCCCCGCGGGCGTGACGGTTGTCTCGGATGGAGCCGCGGAGCGCGGCTAGTCGTAGCGAGCCCGCGCGCCCGGGCGACCGAGGGTGCGAAGTCTCGCCACGTCGGGGATGAGGACGCGCCGCCGGGCGAGCGTGCGGATGAGCCCCTTCTGCGTGAGCTGCTTCAGCGCGCGCGACACCGACTCGCGCGCCGTCCCGAGCTCCTGCGACAGCTCCTCGCGCGTGCGGTCGAGCACGATCTCGGTGCCGGCCGCGGTCGCGACGCCGTGCTGCTCCGCGTATTCGGCAAGGAAGCTGGCGAGCCGCGCGGCAACGTCGCGGAAGGCGAGCGTCTCGGTGACGTGGACGAGATGGCGCAGCCGCTTCCCCAGCTCGCGGATCACCGCCTCGGCGACGTCCGGGTTCTCGCGGTAGAGCGCCTCGAAGTCGGCGCCCGGAAGGAAGACGAGGCGCGACTCGACTTCGGTCACCGCCGACGCGGGGTAGGGGCCGCCGTCGAAGAGGGGAAGCTCGGCGACCGGACGTCCCGGACCCTCGGTGTGCAGCACCTGCTCGCGTCCCGCGGGGCTCGTCCGGTAGATGCGCACCCGCCCCGACTCGACGATGTACAGCCCGCGGCAGGGCTCGCCCGTGGTGAAGAGCACGTGCCCCGCGCCGTACGTTCGCGTGAGGCATCGAGCGGCGAGACGCGCGCGCACCTCGTCGCTGAAGCGCGAGAAGAGAGGGATCTGTTCGAGCAGCGCACGAGTATCCATCGCGTGCCGATGGGAGCTGGTGGTCGGGTGACAACCGTCACGCGCGGGCGGGGCGGAGGTCGCGAGATTCGAGCAGAGGCGGCGCACCGGCCGCTGCACGCAACCTACACCGCGATCACGATGAGTGAACCCGACCCGCGCCTCGAGCTGCTCTGGCGAAGCCTCGCCACCGTGATCGATCCCGAGATCGGGCTCGACATCGTCACGCTCGGACTCGTGTACGGCGTCGAGATCCGTGACGACGTCGCGTGGATCACGCACACGCTCACCACGCCCGGGTGCCCGATGGAGCGCATCATCACGGATGGGATCCGCGCCGCCGTGATGAACGTGGAGAGCGTCGCCGGCGTCGAGACTCGCATCGTCTGGGAGCCCGCGTGGCACGCGGGGATGATCGCCAGGGACGCCGCCTGGTAGGACGGGCGCGCGGCCGGCGTCGTTTGGCCGTTTCCTTACGACGCGGTGCTGGTGCGCGCCGCGGATCGCCTCTAACCTTCGGGCGTGTCCGCCCCCTCCGCTTCCTCGGCGTCCGCGCAGACCGCGACCGCTCCGACGTCAGTCGCACCCGCGGCGCCGGCGGCCACGGCGCGCAAGTACGACCGATCGCTCATCGAGGGACCGCTCGCCCCCGCGGTCTGGAAGCTCGCCTGGCCGACGATGCTCACCAACATCATCGGCGGACTGCAGGGGATCGTCGATCACGTCCTCGTCGGCAACCTCGTCGGCTTCAAGGGGAACGCGGCGATCGGCGTGAGCATGCAGATCTGGATCATCGTCATCGTCTTCATCTCCTCGATCTTCACGGGGATGAGCGTGCTCGTCGCGCGCTTCGTGGGTGCGGGGGACGAGGAGCGGGCGAATCGCACGGTGTATCAGGCGTTCCTGACGGCGATCATCCTCGCCGCGGTGATGGCCGCGATCGGCTACTTCAGTGCCCCGCACCTGCTGAACTTCGTCAACGCCGCGCCGGAGGTGCAGCACGAGGCGCTCCCCTTCCTGCGCACGATCTTCCTCTTCAGCGGAGGGATGCTCGTCTGGTTCATGGCGACGGGGGCATTGCGCTCCGCGGGCGACGCGCGCACGCCGATGGTGCTCGGCATCGCGGTGACCGTGCTCAACGCGGGCCTCAACGTCATCTTCATCCGCGGGCTCGGGCCGATCCCCGAGTTCGGCACGCGCGGCGCGGCGATCGGAACGAGCATCGCGACCGGGCTGGTCGCCCTCTACTCGCTCGCGAAGATGTGGCGCGGGACGTGGGTCGTCGCTTTCCCGCGCGACCGCAAGCTCGCCCCCGACTGGACGATCATTCGCCAGCTCTTCCGCTTCGGCCTGCCGACGGGGATCCAGGGGATCGCGATGAACGTCGGCGGAGTGCTGATGCTCTCCTTCATCGGCTCCCTCGCGCAGAGCGCCGCGGCGCAGGCGGCGTTCGCCGTCTCCTACTCGCAGCTCTTCTCGCTCATCACCTGGACCTCGGTCGGCCTGATGGGCGCGTCCGCGGCGATCGCCGGCCAGAACCTCGGCGCCGGCCACCCGGAGCGCGCCGAGCAGGCGGTGCACATCGCCGCGCGCTACGGGCTCACCGCGGCGACGCTCATCGGATCGCTCTTCCTCTTCATCCCGGCGAAGCTGCTCGCCGTCTTCGGGATGCACGATCCCGTCGTGGTCTCGCTCGGCGTCCATCTGCTGCGCGTGCTCAGCGTGTCCGGCCTGTTCATCGCCGTCGCGCTGACCTACACCGGCGGCCTGCAGGGCACCGGCGACACGAAGAGCCCGCTCTACATCTCGATCGTCTCCCAGGTGATCGTCCCGTTAGGCATCTGCTTCGTGATGAAGCGTGTGAGCACCCTCGACCCGATCGACATCTGGCTGGCGATCCTGATCGGGCACATCACACGATGCACGCTTTCCGTGCTGCGTTTTCGACAGGGGAGATGGCGCGAGATCCGCGTTTCCTGATCCCTCGTCTCTCGTCCCTCATCGCTCATCCCTCATCCCTGGTCATGATGGACGAATGAGGAGCAGAACGAGGAGCAGAACGAGGAGCAGGATGAGGAGGGGGTATGTGGGAGATGAGCGAGAGGAGGGGGTATGTGGGAGATGAGCGAGAAGAAATCCCACATCACTCCCCCACGACCTGCCCCTCATCCTGCCCCTCCTCCTGCCCCTCCTCCCTCCTCGCCCTACCGTTCCCAGAACGGCGGCGGCTCGATGCCTAACGCGCGAAGGTATACGTAGCCCTGCCCCCGATGGTGGATCTCGTTGTCGACGCAGTAGAGGACGAGCGCGTAGCCGGGCATCGTGTACTGGCCGAAGGCGGTGAGCGTCTCGGCGAAGCGCTCGGCCGGGATCTTCGGCCAGAGGGCGTCGAGCTCCATGGTGCTCTGGTCCCACTGGCGGAGCAGCTCGGAGAGGGAGGTCGCCTTGCCCATCGCGAACTCGTCCCACTCGTTGGTGACCATCCCGCGCACCGTCGGCACCGCCATCCCGACCATCTCGCTCGCCAGCTCGCCGAAGGAGCGCATCCCGCCGACGGAGAAGGTGAAGAGCTTGTCCTCGGGGAAGGCCGCGATCATGCGGCGGGTGAGGCGGCGGTGACCCTGCCAGTGCTGGAGGAGCGCGTCCGGCGTGATGAAGGTCGGGGCGGCGGTGGCTGCGGCGGTCGACATCGGTCCCTCTCTGCGGTGAAGGTGATCCGGCTCGAGCTACACCAAATGTTTTCGGGATTTGTTCGGTGCGAGCCAAGTTAGCGATTCCGGCGGAGCGCGCAAGAGCCCGCGCCGCGCGCCCGCATCCTGCGTTGGATGGGCGCATGCAACTCCGGAATTCTCTCCTCGCGGCCGCCTGCGCGGCCGTGCTCGCCGCGCTCGCCGCACCGTTAGGCGCGCAGCGTCCGCGAATAGACGTCGCCCCCGTGTCGCCCGCGCCCGGCAGCCTCGTGCGGCTCCTCGTCGCCGACAGCGCGATCGCCCATCGCGCCGCCGCCGACAGCGCCGCCGCCGACAGCGCCGCCCGGCGCGACTCGATCGTCGCGATCCGCGGCACCATGGCCGGCGAGCCACTCCACTTCGCGCGCTCGCGCGGCGCCTGGCGCGCCATCGGCGCGGTGCCGGTGGACTCCACC